>JACQOF010000146.1 GCA_016202645.1 bacterium
AGAACACGGGATTCACGAACATGACGTTCACGGACACGATCGACGGCGTGTTGACGAGCGACACCCTAACCGGCCTCTATAACGACACATACTACTGGCGAGTGCGCGCGATCGACGATCTGGGGAACCAAGGCCCGTATTCGGACACGCGGGGATTCGTGACGGACACGATTGTTAACCAGGTGGCGCTGTCTTACCCGACGGACGGCCACGAGACGACGGCGATCAACATATTGGTGGGATGGACGGCGAACGCGGACAGCGTGGGAGTGGACAGTTACACGATCGAAGTGGCGAAGAACCTGACGTTTGTGAACATGGTATTCACGGACACGCTGGACCAGCTTCTGACGAGCGACACGATCACGGGTCTGTACAACGACAGCTACTACTGGCGGGTGCGGGCGGTGGACGGCCTGGGCAACAGCGGGGCGTATTCGACGGCGCGCGGGTTTGTGACAGATACGATTGCGGCGCAAGTGAGCCTGACGGCGCCGGCAGACGGACATGAGACGACGGCGTCACAGCCGGTGGCGTCGTGGTCGGCGGCGACGGACAGCGTGGGAGTGGACAGTTACGCGATGGAGGTGTCTCGGACAAGCGGTTTCGCAGCCTTCGTGTTTGCCGACACCATCGACGGGGTAATGACGAGCGACACGATTACAGGATTATACAATGACAGCTACTACTGGCGGGTGCGGGCGATCGACGACCTGGGCAACGTCGGGACGAACTCGGCTGTCCGCGGATTTCTTACGGACACGGACGTTGACACCGTGGACATTACCACGCCGCTGGGATCGGTCGTCATCAATACCACGCTCGAAGTCGAGTGGGCGCCTCTGGCCGACAGTTCCGGCATCGATTCCTATGTCCTGGACATCTCCAACCAGGACTCGTTTGCCGTTCTATATTCTTCAGACACGAGAGACGGAACGGAGACCAGCTTCCTCAAAAACAATCTGGTCAGCGACACCTATTTCATTCGAATGCATGCGATCGACAACCTCGTCACCCGGGGCGCCTATACCATCAAATCCTTTGTCCTTGTGGACACCATGACCCGCGTGACGCTGATTTCTCCGGACACCAGTCACGAAACGAACGCCGTCCAGATCGACTTCAAATGGGGAACCCAGGACAACACGGAAACTTATACCTGGCAGATTTCAAAAACCGCCGCGTTTTCCGTTATTTCCGACAGCGTGGTGGACACATCGGCCACCTCCCTGAGATACAGCCTGCCCGACGAGGATACATTCTACTGGAGAATCCTCGGCCAGGATGCCGCCGGAAACGAAGACACCTCCGAACCCCGGTGGATACTGCTGGACACCCGGGTGCTTCAGACCACCGCCGCCGCGCCTCCGAACGGGCATGAGACGACCCAGACCGCCGTTGTCGTCAGCTGGTTGAAGATCGCGTCCGACAGCGTCGGGCTGGACAGTTACGTATTGGAAGCATCCAACACGTCCGGATTTATCCAGTTTGTATTTGCCGATACGCTCGACGCCGCGATCACACAGGACACGATCACAGGATTATACAACGACAGTTACCACTGGCGCGTCCGGGGCATTGACCATCTTGGCAATGCAGGTCCCAACTCGGCGGCGCGGGGATTTGTGACGGACACTCTGGTGAATGCAGTCACGCTGTCGACGCCCGCGGACGGCCACGAGACGACGGCGGTCGTGGTGGTGGCGACGTGGCTTGCGGTGTCGGACAGCGTGGGCGTGGACAGTTACGCGATCGAGGTGTCGCGGACGGCCGGATTTACCACCTTCGTGTTTACCGACACGATAGACGGACTCCTGACGAGCGACACGATCACGGGGCTGTACAACGACAGCTACTACTGGCGCGTGCGGGCAATTGACAACCTTGGGAACCCCGGCGCGTTCGGGTCGGCGCGTGGGTTTGTCGTGACGGACACCCTCGTGAACGGTGTGACTGTGACGGCGCCGGTGGACGGCCACGAGACGACCGTGATCGCGGTGGTTGCGTCGTGGGAGGCGGTCCTGGACAGCGTGGGGATCGATTCATACGCGATTGAGTCGTCGAGGACGAGCGACTTCGGCGTTCTGGTGTTCAGCGACACGCTCGACGGACTTCTGACAAGCGACACGATCACGGGGCTGTACAACGACAGCTACTACTGGCGGGTGCGGGCGATCGACAACCTGGGGAACCGGGGATCGTTCGGTACGGCGCGGGGATTCGTGACGGACACGATCGTGGACGCGGTGACGCTGTCGTACCCGTCGACCGGCCACGAGACGACGGCGATCAACATCCTGGCGGGGTGGACGGCGGTATCGGACAGCGTGGGGGTGGACAGTTACGCGGTGGAGGTGGCGAAGAACCTGACGTTCGTGAACATGGTATTCACGGACACGCTGGACCGGCTTCTGACGAGCGACACGATCACGGGACTTTACAACGACAGTTATTACTGGCGTGTGCGCGCGATCGACGATCTGGGGAACCAAGGCCCGTACTCGGACACGCGGGGGTTTGTGACAGATACGATCGTGAATACGGTGACGCTGGTGTACCCGTCGGACGGGCACGAAACGACGGCGATCAATTTCCTCGTGGGGTGGACGAGCAGTGACAGCGTGGGGATCGACACATACGCGGTGGATGTTGCGAAGAACACGGCCTTCACGAACCTGGTGTTCACGGACACGCTGGACGCTTTGCTCACGAGCGACACGATCACGGGGCTGTACAACGACAGTTACTACTGGCGGGTGCGGTCGATCGACAATCTGGGGAACCAAGGGACGTTCGGGCCGGCGCGGGGTTTTGTGACGGACACGATTGTGTACGCGGTGACGCTGGTGTACCCGTCGGATGGTCACGAGACGACGGCGATCAATTTCCTCGTGGGGTGGACGACCAGTGACAGCGTCGGAATCGACACGTATGCGGTGGAGGTGTCGAAGAACACGGCCTTCACGAACCTGACGTTCACGGACACGATCGACGGCGTGTTGACGAGCGATACCCTCACCGGCCTGTATAACGACACCTACTACTGGCGGGTGCGGGCGATTGATGATCTGGGCAACCAGGGATCGTTCGGCGCGGCGCGCGGATTTGTGACGGACACCCTCGTGGCGCAGGTCACGGTCGTGTCGCCCGCGGACGGGCACGAGACGACGAACGCGAAGCCCGTGGTGGTGTGGAGCGCCGTGGCGGCGGATTCAGTGGGGATCGACAGTTATGTGGTGGAGGTTTCAAACCAGTCGAATTTCGGAACCTTCGTTTTTGCGGACACCGTGGATCAGGCGCTCGCCCAGGACACGGTCACGGGCCTGTACAACGACACCTACTATTGGCGGGTCCGGGCTGTCGACGACCTGGGAAACGCCGGCCCCAACTCCTCCGCGCGCGGATATGTGATAGACACGATCGTGACTACGGTGACTCTGTCGTACCCGTCGGACGGGCACGAGACGACGGCGATCAATTTCCTCGTGGGGTGGACGACGTCGGACAGCGTGGGGGTCGACACGTACGCGGTGGAGGTTGCGAAGAACACGGCCTTCACGAACCTGGTGTTCACGGATACGCTGGACGCTTTGCTCACGAGCGACACGATCCCGGGGCTGTACAACGACAGTTACTACTGGCGGATCCGGGCGATCGACAATCTGGGGAACCAGGGGACGTTCGCGACGGCGAGAGGGTTTCTGACGGACACGTTGGTTGACAGCGTGACGGTGATTTCGCCCCTGGATCAGGCGCAAATCAGCAGTACCCTGAACCTGCAGTGGCAGGCCCTCGCCGACAGCAGCGGCGTGGATTCGTACGCCATCGAAATTTCCACCACCAGCGCCTTCACGACTCTCTTCTCGAGTGACACGGTGGCCGGGTCCGACACGACATTCACCAAGACGGATTTCCTCAGCGACACATATTTTCTCCGGATACGGGCCATTGACAATCTGGACAATCGCGGTACGTACACCATCATCTCCTTCGGCCTCACGGACACGTCCACCAAAGTAAAACTGGTTTCTCCGGACACAGGACACGAAACCCGGGCGGTCACCGTCGAGTTTCAGTGGGGCACGCAGGACAACACGGAAACTTTCACCTGGCAGATATCCAGAAGTCCGTCCTTCGAAACTTTCACCGACAGCGTCGTTGACACGACCGCCACGAGCTTCAAATTCTCCCTGCCGTCGGAAGACACCTTCTATTGGCGCGTCTCCGGGGTGGATCAGGCCGGGAACCGGGACACATCGGCCAGCCGCTGGATTTTCCTGGATACCCGGGTCAGCAATGTGACGATTCTCAGTCCGGCGGACGCAGGTGAAACCAGCAACGCCGGGCTGACCGTGACCTGGGCCGCCGTGACATCGGACAGCGTCGGCATAGACAGTTACCGGGTGGAGGTCTCCAACACCTCCTCCTTCACCATTTTTACTTTCGTTGACACTGTCGCCGCGTCGATCACCCAGAGCGCGCTGACAGGGCTCTATAACGACACGTACTTCTGGCGGGTGTTGGCCATTGACCATGTCGGCAACACCAGTCCGGTCCCGGAGGTCCGATCCTTTTTGGTCGACACCTCCGTCGAAACCGTTACCCCGGTTTCTCCGGCCGACGGCCACGAAACCACCGCCTTCTCTTTCGTCGTGACCTGGCAGGCTGTCTCATCGGACAGCACGGAGATCGACAGCTACACGGTTGACGTCTCCACCACCTCCGCATTCACAACGACTGTTTTCTCGGACACGGTGGACAGCCCCGTCACGCAGGACACGATCACCGCGCCTTGCAACGACACCTATTTCTGGCGTGTTCGGGGGGTCGACCGGCTGGGCAATCGAAGCGCCGCCTGGACCGCGCGGACGTTCCGGGTCGACACGATGGCCTCGTCGGTTGTTCTAGCCGCCCCGGCCGGCGGGCACGAGACGACCCAGATTCAGATTGTGGTTGCCTGGAATCTGGTAACCGACGATTCCTCCGGCATCGATTCCTACGTAATCGAGGTTTCAAACGCCGCGTCTTTTACAATTTTTGTATTCGCCGACACCGTGTCGCATCCCAACGCGTCGGACACCGTGACCGGATTGTACAACGACACCTATTTCTGGCGTGTCCGGTCGGTGGACCGGCTGGGCAACGTCGGTTCGGCCGCCTCCTCAAGAAGTTTCGTCGTGGATACCGTCACCGGCCGGGTCGTTCTTTCCCTTCCGGCGAACGGTTCCAGCACCGTGGAAACCGCGCCGAATCTGTCGTGGCTGGCGACTGCCGACAGCGTCGGGATCGACACCTATGCGATGGAAGTTTCAAACGCGCCGGACTTTTCAACGCTGAATTTTTCCGATTCCGTGGCCGGAACATTGACCGACCGGACCGTCAGCCCCGGACTTGCAGGCGATACCTATTACTGGCGGGTACGGGCCATAGACCGGCTCGGCAATCAGGGGCCTTATTCCGACAGCTACTCTTTTTATGTGGACACCTCCACGCAGCCCAATCCCGGCATTGACGCGGAAACCTTCACCACGATTCCGGCCTCCACGCCAGCGGCCACTTCCGGTTTTACGCTGGACACCGACGGCCTTCCGGAGACATTTCTAATCAAATTGAGCGTCCGGAACGTCGGTAACGTGAGCCTGCGGATTTCCCCCGATTCGACCGACCTGGCGATCCGGAATGCGTCCGGCGAAAACATTGCCAGTCAATTCAACTTGATTTCCCGGACTGACACATTCACCCTGGGCGCCTCGGCGGACACCACCATCCTGTATGAAGCGACCGTCCCGGGCAGCGGCGCGGGGGTCGGAGCCGTCGTCATCGTCCTGGCGGAAAGCCGGCCCCTCAGTGTCGTGACCTCAACCCTGCAGGCGGTGGCGGACACGCGCGGCGCGGAGACTGCGACGGTGTATTTGAAACAGTCGACCGCGGGGCAGACGCAGATCACGTCGGGCGGGATCTCCGTCGGAAGCTTGAGCAGTTTTCCGGCCAACACCGTGATTTCCATCGTCTCGGTCAATTTCCTCAGCGACACATCGAAAACCAGCGTCACCGCCGCCAACAACAACATCTCGGCGATCGCAACGCAGATCCGGGAAATCGCGGGAAGCAGGCTCGATCAGTCCGTGACGGAAATCAATGTCTCGAATCAGCCGGCCGCCGACATTCAAATCACCATTCCCTACGATCCCGCCGGCCTGACCGCGGATCAGGAAACCACGCTCAAAGTTTTTACCTTGAACGAAACTGTCAATCCTCCCGTGTGGGAGGTCCTTTCGGGGTCCCAAACCGTCAACGCCGCCGGCAACACCGTTACCGCCGCCACGCCGCACTTCAGCATCTTCCGAATTTTCTCCGTCGGCCCCGGCATCCTGAATTCTCTCGGATCCGGCGTCATCGTCTTTCCGAATCCCTTCAAACCCAACGACGGCGACGACCAGACGGGGACGAGCGGCAGCGGGATTTATTTCGGCATCAAGAGCGGCAACGGCGCCGCGGGGTTTCCGAAGGGAGCGACCCTGGAGATTTTCAACGTCCTCGGGACCCATCTCACCAAAGCCGAGGTCACCACCGACGCCGGCGGCATCCTCAACTGGGACGTCACAAACCGGGGCGGACAGCGCGTCGCCAGCGGAGTCTACGTCTATCTCATCCGGCTGCCGAACGGGGAGCGGGCCGTGGGAAAGTTTTCGATTATCCGATGAACCGATATCGAATCTGTCTCGGATTTTTGATTGTCCTGTGCCTGGCCTCCTGCGTCTCCGCCGCCGCCCGCAGTCGGACCGGAGTCAGCGCCGCCGTATTTCTGACGGATCCCGCCGGCGCCCGGTCGGTGGCCATGGGCGGCGCCGGCGTGGCGGTACCGGGGGATATTTCAGGCATTTTTTTCAATCCGGCCGGACTGGCCAGCATCGACGGAACGGTCCTGATGGCCGAATATGACATTCGTTTCGCGGACATCCGCAAGTCGACGCTGGCGTTGAATCGAAGGATCAAAAACGGAAATCTGGGCGTCGGCTTCAATCATCTCCAGACCGGATCTCAAGACCGGACCGGCGTGACCGGCGCCGGCGCCACGGCGCAGCCGGTGGTGGGACTCGGCACGTTCGATGCGTACGATTTCGCCGCCTCGGTCGGCTACGGGTGGCGGTGCAGTCGGAACATCAATTTCGGCGCAAACGTAAAATGGATCCGGCAGAGCATTGAATCCATCCAGGCCACCGCCTACGCCGCGGATTTGGGAGCAATCCACTCGATGAATGTCCCCTGGTTTGACATCGCCGCCTGGGGATTGGCGGTGACGAACATTGGCACCCAGATAAAATTCATGAAGGAGAAGGAGGACCTGCCCCGCGGATTCAAGGCCGGGATTTTTCTGACAAAATATTTTTCCCAGGACAGGTTCAACATCCTGCTGGACATCGGCCGGAGGAAGGACGCCAACATCCACGTCAATGCGGGCGTCGAATACTGGTTCCACCGCACGCTCGCCCTTCGCGCCGGTTACAACGCACTCATTGAGAAAAGCGGGGATCTGGCGGCAGGACTGGGCATCCGGTATGGAAAAATCAGCCTGGACTACGCCTTTGTCCCGTTTACAATCCTGGACGATCAGGCCCACCGGATGACGTTTCTCTTCCGGTTCTGACAAACCGGTCAGTCAAGATTCACCCGGACCCGGATATAGCGGGTGTCCCACGTTTCCGCGGGATGGTATTTCCATTCCGCGACGGCATTTTTCCACAGCAGGTCGATTTCCCTGAATCCCGTTGTTTTTTCGACGTCCACCGACTCGATCCGGCCCGAAGGCGCAATCAGAACGCGGAAGAGTCCCACCGATTCGATCCCCTTTTTTTCGAACCACGGCGGGATGGCCGGATGCGGGTGATGGACAAGATTTCTGCCGCCCGTCCCCGAAGGCGCCGGGAATCCCCGGCCGGATCCCAGTTGGATCACTCCGCTGCCCATCGAGAGGTCTTCGACGGAGAATCCCGTCCCGTCCGGCCGGGATCCGCCGCCCGATCCCCGGGCGCCTTCCTCCCGGCCGGCATCGCCGCCAGTACCCACCATCGGTGTGACGCTGCCGCTCAGCAAATTCCCGCCCCCGGTGGACGACTCCGAATCAGACCCGCCCCCCGCGCCGTCACGGCCCTGTCCCCAGGAGGCCGGATTCTGACCATCGGTTTGTTTCGATCGGCCCTGACCAATCCCGCCGCCCGGAATTTCTTTTGATTTCCCCATGCCCCCGGCGCCGCCGCCGTCCCCGGCCGGCACGAAGAAGCCGGAGGCGGATGAGGGCGCCGCGCCGGCTCCGCCGCCATTTCCACCCGGGACCAATCTGCCTCGAGAAGGCGCGGACTGAATAAGCGGAATTCCGGCAAGAGAGGCGGCCGAGGACGGCGAGCCGCCGCCGACCGAAGAGGGCGATCGTTTCGAAGCGAATTCCGCCGCGCTCTTGTCCGATGGGAGGGGCGAGAGAATCAGCGGCTCTTTTCCGAATGGCATCGCCGGCCATCCTGACCCGGCGGGTCCGGGCCGCCGCGCCGGGATGGGCTTGTTGGAACTCACCGGCATATCAACGGTGGCCGCCGCCGGTGAACCCGATGCATCGGGACGCGTCACATCCCAAAACGCGGGGCGCCGGCCGGAGGGCGCCGGACCATCCGTTTTTTGCGATTTTTGAACCCGGGGTTTTGGCGCGGCATCGTATGCCGGGCCGATGACTTTGACCCGCATCTTCGGAATGAGGGGTGGATACAGGGCCGCGGCGAGAACACCGAGTAAAACATAAAAAACGATTACGGCGGCCAGGGCCGACGCGGCATCGCGGTTGTTTGGGAAGACGGACATCGGCCTAGAGCAGCGCCAAAATCACCGCGGTCAGAACCACCAGCATGCCCACGTTTAAAAAAGTTTTCCCAGGGGTGATGTCCGGTTTCTTTTTGGCGCGGAGTTCCTCAGGCGGCCGCGCCGTTCGGGCCTCATGATATTTTTCCACATCGGCGGCGGGCGATGGATCGCCCGCGGTGTCCCGCTGAATCTGGATGGCCGGCAGAATCAGACGGGTGTCGGGTTCGATGGCGGCTGATGGAGCGGACCGATCTTTTCCGATCACCGTGAATTCATCCACCTCCTCGGCCCCGCGGCTCTCCGCCGCGCATAGACAGAACCCCAGAGCGGCGATCATCGTCCTCGCCAAAATTCTCCCGCCGCCTTCCCGCATGGCCGGCCTGTTTGACCTCATCCTTTCCATCTCTTATCGAATGGACTTTCGTATTTTTTGCGCCTGGGCGGCCTCTTTGGACCCCGGATACCTTTTGGTCATCTCCTGAATGGCGGCCATGGCTTTGTCCTTTTCTCCCAGATCAAGCCGGATGCGGATGATGCCCAGAAGCGCCGCCGGCGCGATGCCGCGGTTTTCTTCGGGAGGATAGAGGTCCAACACATTGTAATAGGCGATCAGCGCTTTTTCAGGACGATCGCTCTCCGCCTCCAGCCGGCCCAGCCGATACTGGGATTCGACGGCCAGGAGCCCGCTGTAGGTGGCCAGTTTGCCTAGAATAAGCCGGGCCTTGGGGATCTCCCTGGTCTGAATCAGCGATTCGGCGTAAATCCGGCTGACCGGGGGCTGCATGCCCACAGCTGCGACCGCGTCGAGATGCCGGACCGCCTCCGCATGATTTCCCGCCCGATGCGCCAGCCACCCGAGCGCCAGATGATGCTCGATCTCGGAACCGTCCGGCGGCGTCTGGCCAGACAGGAATTGGAGGCCGGCCGCGTCTTCCCGCTCCACGTAAATTCCCGCTAGCCACTTGAACAACAACCGCCGCGCGTCCGGCGAGAGGTTCGTCCGCAGGTCCCAGGCTTGCCGCAGGAGCGGTTCGGCCCGCCGGTAATTTCTTTTTGCGGATTCGTACTCTCCGAGTTTTAGCGATGCCCACGCCGTAAAAAAAGTGTCCGGCGATCTGGATTGGACCAGCGCCGAAAAATCCCGCATGGCTTTGTCCGTGTCGCCCAGGGCCAATTTGGCCACGGCGCCGTGGTATTGGACGACGGCGTCGAAAAATTTGGGATGCGGCTCCAGCTCCCGAACCAGCCCAACGGCATCCGGATGGCGGTTTTCGGTTACCGCGTCCACCACCAGTTTGCGTGAGGCGGCCCGGACCCGGTCTGGATCGAGGCTGGATCGGAGAAGTTCGCCGAGAAATCGGCGGCCCCGTTCGCCGCGGACATCGGCGAGGACCATTCGGCGGTCCAGGGCCTGATCCTTAACGGCGGCGCCGGCCGCCGGATCGTTGATGATTTGCTTGTACATCTCATCGGCACGCCCGGTTTGACCCAGATCCTCCTGGAGAGACGCCAGCGCCAGCCTCGCCTCGGTTTTTTTATCGCCGCCCACTCCAGTCGCCGCCAGAAGTCGCTCAAGGGCGCCCGATGCCTTCGCCTTATCGCCGGATGCCAGGGCGGCCGACGCGTACACCTCCATGGCTTTTCGTTGATGGGGTTCCGACGCCAGCCGGCCGCCAAAGGCTTCATAAAATCGAACGGCTTCCCGATGCAGGCCGGCCCGATGAACGGCCGCGATACCGAATATCACCGCTTCCTCATAGAAGGGAAGTCCGGCGCCTTTTTGAAGCACCTCATCGATATGCGGCAGAATTGATCCGGTGTCACCGCGGTCCAGGAGCAGTCCCGCAAGACGATATTTGGCGGACAGACTTACTTCCGTATCGGCGGACCGGATGAGCCGCTGATAAATATCTTCCGCGCCGTTCCGGCCCAGCTTCAGGAGGCACTCCGCCTTGTAAAAATCAGCCCGGTCCGCCGCCGGCGGACTGAACTGCGCCGGATCAACTCCATCGAGCGCGGCCAGGGCCAGATCATGGCGTTCGATGGACAAGGCGGCTTGAATCGCGGCCAGCACCAGATCCGGATCGGTCCCGTATTGCCGGAGATGCCGGACAGACTGATCATAGTGTTCTTGAGGATCGCCGCGCCGTTCCGCGATCCGGACGCGCAGTCTCGACGACTCCCGGGCAAGGCGGTGATTCGGCATTTTGTCGAGCCGGTCGAGTTTTTCCCGCGCATCGTCCAGCCGATCCATGGCAAGATACAGCTTCGCGGCCGCCAGGGCGGCGTTGGGCGCCAGAAGACCCTCCGAGGTTGTGCTCAAGTACGACTCGAACCGGTCCACGGCCTTATCCGATTGATTCAGTTTTGTGTGGCAGAGTCCCTGCGCGTAGACTGCTTCCCAGGCCCACGCCGATCCGGGAAAGCCTTCTTCCGCCTGGAGGTAAAATTTCAGGGCCGCATCAAATTGGAGTCGATTGTAGAGGCAGTCCGCATATCTCAGCGCCGATTCAGCGCGAAGTTCGGTGTCGGCATTCGCCGGCATCCGCTTAAAAATATCCGCGGCCTGCGCGTACTGCTCCTCCTTGAACCAGGTCATCCCAACCCGGTAGAGAATATGCGCCAGCGCCGCGGGATCCCGGACGGCCTTCGCATGCTTCTCGTGCAATCTTTTCAAATCGGCGCTTCGCTCGGAACGATAGTAAAGGTCTGAAAGGACGAGGACGGTTTTGTCCAGAATCACGCGGTCGGCCGCGCTGTCTTGAAAAATCCGGGACAACGTCTTCTCGGCGACGTCGGGACGATTCAGCAGCATCTCGACGTATCCCATGTTGTAGAGCAGGGCGGGGTGGTCCCTCAGCGCCGATTCGGATTCCACCGTTTTCAGAAGGACATTCCGGGCGCCCGGATAATCCTGACGGGTCACTTTGGTCGATACGAGATTGTCGATGGCTGCAAAATAGAGGGTGTTTTTCCGGGGATCGCCCGGAACATATCGGGCCTGCGTCAATGCGCTCCCGAACCGGCTCTCGGCTTCCTCCCAGCGGGCTTCTTCAAAGGCCAAAACGCCCAGACTGAAATGGGCGTCCATCCTCCATTTTCCGGAGGGAAATCGATTCAAATATTCCAAATAATCCCGCCGGGCGGCGGTTGGATCTTTCTCGGCCTGGGCCAATCGGGCCTGCCAGAAAAGGATGTCCGAGGCCCACAGAGCCGCGTCCGACCGAACCGCCGGCCTTTGAAGCAGATCCTGAAACATCCGCCGCGCATCCGTGTGCCTTTGGCCTTCATAGGCCGCCAGCATGCCGTAAAAAAGAATCCGGTCGAGGGACGTGTCCGACCCCGGCAGCGCGGAACCTGCCCGCCGCGCGCGGTCCAGGGCTTCATCATAAAGTCCGGCATCAAAGAAGGACACTACGACAAATTGAAAACTTTGGCCGGCGGCAAGTCTCTGAAGCAGCGCGTCGGCCTGCCGTACCGCCTCCGCCGGATCGCGCTTCAGAAAACTTTCGATCAGATGGGTGTGGGCCCTGTGGATCAGATCCGGTTCCCGGGCCAGTTTGGATGCTTGGAGGTAGCGCTGGCGCGCCGCATCCGGCTGCTCCGCGGCGGCGAGAATGTCTCCCATGAGAATCAGCCCGGAGGCGCGGGCCTGCGTATCCACAGACGGCAACGCCAGCAACCGGTCCAACAGGGATTTGGCGCGGGCATGGTCGTTCAGCCTGAAATAAGCGAAAGCCGCGGCGTAAAACGCCTCACGGGCATCCGCCGGGCCGGGCCTGCCCAACAGGCGTTCAAAGGCGCCCGCCGCCTCTTGGTACCGGCCCGTCGCCAGATACAGGTTCCCGTAAAACTCATCCAGTTTTGCGCCCAGGACCGGATCCGGCTTCGTGATCCGCCCGGCCGATTCGAGGGCCCGGGAATAATCTTTTAATTGAAATTGCGCCTGGGCCAGACTCAGGAGAACAATATTCCGCCGGTCCGGCTCAACACCGGATTCCAGGGCGGCCTGAAAGGAACGTCCCGCCTCTTCCGCGGAACCTTTCGCCAGAAAGACATGGCCTTTGAGATAATGGAGATCATAGGTTGGGCTTGTTACCCGGCTGAGGTGGTCCAGGGCGTTGTCCATTCTTTTTAGAAGAAATTCGCCTTCCGCCAGAAACAGGCAGGCCTCGTCCTGAATGGCGGTATCCTGCGAGCGATTCGCCAGATCCAACGCCCTTCGGGCGCGGCCGCCCGACGTGTCCGGCTGGCCGGCGCGGCGGGAAATGGCGGCCATGCGAAGCCACGCCCCGGCCTTCATTTTGACCGGGATGTGCGGCGTTTGGATCAGACGAAAAAATTCCTCCTCGGCCCGCGTGTCATTTCCCATGGACAAAAACGCCCAGGATTTGTTCCATTGCGCCGTGTCCGCCCAATTCCCGGCCGGCGTGTCCAAACCGATCACCCGGTCGTACCAGACGATGCTTTCGCCAAATTTTTTTTGCTTGAATAAAATGTCCCCGATCTCCAGCAACGCCTCCACGTGCCTGCGATGATCCGGCTCCCGGGTGAGAGGCATCAGGGCCTGGACTGCCTCCACCGGCCGGCCCGAACGGCCCAGAATGCCGCCCAGATCGTAGTGGGCATCCAGCCGGTGTTCCGGCCGCAACTTCAGATTGCCGGTGACGGATTTCAAAACGTCCGCCGCCCGGTCCGATTCTCCAAGCCGGCCGTGGCACTCAGCGGCCAGAAGCAGGCTTTCGGCGAGGATGTCCATCTCCTCGCCGGCGTTTTGCGCTGCCGCCTGGAAATAATCGATCGCCGGCCGGAATTGCCCAAGTTGATAAGCCGCGTACCCGGCGCCGTACTGGGCTCTCGAAAGAAACCGGAATTTCGGATGCTCCCGCACGATGCGGGCGTACAGATCGTACGACCGCGCATACTCGTTCAACCGGTCGTGCGTTTCAGCCAGCCAGTAGGTTGCCTCGACCACGCGCGGATCATTCGGGTAGGTGGCGGCGATCTCCTCGAAAACCAGTTTCGCGAGCCGGTATTCGCCGCGGTTGAACAACGCAACTCCGGAATTGAATTCCCGCGGGGGAATCCGGTCCTCCGCGGCCGCTGGAGAAAGCAGGCACCAGAAAAAGAAAAGACACACAAGGACTCTGGAAGACCGCATTTACCGCCCGCCCTCCACAACGATGAATTCGGTCCGCCGGTTCGCTCGACGGCCCTCCGGCGTCTGAAAGGACGCCACGGGTTTCGACATCCCCCATCCAACCGCTTCCAGCCGGTTCGGCGCGATGCCGTGGGATTGGATCAGCCGGGTTTTCAGGGCCTCCGACCGGCGCCGGGAAAGTTCAAGATTATAGGCTGGGGCGCCGTAGGAATCCGTGTGGCTTTCGATTCGAATTCGGAGAGATGGAAATGTCCGGAGCGTGTCGGCGACGGTATTCAAGATCGGCTTGACCTCCTCCGGAATACCCTTGATGTTGACCCCAAAGTAAAGGATCGGAAACACCGGTTCGGCCGCGGCGCCGGCCTCAGCCGCATCCGAATCCGCGACCTCCGCCGGCCATCGATCGGAAATGTGACCCAGGTCGTATGTGCTCCGGGCGCCGCGATGGACATCATCCCGGCCGGTCGCAGTTGTTCTGTGGACGGCGGTGCAGGCGGACACACAAAAAATCATGGCCGAAAAAAGCGCCAAATATCCCGCGGTCACCAAGCTGATGCGGGGAAATTTGATTTGGCGACCATGCACGCATAGAACCACAAACGCGCAGGGTGGTCAATGCCTGGGGTATTTCGGAAAGGGAGGGGGGTCCATCTATTGATGATTTCCCGGCCCCCGTGGTACACCGAAAGCATGTCCAATCCGCTCGACAGTTTGTCCAGGCTCAGAAAGGCGGCCAGGGCCGGCGCGTGGTTCCGGGACGTGCGGCTCGTCTATCAGGGGTTTGGGCCGCTGGCCGCTCACATGTTTCATCATTTCATGCCCGTCTCCGGGATAGTCGCGAATTTTTACGGGGAGGACGTCCAG
The DNA here is from genome assembly GCA_016202645.1 of bacterium. Classification (GTDB taxonomy): domain Bacteria; phylum Lindowbacteria; class 2-12-FULL-62-27; order 2-12-FULL-62-27; family 2-12-FULL-62-27; genus JACQOF01. The sequence continues at coordinate 14,876 of JACQOF010000146.1, forward strand.
ACTTACATCGAGAAGGGCTGGGGGACGCCCGTGTTTTCGTATGAGGCGATGAAGGGCGTGCGGCATAATTCCGTGAATCTCTTCAACGATTATTTCTACAAGGACCACGGCGATGAGATCGCCCGGAAATTCAACAGGCTGGACGGGACGGTCTGCTTTGCGCCGTTCAATACGACTCCGGCTCTCCATGATTTTTTGTTTTCCCACGGCCGGCACTACCGTCTCCTGCAAAATCCCGTCATCGTCCAGAATTACTTCGACTACAAAGCCCGCCTCGCCTGGCGCGCAGCGGAGATCGGCATTCCGATTCCGCCCGAAAGCGAAGTGAGTCTCTTCGGCGAACTCGACTACAAGCGGCTCCGCGACCGGTACAAGGGCAGTTTCGTGATTCAGATTCCGCTGTCGACGGCCGGCAGCGGCACCGATTTTGTCCATTCAGAGGATGACTTCAAGGAAATTTGCGAGCGCCGCCGGAAGGAGTTCGGGAAGATGTTCGAAAAAACACAGGTGAAAATCACGCCGTACATGGCCGGGCCAAGCCTGAACTGCACCGCCTGCGTGATCAACGGCGAGGTGGCGCTGTCCCAGCCCGACATCCAGATCGTCGGCGATCCGGCCATGGTCTCGACCGCCGGGCAGTACATCGGGTCGGATTTTTCACAGCACGCAATCCCCGCGCGCATCCGGAAACAAATCCTGGACGCGATGCTCAAAACCGGCCGGTGGATGGGCGCGCACGGGTATCGCGGGAATTTCGGCCTCGATTTCCTGACGACGACCGACAAGACCGGCCGGGTGGACGCCATCTACGTGAGCGAAATCAACGCGCGTCTCGTCGGCGAGTCCCAGTACATGGCTGATTTCCAGGCGATGAAAAACGTCGTGCCCCTGACGTTTTTTCACCTCGCTGAATTTCTCGACCTCGACATCAAACCCGCCTGGGTCCGCGCCTACAACCGCGCCCTGCCGGCGATCGAGGGATCAGCCCTGCTTGTCTACAACCGCCGGAAAGGAACCTTCCGAAGCCCCGGGAAACTCACGACCGGCATCTACCGGATGCGGGACGGCAGGCTCGAACGGATCCGCGACGGGTATCTTTTGTCCGAGACCAAATCCTCCGACGAGTTCGTCATCACCAACGGCACCCCTTGGAAAGACCTCGTGATCGGCCACCCCCGGTACGGCGACTCGGAAGTATTCCTCTGCTACATCATGACCCGCGAGAGCATTGTCGACCCGAAAAACTGGCGCCGGGTAAACGACAAATGGCGCGGCCTCACGGACATCGTCCGGGACGCGATCCATCTGGAGCCCTGCCCGTACCGATCTCTGGCTGAAGAACGCTCATACGCGCCTTGAGGGTTTGACAGTCTGTCCCGCGGGCGATTCGGCGTCCGAATACGCCGCCTCAAGGTCCAGGACGAATTGCCGGACATGTTTTTCGAAAAATCGTTTGATCGTCTCCCACTTCACGCCGGCGCCGATGTAGACGGGATCGGGAGACGCTTCGGCATCATCGAAGTAAACAAGCGATTTTCCGACGGCCACGGTGGACAGCGCCGTTCCATATCTGGATTTGATGGTTTCAGCGATCTTTCCGAAAGGGATATTTTGCAGAATGAAGTAGAGGTCGACGAAGTCGCGTTTCGCGCCTCGTTGCGAGATCGCGGCCGCTTTCATCGAGGCGATGTCCAGAACGCCGGCGACTTTGACCCCCTCAAAAACATCCGTGTGAATAAAAGGATAAGGATACCGAAATAACGAAAATTTTGATCCTGGAAATGTCACGATGAATGTGTCGTCTCTGGCCAATTCGATTTCCGGGTCAAGTCCCAATTTCCCGACCTCCGCAAGAATCCGCCGCGCGTTGACTTTTTCAGGCGTGAAGAAATCAAAATCGAACGAGAATCTGTGCGCCAGCCGGATCGCCAGAGCCGTGCCTCCGGCCAGGACGGCTCCGTGCCGCCGGGCAATCGGCGCAAGATTCCGAAAAAGCCGCAAGGCCCCGGCCGTCAGGCAGCGTCTATCCATCCAGCCACACCCGCCAAAAGTTTCTCGATATCGGAGAGATCGCGCGGGACTCGTCGTTTACCCGCCGGATCAAGTGCCCGGGGTAAACGCGGCAAATCCAGAGGAACGCCGAATAATTTCCAAGTTCCAGGATGCGCTCGATGACGTATTTGCGGTGCCGCCGCAGGTCGATCTTCCGGGAGTCGGTGTCCCAGAAGAACCGGCTGAACCGTTCCGGCACGGCTGCCGTCTCCCGGAACGCCGAAATTTGCGCGGCCACCGCCGGATCGCCCGCCCGGCCCAGATAGACATGCCGCACCCGGCGTCCCTCGCGGACGACCCGGTAGGCGTATTCGCGTTTGCCGATCCTGCGGATGAGAATGCTCATGTTGGACCGATTATACACTACAATGTTGTGTAAATCAACGCCCTGGTCTTTTCTCTCTCCTCCGGCACGAATCCTCCCATCGCTCGATCGGGCTATTGATGAAATCCCGGCCGCCGTGATACATCAAAAAAATGGATTTACCTGTTCGCAGGATTGTGGAACGCGTGGGGCCGAATCGGCTCTATGTCGAGGGCGCGGCGCCGGAGACGGCGGATCCGGCCCGCCCCGCGCTTTTATTTGTCGGAGGATCCTTTGACGGCAGTTGGATCTTCCGGGAGGAAGCTTCGTTTTTCGCGTCGAGGGGCTGGCCAGTCTACGCCATCAATCCCCGCGGATTTTATCTCAGCCGGTATCGCGGCGTCGCGGGACTCACGATCGAAGATTACCTCGAGGACATCCGGACCGTCCGGGAGAGTCTCGGCTTAAACCGCGTCATCCTTGCCGGGTACAGCATGGGGGGCCTGCTCATGCTCAAACACGCCGAACGCCACGGCGCGGAGGGCCTGATCCTGTACGACAGCGACGCGACCCGGGAAGTGTGGGACGCGTCCGGCCGGCCGCGTCACGTTCCGCACGTTCCGCCGGTTGTCGAGTTCTGGCCGTCGCCCGCGATCGTGGACGAGATGTGGGGCGGCCACACGAGCCGCCGGCAGTACCGGGCATTTCTGGATCTCTTCAAACAGACCCGGGTGTCCGGGCAGTGTTTCCGCCTGACCGAACACGGCGGCTTCGACGTCGATCTCGGCCGGGTCCGGTGTCCGGCCCTGATCATCGGCATTCGCAAGGACGAAAAAACCTTGGAGGAATATTTCAAACGGCTGAACGCCGCGTGGCTGGTCTTCGAGGGCAGTTCGCACGGGAGCATTCTCGTCGGGCCGCGGTCGATGGCGATCACCGAGGAAGTCGCCCGGTGGCTGGAGGCCGGCTGTCCGACCGGCGACCGCCGGATTTTTCCGCACCTGGGGTTTGTTTCCTGGGACCGGCAGATTTACCGGATGAGGCTGTCCTATCTTTCCGGATGGCACCGACCCGAAGTCGTGATCCCTCTTCCCGGATCGAAACCTCCCGCGAAAATTCCGATGGAACGGGTGGGGGACGGCCGGGAGGCGGGAGAGGCGCTGTATCGGGCGACGTTCACGCTGAGCCGCAAGTCCGGGTTTTACGTCCGGGACGGCGGGGGCGTGGACCGTCCGCCGGGCGCGGGCCTCTATCGCCCCCTGGCGCGGGAAATCCATCTGGCCGACGGCGAATTTTTCCCATACCGGCCGTCCCTGAAAAAACCGAAAATCCCGCAGTACCGCACGCTGAAAATCTTTTCGAAAGTACTTCATCACCACTTCGTCGCCCACGTCATGGTCCCCCGAAACTACAGCGCGGAGCACGGTCCCTACCCGGTCGCCGTTTTGAACGACGGGCAGAACCAGTGGAAAAATCGGGGCGCCATGGGCGGCTGGCACACCAACTCCACAGCGTCCGCGCTGGTCCGCAAGGGCCGCTGCCGGGAGATGGTCCTGGTCGGCGTTGAATCGACGCGGCTCAATCGCAATCAATACTATTTGACCCCGCCGGCCGGCCGGGGCGATCTCTATGTGGATTTCCTGGCCGACGTTCTCCTGCCGGCGCTCCGCCGCGACTACCACATCGCCGACCGCCCCGACGACATCGGCATCATCGGGTCTTCCTACGGCGCCCACAGCGCGGTCTACGCGGGACTCAAACGCCCGGACGTCTTCGGCCTCATCGGGTCCCTCTCCTACGCCCCGGTCAAAGGCCGCCCGATCGTCGACTGGTTCCGGAAAGCCACGCGCCTGCCCTTCAAAAAACTTTATCTCGACTGCGGAACGCGCTGGACCCCCCACCAAAAAGGCCACCGCACCGACAACACCGCCGTCACCCTCGCCCTCATCCGCGCGGCCCGATCCAAAGGCCTCCGGGACGGCCGGTCCCTCATGGGCTGGATCGTCCCGGGCCACTGCCACGACGAAACCTTCTGGAGAAAACGCATCGGCAAGTGCCTGGAATTTCTCTTTCCGCTGATCTGATCTCAACATTCCCGTTGACACTCCCCCCACGCGCAGATAGAAGAAGCAGGTAGGCACTTATGAACTTCGACATCAATCTTCCCGGGCTGGCTCTCTATGGCGGGGGCGTGGCTTTGGGAGTCCTTTTTGGGTATTTGGTCCGGCGATTTTTTGAAAAGAAGCTTCTGAGGTCCGCGGAGGATCGTGCCGAGCAGATTCGGATTGCGGCGGGCGCGGCCGCGGAGGAGCTGAAAAAAGAAAAATTGCTGGAAGGCCGCGAGATCATCCAGCTTGAGCGGGAGGACCTCGAGCAGGAGCTCGCGAAGGAGCGGATGCGGATCCAGGAGATCGAGCAGCAGGTACTGCGGCGCGGCGATTTCCTGGACAAGCGCGATGAGGAAGTCCGCGCCCGCGAGGGGGACCTCTCGAAGTCCGCCGACCGGCTGAAGGACGAGGCCGCCCGGCTGGCCGAGGGCGAGGGCCGCGTCACCCGGGAACTCGAACGCGTGTCCCGCCTCACCGCCCAGGAAGCCAAGGAAATTCTGCTCGACCGCATGTCCACCGACGCCAAGCTCGACGCCGCCAAATTCGTCAAAAAAATCGAAGGCGAGGCCAAACGCCTCGCGGAACGCAAAGCCCAGACCATCGTCGCCACCGCCATTCAGCGGCTCGCGGCGGACGTGACCCAGGAATACACGATTTCCGTGGTCACTCTTCCGAGCGACGACATGAAAGGCCGGATCATCGGCCGGGAGGGCCGGAACATCCGGGAGTTTGAAAAGTTGACCGGCGTCGACGTCATCATCGACGACACGCCCGAAACGGTCGTCCTCTCCTCCTTTGATCCCTACCGCCGCGAAGTCGCGCGGATCTCCCTGGAGCGGCTCATCATCGACGGCCGGATCCATCCGGCGCGCATCGAGGAGATACTCGCCAAGGTCGAGCAGGAGATGCAGGCCAAGCTCATCGAGATCGGCGAGCGCGCCATGTACGAACTCGGCGTGACCGACATCCCCGAAGAAGAAATCCGCCTCATCGGCCGTCTCCATTTCCGGACCAGCTACGGCCAGAACGTGCTCGAGCATTCCAAGGAAGTCGCCTATCTGGCGTCGCTCATGGCCGCGGAAGTCGGCGCCAACACCCGGATGGTCCGGCGCATCGGGATCCTCCATGACATCGGCAAGGTCCTGACGCAGGAGGCCGAAGGCCCGCACGCGCTGGTCGGGGCGGAATTCGCGGCGAAGCACGGGGAAACCGGCGCCGTCACGAACGGCATCGCCGCCCACCACGGCGAGTGCGAGCCGACCACCATCGAAAGCGTCCTCATCGCCGCCGCCGACGCCATCAGCGCGTCCCGGCCGGGAGCCCGGCAGGAAAACGTGGAGTCCTACATCAAGCGCCTCGAAAACCTGGAGCAGATCGCCCGCGAATTTCCGAGCGTCGAGAAGGCCTTCGCGATCCAGGCCGGCCGCGAAGTCCGCGCGATTCTCCGAAGCGAGCAGGTGACGGACGAGCAGATGGAGGAAATCGCCCGGGCCATGGCCCAGCGGATCGAGAAGACCATCGACTATCCCGGCCAGATCAAAGTCACCTGCATCCGGGAATCCCGCATTATCGAGTACGCCCGCTGATGTCCGGCAGTATCGGAGTATCGGGGTATCGGAGTATCGGAGTATCGGAGTATCGGAGTATCGGAGAGCCTCACCGATACTCCGATACACCGATACTCCGATACGCTCCGACATGAGGATTCTCTTCCTGGGCGACGTCGTCGGCCGCCCCGGCCGGACCATCGTCGCGCGGCGCGTGCCTCTGCTGAGACAGGAACTCAAGCTCGACGTCGTCATCGCCAACGGGGAAAACCTCGCGTCCGGGATCGGGATTACCATGGACAAGGCCGAGGAGATGTTCCGGGCGGGCGTCGACGTCCTCACGAGCGGAAATCACGTCTGGAAAAAAAAGGAATTCGTCGATCACATCTCCAAACACGACGAACCCCGCATCCTCCGGCCCGCCAATTACCCTGACGGCGCGCCCGGCAAAGGCTGGCGGATCGTGCAGGTCGGTGGTACAACCCTCGGCGTGGTCAACCTCCAGGGGCGGATCTTCATGGAACCGATCGACTGCCCCTTTCAGGTCGGCCGACGCGCGGTGCAGGACTTGAAGTCCAAAGGCGTCAAGACCATTTTTCTCGACATGCACGCCGAGGCGACCAGCGAAAAACGCGCGATGGGGCATTTTATGGACGGGCAGGTCAGCGTTGTCGTCGGCACGCACACGCATGTGCAGACGTCCGACGAGGAGATTTTGCCGGGCGGAACCGCCTACATCACAGACGCCGGGATGGTCGGAGTCGCGCAATCGGTCATCGGCGTGGAGATCGCTCCGATCCTCGAGCGGTTCCTGACGCAGATGCCGGTCAAGTTCGGCGTGCCGGCCGGCGGCGAAGTGAGCCTGTGCGGGATTGTGGCCGAAACAAACGGGGACGGCCGCGCGACGATGATCAAAAGAATACAGGAACGACATCCGTATCCGGGAACTGCAGAACGATCCACGCGGAACTGAGATTCGCCTTCCGCAGAAAAAGAGGTGGACCATGGCGCTCTTGAAAGTGTCGTCGAAATCAAATGCACCCAGTGTGGCAGGCGCAATCGCGGGGTTCTTGAAGGAAAACGGCCGGGTCGAGCTTCAGGCCATCGGCGCGGCGGCGGTGAACCAGGCCGTGAAAGCCATCGCCATCGCGCGGGGCTACGTCGCGGCCAACGGCATCGATCTCGTCGCCATTCCCGCGTTTGTTGACCTCAACATCGACGGCCACGAAAAAACGGCGATCAAACTCATCGTCCGGGCGGACCGCTGAAGATTCTGGATGGCCGCGCCTCCTCCGCCGCCGCGCGGGAGGCGGTGTCACGCGCGGCGTTGTTTTTAAGGAAACGGGGGATTCATCCGCGCCTCGCCGCGATCCTCGTTGGTCGAAACCCGGCGTCCGAGTCGTATGTGGCCGGAAAACGACGCGCCGCGAAATCCTGCGGCATCGACAGCCTTCTCTTTCGGCTCCCCGCGTCCACCAGCCAGTCCGGCCTTCACGCCCTCATCGGCCGCCTGAATCGCCGGCGTGACGTCCACGGCATTTTGCTTCAGCTCCCGCTTCCCGCACGCCTCTCGGCCGAGGAAGCCCTAGTCCGGATATCGCCCGAAAAAGACGTGGACGGCCTTCATCCCGAAAATCTCGGGCGACTGGCCGCCGGCGTTCCCCGGTTCGTCCCTTGCACGCCGAAGGGCGTCCTCCATCTCCTCGATTTTTTTCGCGTACCCGTCGAGGGAAAACACGTCGTCATCGTCGGCCGCAGCCGCCTGGTCGGCCGGCCCCTCGCTCTGCTCTTCATCCACCGAAATGCCACCGTCACCGTCTGCCACAGCCGCACGCGCCGCCTCGCCCAGCAGACCCGCCGCGCGGATATCCTCGTGGCGGCGGCCGGCCGCAAACATCTGATCCGCGCGTCTCACGTCCAGAAAGGCGCCGTGGTCGTCGACGTCGGCATCCATGTGTCCGTGTCGCCGTCCGGCGCGAAGCGGTTCCACGGAGATGTTTCGCCCTCCGTCCGCCGCGCCGCCGGCGTTCTCTCGCCCGTGCCCGGAGGCGTCGGGCCGGAAACCGTCGCGCAGCTCCTGGCCAACACGGTCCGGGCCGCCGCCCGATGTCTCGCCGCCAAACATGCAGGCTCCTTCGAACGCTCGCATCTACACCGTCTCTGAGATCACCGGCGAGATCCGCCGGCTGGTCCTCAGGGGGTTTGACGAGATCGCGGTCAGCGGCGAAATTTCGAATTTTTCCCATTATCCCGCGTCCGGGCACATGTACTTTTCCCTCAAAGACGCCGGAGCATCGATCCGCTGTGTTTTTTTCCGCGGGGACAATGAGTCCCTGAATTTCGTACCGGAAAACGGCATGCAGGTCGTCGCCGTCGGCCGGCTGGACATCTACCAGGCGAAAGGCGAATACCAGCTCAAGGTCGGCCGTCTTCTCCCGCAGGGTCTCGGGTCGCTTGCGGTGGCCCTGGAACAGCTCAAGAAAAAACTCGCCGCCGACGGACTCTTCGATCCGTCCCGGAAACGGCCCCTGCCGGCGTTTCCGGCCTGCATTGGCGTGGTCACGTCGACGCAGGGCGCCGCCATCCGGGACATTCTCAAAGTCGGCCTGCGGCGCTGGCCGGGCGCGCAGGTTCTGGTGTACCCGGTTGCGGTGGAAGGCGCGAAGGCCGCTCCCGAAATAGCGGAAGCCATCCGCCGGATGGGCCGGTACGGCCTGTGCGACGTCCTCATCGTCGGCCGGGGCGGCGGGTCGATCGAGGATCTCTGGGCGTTCAATGAGGAAATCGTCTGCCGCGCGGCGGCGGAATGCCCGGTCCCGGTCGTCTCGGCGGTCGGGCATGAAAAAGACGTCACGCTGATCGACCTGGTGGCCGACGTCCGCGCGGCGACGCCGTCGATGGCGGCGGAAATCGTCTTTCCGGAACGGGAAGCGCTGGAGGCGGACCTCTTAAACAGCCGTCGCCGCCTGTCCCGGGAACTCAAACAGAAATTCTCGCTTGCGGCCGGCCGGCTTGATCTGATAAAAAAAAGCCGCTGGCGTCGGGACCCCCGGAGCCTCGTCGAATCCCGCTGGCAGAGGATCGACGAGCTCAAAAGGGATCTCGCGCGGATGTTCACAGGACGGATCCGCGAAACCCGGCAGATTCTGAAAACTTTGGACGCCCGCATCCGGGCGCTATCGCCGGCGGCCGTCCTCGCGCGGGGATTCGCAATGATCACGGACGAAAAGGGGGCCGTCGTCCGAAACGCCCGGCGGGTTGATCCGGGCGCCCGCCTGACAGCCCGTTTGGCCAAAGGGAAATTGGGCGTCAGGGTCGAAAAAATTTTAGCTGAGGGCTGAAGGCTGTCCCGGCAGTGAGGAGAGACAGATGGCGGAACGCGAGTTGAAATTCGAGGAGGCGATGGAACGGCTGGAGACTATCTCCGGGAAATTGGAATCCGAGGAGACGGCGCTGGAGGACGCCATCCGGCTGTATGAGGAAGGCATTAAACTGGTCAAGGTCTGCGAAAAGAAACTGGCCGCGGCCGAGGCCAAACTTGAAAAGGTTCTGCCGGAAAGCACGGCGGACCGCGCGGCGAAAGGGCCGCTGAACCTGCGGGAGAACTAGGAGATGGCGGCATGCCGGTGTCAACCGAACCCAGAACGATGATCGATTTTATCGAGGCCCAGCGCGGCCGGATCGAAGTGGTTTTGAAGAAGGTGCTCCACCACCGGGAGACATGGCCCCAGGCGCTCACCGACGCCGCGGCCCACTCGCTCTTTGCCGGCGGCAAACGCCTCCGCCCGGTCCTCGCCCTGACGGTGGTTGAAATGCTCGGCCGGGACTACGTGAAATATGAAAATCTCTTCGCCGCGCTCGAGTGCATTCACACCTACTCCCTCATCCACGACGACCTGCCCGCGATGGACAACGACGAGCTTCGGCGGGGGAGTCCCACGTGCCACAAAAAATTCGGCGAGGCCGCGGCGATCCTCGCCGGGGATGGACTTCTGACCCTCGCGTTTGAGCTGTTGTCGGAGGACTCCTTCGTCAAGAATTTTCAGCCGGAGCATGTGGTCCAGTGCATCCGGCACGTTTCCGTGGCCGCCGGATTTTCGGGCATGGTCGGCGGCCAGTATTACGACATCCACGGCACGGGCGGCGCCAGGGACGAAAAACAGCTTCTGAAAATTCACGCCATGAAAACCGCAAGACTCCTCTCGGCGTCCGTGGCCGCGCCGGCCGTCCTCTCCGGCGTCCACGAGATCATCCTGGCGAAACTGGTGGAATACGGCGACGCGATCGGCCTCGCGTTTCAAATCTGCGACGATATCCTGAACGTGGTGGGATCCAAGGAGAACATGGGCAAACCCGTCGGCAGTGACGACGGTCGCGAAACCCTCACCTATCCGAAAGTCGTGGGCCTCGACAAATCCGCCGCCAAAGCTCGGGAACTCTGCGAACAGGCTAAGAAAGCCATGGAAGCCTTCCCCGCCGAAAAACGCCAGCCCTTCGACCTCCTGGCCGAATTCATCATCGAACGCGTCAAGTAGCTGCCCTGAATCCGTCATTCCCGCGAAAGCGGGAATCCAGTCTTCTTTGCGATGGGTCTGGCTGCCCGCCGAAGTTTACACCGTGCTGGATTCCCGCTTTCGCGGGAATGACAGACACGGGATGGGCATGACGGCCTAAGCAGTTGCAGTCGGACTAGTCCTTGGCGCTGGCGGCCGTCAATTCGCCGATCATCCCCTCCGGGATGTCCGCCTTGAGCGAATCCAAAATTTCTCCGAGCTGGGCGTTGGTGCTCGCGCCGACGATCGGCGAGACTACCGTCGGCTGGGCCATGATCCAGCGCAGAGCGAGTTGCAGGGGCGCGACGCCCGCGTCGTCGGCCAGTTCGATGAGCCGGCGGACCGCCCGGTCGGCTTTGTCCGAAGTGTAGCGTTTGATGTAGTCCGTCCGGTGGGTATCGGGGTTGTCCTTGCGGTGGAATTTCCCGGTGAGAAGCCCGCCGCCGAGCGGCGAATACGGGATGCAGGCGATGTTTCGGGATTGGCAGACGGCCCGCGTCGCCTTCTCATAGTCTTCCCGGTAAACCAGATTGTACTGCGCCTGGTTCGTTTGATAGAGCGCGCCGTCCTGCCGGTCGGCGGCGTCGAGCGCGGAGGCCAGACGGTCGGCGGAGAAATTCGAAATTCCGATCGCCCGGACTTTCCCGTCCTTGACCAGCCGGTCAAACGCCGCCATCGTCTCCTCCTGCGGAACCACGTCGTCGTCCCAATGGGCCTGATACACGTCGATGACGTCCACGCCCAGCCGCCGCAGGGAGTCGTCGCAGGCCCGAAGAATATGCGATCGCGACAGCCCCTCCCCGTCTTTTCCCTCCCACATTTTGCCCCGGCACTTGGTGGCGATCACCATCCGGTTCCGGTTTTTCCGGGATTTCAGCCACCGCCCGATGATCTGTTCCGATACACCGCCCGGATTGCCCGGCGCCCAGTTGGAGTACATGTCGGCGGTGTCGAGAAAATTCCCGCCGGCGTCGACAAAAAAGTCCATCATCGAAAATGCGGCGCGCTCGTCCACGTACCATCCAAACTGCATCGTCCCGAGACAAATCGGCGAGACCTTGAGACCCGTTCCGCCCAGCGTTGTGAGCTTCATCAAATCAATGGTATATCGCGTTGGCATGATGACGCAAGGGAACCCGGAGGACCGTTACGTGAGCCGGGGCGGCCTGAAACTCGCCGCCGCGCTGAAAGCGTGGGCCATCCCGGTCGACGGCCGGGTGTGTCTTGACGTGGGCGCCGGCAGCGGCGGATTTACGCAGGTGATGCTCGAACAAAACCCGGCGCGGCTCTATGCCGTCGACGTTGGCTACGGCCAATTCGAATGGAAACTCCGGGGCGATCCGAGGCTGGTTCTCCTGGAACGAAAAAACGCGAGGTTCCTGACCAAAGAGGACATTCCGGACCCGGTCGATTTCTTCAGCGTCGACGTTTCCTTTATCTCCATTTTTAAAATCTTTCCGGCGATCCTGCCCCTGCTGTCCCCTGCCGCCGAGGGTGTCATCCTCTTCAAACCAAACTTCGAAGCCCGCCGGGAGGAGGTACAGAAAGGCGGCATTCTGTCAGACCCGGCGGTCCACCGCCGCCTGCTGCTCGAGGCCTCTCAGAAATTCCCATCCGCGGGCCTGACATTCGCTGAGTTGATGCCAAGCCCCATCCGTGGGTCGGGCGGAAATGTTGAGTATTTATTGTGGTTAAAAAAAGGTTCGGATGCCCCGCCGGTGGAAACAGACCGGATTTCGTCCACGGTTACAACGGCATTTCAGAATTAAAGAATCAGCCACGTCGCCAATCCCAGGAAAACCCCCATGCTGACCACGTCCGTCGCCGTCGTGAGAAAAATGCTTGACGCGGTCGCCGGGTCCGTGCCGAGGCGCTGCAGGCCGATGGGGACCATCGCGCCCGCGATGCCGCTGACGACACAGCTCAGGACCATCGCCACGAATGCGACGATGCCCAGGGTCGCCGCCGATTCGGTATGCTGGGATACCGCGTAGATGTACATGCCGGCGGCCGCGACGACGCCGACGTGAAGGCCGTTCAGAAATCCGAGCCAGGCTTCCTTGATCACAACCATTTTTTCCCTGCCGGCGCTTAATTCTCCCAGCGCCATTCCGCGAAGCGTCACCGCGAGAGCCTGGCATCCCGCGTTGCCGGATTGGCCGGCCATCACGGGCAGAAACGCCGCGAGGACGACGATCTTGTCGATCGTGTCCTGAAAGACGCCGACGACGGCGGCGGCAAGGAACGCCGTCAGAAGATTGATCTGCAGCCACGGCCCGCGGAATTTCAAACTGCGGGACCACGGCGTCGTCAAGCGTTCCTCCTTCTCGACGCCCACCATGCTGCCGGCCTGGATGGTGAGGTTGATGATCTCCTGCTCGAAAAGTCCCTGGCCCCGGACCAGCCCCAGGATCCGGCGCTGATCGTCGCAGACCGGGTACACGGGATAATGCAGCGTGATGACTTCCTTCATCGCCTCCTCGACGAGGAGATTCGGCCGGAGAGAAAAGGGGTCCCGGAGCATGATCCGGCCGAGCCGCTGGGTCTTGTCGGCCAGCAGAAGATCGCGCATGACCACGAGGCCGACCAATTTTTCCGATGAATCGACGACGTAGAGGTAGGTGATGAAGGCCTTCTTCACCATTTCCCGAAGCTGGGCGACCGCCTGTTCCGCCGTCTCGTCCTCGTGGAGAATCCCCGCCGGCATCTCCATCATCCGGCCGATGCTGCCTTCCGGAAAGACCCGGTTGCGCTCCCATTGGGCCCTCTGCGCGTCGCTGCAGCAGGCCAGAAGTTTTTCCCGGCGCGCGTCATCGAAGGCCGACAGGATTTTCAGGGCATTCGACGGATTGAGTCTCGACAAAACATCGGCCACGATCCCGTCCGGTTCCCGGAATAGAATCTTGTCAACGGCTTCCCGAGTCGCGTATTTTCTGACCTCCGCGTGAATCCCCGCAACCCGTTCCTCACGCTCCCGAACCGACGCCGGCAAAATCGTCACGGATGAACTCATGTCCGCCATGTAAATATCAAATACTGTTTCGATCAAGGACAAAATTCATATTGCTCTCCGGGCCGCGGGGAGCTAGTTTGGCGGGGTGATCAGCAGGGTTGCGATATTGGCCCATTCGGGGAAATCGGAGGCGAAACGGCTGTCGGCGAAACTTCGCCGGGTGTTGGCGCGCAAGGCGTCAGTGGTCGGTCTGGATCGCGCGGAGATCTGCTTCGTGGTCGGCGGGGACGGGACCATTCTCCGGGCCGCGCCCGAGGCCGCGCGGCTGGGGGTTCCGCTGGTTGGCGTCAACGCCGGCCGGCTCGGATTTCTGGCGGAACTGTCCGAAGACCGTCTCGGCGCGTCGATCGGCCCGATCCTTGCGGAGAAATTCTCGATCGAGGAACGAAGGATGATCGAGGTCTCGGTCGGCAAAGACCGCCGGAAGGCCCGCAAACTCGGCGTGGCGCTGAATGAAATGCTCATCGTCCGGGAAGGCCTTTCGCGCATCGCGGAACTGTCGATCTTCATCGGCGGCGAGTCCGCGGGTCTCTTCAGCCTCGACGGCGTCATCGTCGCCACCCCCACCGGCTCCACCGGCCACGCGCTTGCGGCCGGCGGCCCGGTCCTCGCGCCGGAACTCGGCGCGTTTCTGATCGTTCCCTTGTGCCCCCACCCGCCCAGGGTAAGGCCGATGGTGATTGAGGAAAAAGAAGTGGAGATCGCGTGGACCGGCCGATACCCGGACCTGCGCGTCATGCTCGACGGCCGGAAAGCGGCCAACCTCACCTCCGGCCCCAACACCCTCAGAATCCTGCCGTCCCCCTACACAGCCAAATTCGTCCGGCTGAACCGCCGCGAGGCCCCGTCCTTCTTCCACATTGTCCGGGAAAAACTAATCTAAGCGATACCCGCCCAGCGGAGGCCCTGGACGGCGGCGAGGGCGGAGAGGTAGGCGAGGGCGGTGAAGGCGACGAGTTGGACGGTTGGAATGTACCATCCGCCGGTTTCCTTGCGGCTGACCGCCACGGTGGACATGCACTGAAGCGCAAATCCGAAGAAGATGATGAGGCCGACGCAGGAGGAAAACGTAAAGAGCGGCGAGCCGTCCGCCAGAGTTGCGTTTCGCATCGCCAGAATGAGCGGGCCTTCGATGGCGTCTCCCCCCGCTGACACCATCAGCACCAGCGCGAGCGCGCCGACGAAAACTTCCCGCGCGGCGAACGCGCAGATGAGCGCCACTCCGACCCGCCAATCAAGACCCAGCGGGCGCATGACCGGTTCCAGCCACTGGCCGAGGACTGCGGCGTAGGATCCCGCGAGCTGGGCGGACTCGTCGAGGTGAGTTCTTGGCGGCAGATGCGTCAGGGCCCAGAGCGCGACGGCGATGCAGAGGATCGTCCCGCCGGCCTTCTGAATGTAGGATTTTGTCCGGTGATACGTGGTCGCCAGGGCCACCCGGAGTTTCGGACGACGGATGGCCGGAAGCTCAAGCAGAAGCGACGGCCGGACGGATTTTTCCAGGCGGAAGATTTTTCCGAAGAGCGCCGCCGCCAGAAGACCCGCCAGGACGCTGAAGAGATAGAGCGCCGTCATGCCAAGCCCGCCGAGCCAGGCCATGCCGGGCGGCGTTAAAAACGCGATGAGGAGTCCATACACCGGCAGGCGCGCGCTGCAGACCATGAGCGGCAGAATGAAAATCGTCAGAAGCCTTTCCCGGGCGCTCGGAATGGTCCGCGTCGACAGCATGGCCGGGATGGCGCAGGCAAACCCCGACAAAATCGGAACGAAAGCGCGCCCGCTGAGGCCGACCATCGCAAGCGGCTTGTCGACGATCATGGCGCCGCGGGAGAGATATCCGGAATCCTCGAGAAATCCGAGCGCCAGAAACAGAATGACGATCTGCGGAATAAACACGGCCACGGCGCCGACGCCCAGAATTACGCCGTCCGTCAGAAGCCGCGTCAGCCAGACGTCCGGGAGGACCGCCTGAAGCCAGGCCGCGGCGGCGGAAAAAAGCCGGTCGATGCCGTCCATCATCGGCTGGGCCAGCCAGAAGATCGACGTGAAGATGGCCGTCATGATCGCAGCGAAAACCAGAAATCCCCAGGCGGGATGAAGAAATACGCGGTCGAGCCGCGCCGTCAGCGGATCGGGCATGCAGATCGAAAGGCGGTGCTCGAGCGGCGTTTTGGAAGTGCTGGTGGTGACGACGCGGGCGGTGACGTTTTCAAGAAACTGGTAGCGCGCTGAAATGTCGCCGGCCGAGAGCGGCGCCGGCCGGGCCGCCCGGTCCGTCGTTGGCGCCTCCAGGAGGAGCCCCGTCTGCCTCCGAAGTTCTTTCAGACCGACGCCCGTCCGCGCGTCGACCCGGACCACCGGACAGCCCAGTTCGCGGGAAAGAGCCTCCGCGTCAAATGAGAGATGCTTGCGTTTGTTCAGGATATCGACCATCGTCACCGCCACCACCACCCGATACCCGGCGTCGATCAGGCGCTTGGCCGGATAAAGATGCCGAGGGAGCTGGGTCGAGTCCGCGATGGCTACATAGACGGAGGGCGCGCCGTGCGGAGAATCTCCAAAGAGGGCGCGAATGGCCACCTGCTCGTCCGGCGACGGGCCGTCAAGACTTGTGATGCCCGGAAGGTCCATGACCCGCGCCCGGCGGTTGTCCAGGTCGGCGGCGCCGATGGCGCAGTCAACGGTTGAACCGGGATAATTGACGGTCCGATAATTGGACCCGGTCAGGGCGTTGAAGACGGTGGTTTTGCCGGAATTGGGAAGGCCAACCAGGGCGATGAGCGGCGCCGCGGGCGCCGCCGTTGTCAGAGCAGGCATACCCGGATGGACCCGGCCTCGTATTTCCGCAGAGCGAAAACCGCGCCGCGGATGTTGACCGCGAGGGGATCGCGAAACGGCGAGGCCGCGACGACCCGGATGCATTCGCCCTCGGTGAATCCCATCTCCAGAAGCCGGCGGGAAAGAGATTCTTCGCCGTCAACGGATTCCACCCGCGCCCAGGTGTTGTCCGGAAGGTCGAGCAGGGTCATGACGCGCCGGACTTGGCGGGACTCTTCCGGGACGATTTTCTCCGGCGGAAGAAATCCTGGAATCCATCAAGGATCTTCCGGCGCTGGCCCAGGTCCGAATCAACGTATTCCATGAACTGCACCATCCGGTCGATGGTCTCCTGGCTCACCACATGCTCCATCAAACAGGCGTCGGATTTGGCGATGCCTTCCTCCACCCCGAGACACTGGCTGAAAAATTTGCCCATGATTTCACACTTGGACAAGAGATCCTCCGCGCGCCGCTTGCCTTCCTCGGTCAGCTGGACGTATTCGTAGCGGTCATGCTGGATGAGGGATTTGGCCGCCAGACTTTTCAGCGCGGCCGTCACGCTCGACATCGACACGTCCAGAGACTCGGCGATGTCCCGCACCCGCGCCACCTGGCGGTGCCGCTGGATCTGGAGGATCGTCTTTAAGTACATCTCCATGCTTTCGCTCAAGGTACTGCGGGGTCCGGTATTCCTCATGATTTTCAGACCATCTTATATTGTTTGATGCGTCAAAGTAAAGGCTCGGCCGCCCCGTTGGCGCCGTTCGCGCCGCCGATCGGCCGCACCCAGAGTTCAAACAGGACGGCGCCGCCGCCGAGCAGGGTCGTCAGGAGAAAAAATCCGCCGGCACCGAGCGTCGCGCCGGCCCAGCATTCGGGGTGGGAGCCGAACCGGATCAGCCAGGGAAACGCCATCATGCTCAGGAAGGAAACAAACGTCAGGACAAAATAGACGATCTTGGACATTTCGCCGACGGTCGTGAGGGCCGCGAAGTGGCAGAGAATAAAAATCAGCAAGAGAAGCGTAAAGGAGTGGATATGGAAGAACTCGAGCATCTCGCCGGTTGATTTGGCGAATTTAAGTTCCGCCGCGCTCGGAGAGCCTTCGTTCCCCAGATAGTATTCCACCACGCCGCCGGAAGTCAGCCCCGTGCGGTGATGCAGGGTATAGAGCGACAGCCAGATGGCCAGAATCGTCCCGATCAGAAAAAGCGTGATCAGGACCTTGTTCGATATCCGGGTGCGGTTCAGGGAAAATTTCGGTACGGCGTAATATTGCGTCATCTGTATGTGCGATCCTCGAAGTTTTTTGTTTGAAGGCGGCCCGTCCCGCCAAGCCACAGTGCCTCAAAGCCGGCTTTTTCGACGAACCCCATCCCCTCCACGCCGGCGGCAAACAGCGCGGTCGACAGCGCATCGGCCTTCGCGGATGCGTCGGAACCCAGGGGGCCGACCACGACAGCCTGAAGACTATCAGGAGGCGGTTTGCCTGTAAACGGATTGATGATGTGCGGTCCGCGCTCGTACGCCCCGGAGACGGACAGAACGGCGTCTTTCAAGATCAGCCGTACCAGCGGCCGGACATCCTCCCCGTGCGGCCTGCGCGCGTCCCGGACATCGACTGCCCAGCCCGCCTCGCCGTCCGGCGCCCCGATCGCCGCGATACTGCTCTCGCCGAAGTTGATGAGAGCCCGTTTGATTCCGGCCTCCTTCAAGATCCGCGCCATCCGATCCACCGCGTATCCCTTGGCGATGCCGTCGAGATCGAGCCGGACGTCTGTGTCAAGCCGGATGGTTTTTGGGGCTCCAAGAATCATAAAAAATTCCCGGTTTTGAATGAGATGAGGCGGATCGAGCGGAGCGAACGCCGCATTCGTCTGTTTCACCATTTCGAGAGCCAGCCGGCAGATATCAAAAAAGTCCCCGGAGACGGAGACCTCGGTTGACACCCGCCGCCGGTTGATTTTTGAAATCTCACTGGCGGTGTCATATCGGCTGAATACCGGCGTGAGGCGGTCCACTTCGTCGAAAGCCGCCTCTATGACCGCCTGCAGGTTCCCCTCGCCCCCGCCGCTGATCTCAATCGCGAGCGTCGTCCCCCAGATGACCTGCGTCCGCCGCACGGTGGAATTCCTCCCCCTGGAGGGGGGAGGCAAGGAGGGGGTGTGCCCTCGACGTTCTTCAAAAGTAACCCCCCTCCCAGCCTCCCCCTCAAGGGGGGAGGAGGTTTTGATCCCGGCTTCGTACAGCGCGAGTATTTTCCGCACCCCCGCCGATATCGCGTTCGTCGAAATCGTCGCGCCGGCGATGTTGCGGATGTCGGTTCCGACGCGCAGCGGATCGGACAGGGTCTTGCCTGCGAACTGTTTTCGAAAGCGGTCGTACTTGATCTCAAACCCGTAAGCCTCGCGATACACGAGTACCTCCACCGCCCGGATGGTTCCATCGGCGTTCAGCGCCGCCAGATAGGTGATCATCTCATGCAGACCCTTCACTTCGTCCTCGAACGCATAACCGAGAATTCCCGACCGGTTCCGGATCTCCAAATAGTGGACGTAGGGGGCGTCAAAAGGCAGGCGGGAGACTTCCCGGATCCGCATCTTCATCGGCTCGTCCGGCCAGAGGGTGCGCTCCTCTATGGAGGCCGCGCCGGGGAACAATCGCCGGACGACCTCCCCCGAACTTCTTGCCCCCTCGCCGGCTTCAGCCAAATGCGCGAAGGCGATGGGGGCCGCAAGGATCGCCGGACATAAAAAAACGACGGCCTGAATTAGAATGCGGAGCCACCAGGCCCGTATAGGACCCGGTGGCTCCGCCGGTAGGGCCTTTCGGGCCTTACCGGCAAAAAGGGCGGAAGAACTCGAAATCAGAACTGCCATCCGATCCCGGCGTTGAACTTGTCGTTGTCCCGCGTCGACGAATCGGCATCCTTGAAGCTGGTGTAGTCGAATTTGACGGCCAGGTTCTGCACCGGCTTGAACGTGATGCCGTAGACCCACTGCTCGCGGTCCCGGTTGTTCTGGGCGGTGTTTGTCGAGTTCGACGGCATTTTCTCGGCCGTGTCGTACTTCTCAAACCGGACAAACCCCGCCAGACCTGCGTCGCGCAGAAGTCCCTCGCGGTCGCCCGGCTGAATCAGCCAGTAAGCGCCCTGCGCGTACCAGCCTTCAAGCCGTTCCGCCTGGTCGGTTCCCGTCAGGGTCTTGAGCGCCGCGGCGCCGTCGACGTCGAACTGCGTCCACTCCCCCACAAAATCGATCCGGTCCTGCTTGTAGCGCGCGTCGAACGCAAGTCCCGTGATGTCCGGCTTGCCGCCCGAATCACTGACCTTGTCCCCCGCGTCCCCTCCATAATAAGAGAACCCAAGATTGAGCGGGTAGCGCTCGACGGCGTAATCGAGGCGCCCGGCGATGCCGATGTCAAAGACATTGCCGTTCGACTCCGCGCCGAACTGTTTCTGCCTGTTGTTCCGAAGACCGTCCGTTCCGAGCGTGAGGGCCGGCGTGGTGTTGTCATTCTGCGCGGCGATGAACTGCAGGGCGTTGATCGCGTAGACCTGATATTTCAGGCCGGCCGTCAGGTTTCCGAAAAATCCGGCGCCCGCCGCGAACCAGGTGGACGGGATGATCTTGTTGTCCACGTCCGGCCGCTCCACGCCGTGAAACGTCGGGGGCTCGTGGAACTGGTTGATGACGCCCATCGGCACCACGATGACCCCGGAGCGGATGCCGAAGTCCTCTTTCGGCGTAAACTCAAGATAAGCCTGCTCGAGTTCGAATTCCCCGTGCCGGTCCCGGATGAAGGAATGCTCGAACTCCAATTCCGAATGAAACTGAATCCAGTCGTTGAAGCGGTGTCCCACATACAGGACATACCTGTGAAAATCGAGATTCTCTCCGTCGCCGTCCTGAGTCGAGAGATAGTGCATTTCCATGTAGCCGCCCATGCGGGTTTTCTGCACCGCGCCGTATTGAACCCCGCTCGCGCCCGTCCCGAGCTTTTTCATCTCCTCGATCTCCCGCGAAAGCACGTCAATGCGCCGCTCCAGATCGTCGGTCGACGCCGCCCGGGCGGGCGCCGCCCCCCACAGGGCGGCCAGGACCAGGGCGCCCAGAGCCGCCCCGAATCGTTTGAATGCCGTCATGCGATAAACCCTCCTTTACCGTAGTTACTATCCTGAAAACTTGATTGATAGATTCAATCAAAGTTAGAGGGTTCTAACTTCTTGAGAAGGTCTTGTCAATATTTTCTATTAAAAATATTTTTGGGTGGGATGGACCGAAGGGGGCGCCATAAAAGACGGCTCCAACCGCCAGGCGGCCGGAGCCGTTGGTAAGGTTTTTGACCTTACCGGCAAAGAGGGGTTTTCCAAGCGCATTTTACCGAATCCCCGGATCAAAATCCAATGTCATATCAGCGGTGGTTGGGAGGGGGGTTTATCCCATCGAGAGTACCGGTTCACCCCCCTCCTGCCCTCCCCCTCAAGGGGGGAGGAACTTGTAGGCCGCTTGAAAATCCTCCCGCCGGGGAGTATGTTTAGAGCGAGGTGAACGGGCGTGGATATTGAGGCCATCAAAAATCGGATATCGGGGGCGATCCCGGAATCGCAGGTGTGGGCGGAAGACCTTCAGGGCGGGGACCACGTGTCGGTGACAGTGGTGTCGTCGGCGTTTGAGGGGAAATCCCGGATCCAACAGCACCAGATGGTCTATGCGCTCTTTAAATCCGAAATGGCCACCGAGGACATCCACGCGATGGCGCTCAAGACCCTGACGCCCCGGGAGCATGCCGCCCAGACGGGCGGATAACCGAACGAAGGAGGACGGATCATGGCTGAGGACATCATGGACCGGATCAAGAAGGACATCGAGTCGAACAAGATCATTCTGTACATCAAGGGGACGAAGGAGCAGCCGATGTGCGGATTTTCCGCGCAGGCGGTCGCGATTTTTTCACAGCTCGGCGTTCCCTTCGAAACCCGCGACGTTCTGGACGGGTCGGGCCTTCGGGAAGCCCTCCCCCAGCACTCCAACTGGCCGACGTTCCCGCAGGTTTTTGTCAACGGCGAGCTCGTCGGCGGATGCGACATCGTCACGGAGATGTACGAAAAAGGGGAATTGCAGCCTTTGGTTCAAAAGGCGATTGCCGGTTGACGCGCTGCCGACAGATATCCCCCCTCCCACCCTCCCCCTCAAGGGGGGAGGAGGGAATTAAAAGCGCTGGAGTCAATAAATGACTGAACCGGGCCCCCGCAATTCCTCTGTCTCGCGCGATGAGGCGATGGCCGTCGCCGAGGCCGCGCGCGAGTCGGAGTGGGAACACCCGTCTTTCGCGGCGGAACTTTTTATGGGACGCTTCCGGCCCGATCTGATTTTTCCCTATCCTCTCCAGAATGACGCTGACAAAAAAATCGGGGACGAATTTCTGGGGCGCCTCGAGCTGTTTCTCCGGGAGCATCTCGACCCGGACGAGGTCGACCGCACGCACGAAATTCCCGTCGAAACCATCAAGGGTCTGGCGGAACTGGGATGCTTCGCGATGAAAATCCCGAAATCCTACGGCGGCCTCGGGCTTTCCCAGGTCAACTACAACCGCGCCGTCGCGCTCGTCGCGTCCTATTGCGGCTCGACGGCGGTGTGGCTCTCGGCCCACCAGTCCATCGGCGTGCCTCAGCCGCTGAAACTCTTCGGGACGGAAGCACAGAAAAAAAAATATTTCCCGCTGTTCGCGAAGGGATTCATTTCCGCCTTCGCCCTGACCGAGCCGGACGTCGGGTCCGACCCGGCCCGGATGGCGACCACCGCAACGCCCAACGAGGACAAAAGCGAGTGGACCATCAACGGCGACAAGCTCTGGTGCACGAACGGCCCCGTGGCCGACCTCATCGCCGTCATGGCCCGGACGCCGGACCGGATCGTCGGCGGGAAAGCCCGGCGGCAGATCACAGCGTTCATCGTCGAGCGCGACCGGCCGGGCATCGAAGTCATTCACCGCTGCGAGTTCATGGGATTGAACGGCATTCAAAACGGGCTTCTGAGGTTCACCAACGTCAAAGTCCCCGCGGAAAATATTCTCTGGGAGGAAGGCAAGGGACTGAAACTCGCGCTCGTCACCCTCAATACAGGACGGCTCACGCTTCCCGCCGCCTGCGTCGGGATGGCCAAACAGTGCCTGCACTGGGTCCGGGAGTGGTCCAACGAACGCGTCCAGTGGGGCGCCCCGATCGGCCGGCACGAATCGATCGCGCAGAAAATCGGCTGGATGGCGTCGACGACCTTTGCCATGGAAGCCGTCACCTACTACGCGTCGGCTCTGGCCGACCGCGGCGACGCGGATATTCGCCTCGAAGCCGCGCTGGCCAAGATGTTCTGCTCGGAGGCGGCGTGGCGGATCGCGGACGAGACGGTCCAGATCCGGGGTGGCCGGGGATATGAGACATCGCGGAGCCTGCGCGCGCGCGGCGAAAAGGCAATCCCGGCCGAGCGGGCCCTTCGGGACGCGCGCATCAACACCATCATCGAGGGGTCCAGCGAAATCATGCGGCTCTTTATCGCGCGGGAGGCCGTGGATCCCCACATGCGGCTGGCTGGAGACATCTTCAAGCCCGGCGTTTCCCTTTCAGAAAAATTCCGGATGGCGGGGCGCGCCGCCCGATTCTACACGACGTGGTATCCGGCGCTCTGGGTCCACACGGCCTGGCCGCCCAAATACATGGCGACCGCCGGACCTCTCGCCAAACATCTCCGGTTCGCTCACCGCCAGACCCGGAAACTCGCCCGGACGATCTTCCACGCCATGGCGCGGTTCGGCCCGTCCCTTGAAAAGCATCAGGCGGTCCTGAACCGCATCGTCGATATCGGATCGGAACTCTTCGCGATATCCGCGGCCGTGTCCTACGCCCGCGCCATGGTCGAAAAAAATCCGAAAGACAAAACGCCCATCGACCTCGCCGACCTTTTTTGCCGCCAGTCCCGCCGGCGCGTCCGGGCTCTCGGCTGTGCGATCTGGTGCCACGACGACGCGCGCACGTATCGCCTCGCACGAAACGTCCTGGACGGGAAGATGGCGTGGCTGGAGGCGGGGGCGATTGGGGAGACGCCGTGAATATCCATCATCTCTCAGCCCACAGCCCCCATCGGTCGGCCATCAGCCCTCTACGTCATTCCCGCGAAAGCGGGAATCCAGCCTGCTTCAGTATTGATCTGGATTCCCGCTTTCGCGGGAATGACGACCTGAACGGTTATTGGTTGAAGGCTGAAAGCTGAGGGCTGATGGCTTCCAATTACGATCAGTGGCGTTCCGAACTCAACCGGTTCCTGGGCAGCGGCGAAAAATTGCTGGTCATCCCCTACGACGGCCCCGACCTGAACCCGCGCCGGTTCTGGCACCGGCTGATCAAACGCAGTCCGCTGCGGTTTCTGCTTCAGATCACCGTGGTCTCGCTGACGACCTACATGCCGGCCGGCGAATTCAAAAATTCCCTGCTCCGGCTTATCGGCATGAACATCGGCAAGGATGCCTTTATCGCGTCGGGGGTGATGTTTGACGTCGAGTTTCCGACCCTTATCACCATCGGCCCCGGCGCCATCATCGGGACGATGACCAAGATTTTGACCCACGAGGTTACCATCCGGTCGGTCCGGGTCGGCCGGATCGACATTGGCCGGCAGGCTGTGATTGGCGTCGGGTGCGTTCTAAGGTCGGGCGTCTCCATCGGCGACGGCGCGGTGGTGTCGATGCAGTCTTTCGTGAACAAGGACGTGGATCCGGCAACCTTCGCGGGCGGCAAACCGGCCGAACCGATCAAGAAACTCGACCGGCTGGTCTGATTTTTTCCTAGTGGTGTCCCCCCGGTTTGCCTTTCTCCCTTTCTCCCTTTCTCCCTTTCTCCCTCCCCAAAGGAGCGGGATCATGCCGGATTCTCGGCAACAATTCCGTAAAATTGCACGGCCGGTGCCGGATATCGATCTGGTCGAGGATGATCTTGTCCATGGCCAGCCGCACCGCGCCGGTTGAGCCTGGCAGGACAAACACGAGGGTGTCGCCTACGAGCCCCGCGTCGGCGCGGGACTGGATGGTCGATGTGCCGATCTCGGCGTAGGAAAGATGCCGAAAGAGCTCGCCGAATCCCGGAATGTGTTTGGTGTAGAGCGGCCGGATGGCGTCCGGCGTGATGTCGCGCTGAGTGACGCCGGTGCCGCCGGTCACGATGATGAAATCGACCTTGGGGTTTTTGACCCAAGTCTTGACCACGCGCCGAACGGCCTTCACATCATCCCGGCAGACGGCCCGATCCGCCAGAAGATGCCCGGCCTGCGACAGCCTGTCGGCGATGATCGCGCCGGATTTGTCAGTCGTAAGGTCCCGGCTGTCGCTGACGGCAAGGACCGCGACCTGAACCGGCACGAACTCCTGCGGCAAGCCGTGTGCGTGCGGCCCTTCGCTGTGTTGGGATTTGGGATTTGGGATTTCGTTGGGATTTAGAATTTCGGATTTAGGATTTTCCAATCAGGGTTTGACCGGCCCGAATCGCGCCTCGTACTCCTCCGAAGGCACCATAACGATGGCGTCCCAGGGACAGCCTTCGAGGAACGTGTCGCTCGGGCCCTGGGTCGTGCATTTTTTACAGCCGATGCAGAGGTTTGGATCGACGGCGATCGTGCCGAAGGGCGGATGATTTTTGTCCGGCACCCAGTACATGCAGGTATCGATCGGACAGTACTGGATGCAGGCGGGCGCGCCGGAACAGCCGGTACAGCTTTCGATGATCAAGGCAATCTGTTTGGGTTTCTTCTTCCGCGTGCTCTTGCCGTCGCCCGGGGCCATGGGGAACGTTTTTTCAAGCGCCCCCGTCAATGCTGTGGTTTCCATAACGATTCAGATCCCTCCGTCATTCCCGCGAACGCGGGAATCCAGGCTGCCCTGCGATTGGTCTGGATGTCTGCCGGAGTTTACCCCGTGCTGGATTCCCGCTTTCGCGGGAATGACGGATACAGGGCGGGCATGACAACCTGAATCGCTACTGGATTCCATTGCTTCTATGGGCTGGTGGGGTGCGACGGCGGCTGTCCGAAGAGGTCGACTTCCTCGTCTGTCCCGCCGACAGACTGAACGGTTGTCTCCAATATCTCAAAAGAGAGTTCTTCCGACGTTGAATTCTCAACGGCCGCCTCCGAAACCGGCTCGTCGGAAACTTCCGTGGTCACCGTCGCCGCCACCTCCTCGGCGGCGGTCGTACCCGAGGGCAAGATATCCGGCTGGACATTCTCCAGGATAAATACGTCCGGTTCTCTGACTGCCTCGATGTCCGTGGCATCCTGCACCGCCGCCTCCTCCCCGTCGCCGATGACGATCTCTTCGCCGCCCGCAAGCTCCTCAAATGAGAGCGCCTCCCCCGGCTCCATCATCGCCGCCGCATCCTCGGCCGGTGCTCCCTCCTCGGAAGGCGCCGCCGCGGCATCCTCTCCGGCTACCTGGTTGTCCATGACGGATCCAAGCCATTGGTCGAGCGCTTCAGCAACAGCCGGCGCGGCCGCTCCGGGCCCTCCGCCGGCCGCCGCCGTGGCGGCTTCGGACACCGCGCCGCCCGCGCCCTCCGCGCCGGCGCCGGCCGGGGGCGCCGCCGGTGCGACCCCGAGCGCCATCTGGACCGCGGGCGGCAGGTTGGCCGGGTCGGACTGCCTCATGGTTCCCTCGCCGTCCTGGATCTTGCATTCGGTCCCGAATCCCTCGCCGAAACTGATTTCCTGCTGTGTTCCCCGAATGCCCGCGACCGCGGTTGGCGTCGTCACGGTGAACCGGTTGGTCTTGCCGCCCACCTGATCGGCCTTCGATACAATCTTGCCGACCGACAAAAAGAGTTCCGTCTGAAATTCATTGCCGCTTTCGATGGCTCGCCCGACGACGAATTGGGTGAGGGGTTTGATTTCGGTGACACTGTTGGCGAATTTAAGAAGGGCGGAGCCATCGATGCCGCTGTTGATCTGGTCCCCGGACTTGATGGACATGCCCGGCGTTGCCTTGACCCAATCCGCGGTGGCCCGCGGTTGGACTTCAACCAGACCATTGACTTCCATCAGAGTCCCGGTCATGGCGGTTTTTTGTTCCGCCGCCAGGGCCGGAAACCCGCCGGCCATCAAAAGGCACAGCCCGGCAGTGACGAACAAGCGAAGTCCCGCACTCTCTGATGGATCGCGCCGGCCTGTGACATGAGTTTTTTTCGTCATTTACTTTTCTCCGTCTGTTCGACGGCGCGGCCGACCATGGCCATCAGTTCCGCGCCGCTCATGAACTCGTTGGCGTAGCTTCCCGCCGGGAGAAGCTTCTGCGCCATCCCGTCCCGGGCCGCGAAGCGGCGGCTGCCGGTAAAGATGCGGCCAAAAAGCCCCCGTTTGTCGGCGGCCGACCGCATCGCGTTCAAAAACATATTCGACGCCTCCCCCTTGGTCAGGGGCTGACGGGCATTCCTTCGAATGCTGCGCGGAAGCCGAACGCCCTCATCATACAAAAATCTCAGTTCGGCGTCCAGCAGATCCTGCCCGCGGTATCCCTTGAACCGGGCGACGGCGCGGATGCCGTCCTCATGCGTTGCAACGGGCGCTTTCACAAGGGCTCGAAAAAAATCGTTCCCGCTCTGCGCCCGTGCACCGGTTGGAAAAAAGAGAAGCGCAAAAACAAGGATCCTCGCTGCAAAGACAACTCCCCCGCCCTCGTAACTGTACGGATTCATAGGTCGAACGACACTTTCAGCTTGAAATACTCTTCACTGCCCCTCAGCCCCCGGTAGGCGGGGCCGGGCTGAAAAAATCCGAACTTGAATTGGTACTTGACGTCGTCAAAAAATTTCCAGGAAATGACGGCGTCGTACTCGTCGCCGATGTCGTTGTCCGAGACCGCGGCGGCGGCGGCCGCGCTGGTCACGACTGCCGGGTCCGAGGTGGCGCCTCCCGGGGCGGCCGTCCAATAGGTGTATGCGGTGACCTGAAATGACATGTCGTTCCACCGGGCGCCCATCCTTGCAAAAGGCTTGACGCTCGCGCCTGCCTTCAAAATCCGGATATTGGCCAGGCTTGGCGAGAGGGCGTTGCCCATGCTGAGACCGCCGAAAGACCGGAAGAGCGAATCATCGCCGAAACTGGATCCGCCGCGCGAGGACGACGCGTTGGACCGGTCGGCGTCGCCGCTGCCGTAGGCGTATTCCGTATAGAGGGTGGGCGCCAGGTCCCCGCCGAAGAGATACCGGAGTCCCACGTCGAGCGCCTCCGCGTCGACGTTCACCTTGGACGACATGAGACCGGGGACGCTGTTGGCGTCGTCATACGTTTTGCCGCGGGCCATGATGAATTCCGACCAGTACTTGAGTTTTTTGAAAAACGTTCCGTCCAGGCCGAGGCCGTAGTACTGCGAATCGAATCGGTGGCGCTGGGTGCCGGCGCCGGTGCTGTAGGCCTGTTCCGTGTTGCGGTCCTTGTTCCAGAGCGTATAGACGCCCAGCTTGGCCCATGAACGGAACTTGTGATTGTATTCGGCGCCCCAAAACCAGCGTTTGGTGCGGCCGGATCCGGGCGAGAGCGCGTCGATGTTGTTGTCTCCCGGTTTTTGGCGCATGAACAACAGGCTTGCCGTCATTTTCCGGCCCTTGGATTCCCAATAAATCCCGTCGGCCGTCAGGCCGTAGGCGATGCCGCGGCCCACCATGGAAAACTGCCGGCCAAGCGTCAGCGTGTGTTTGAGAGCGGCGCCTTCGAACTTCCGCTCGAAATAGGCCATGTCGATTTTGGCGTTGTTGAAATCGGAACCCCGGATGGCCGGCGAATTTTTTTTGGTTTCGGTGTAGAGGGTCCGGGTCCGCGCGTAAAATTTGGTCCGGCGGTCGACGCTGGAGAGCACAGAAAAAAGATTGACCTCGTAATCCCAGGAATGGTCCTGGCTGTCCGGCGTCGTCCGGTCCCGGTCGTTGTCGTTGGAGCCGGTGTAGGCGAAAGATGAATTTCCGCCATAATCAAACAGCCAGCCGCGTTTGTCCCGCCGCGCGCGGAGGGCTGCCGCAGTCAGTTCCTCCGTCCGGCGGAGGTCTTCCGTCGTTTCGATCCGTTCGCGGCGGAGTTCTTCTTCGGAGATCTGGGCGTTAGCCGGGAGGGAGAAAGGGAGAAAGGGAGAAAGGGAGAGAGGAAAATAGAGAAAGGACATGGAGAAGATAAATAGGGAGAAAGGGAAACCCCTGGCCAGATAGAGAGTCTTCATACCAGCCCGTAGTACATCTTTGTCAGGCGCCGGCCGACGGGATGAGACAGGATCGTGTCACGCAGGTTGCGCAGGGCGCGGGTCAGGAAGGAATCCGATCCAAAAGTTTGGCGGATGACGCAGACCGCCGGGAGTTTGACCTTGCTGAGAAGGCTCGGTTCTTCGGCGGCCAGGCTGAAGGAACGGACTTCGCCCGCGGCGGATGAGTAGGTGTAGGAGGAATTTTTTCGAAGGTCCGTTTCGATCCCGGTCGTGCGGTCGGTCAGGGTGAGGGGCACGTCCGACGGGACGGACGCGACGTTCCCCGCGCGGACCGTGACGTTGCCGGCCTTGCCGGACGAAACTTCGATTTCCCAGGCCGGCTCTTCGACGCCGGACAGGAACGCGCTTGAATATCTCGCGTCGCCGCTCCGGATGGCCAACTGTACGCCGTCGGGAGAATTCGGGGCTTTGAAAATCGGGTCTGTCGGCTGCGGCCGGACGCCCACGACGTTCATCAGATCGGAATATTTTCCGGACTGGGCGATGAGCTGGATCGTCCAGTCGTCGCTTTTTTTCGGCGCGAGGGGAGCCGCGGCGACGGCGAGGCTCGGGGCGGAGTAGTCGGAGTGGATCGGCGCGCGATAGGTGGCCGTCGTGATCCGGGCCGCTCCCTGGGCACTCCCGCTGGATACGGGCGGCGGAATGACAAGCGTGCAGGAGGAATTGGCGTAGACCCACTGGCCTTCGAAGGGATAGAAATAACACTGGGTCCGGCCGAAGGACGCGTTCGGGCAGTCCTCGTAGCCGAAGGACGCGCCGAAATAAGCGTGAAATCGTTTGACGAGAATCCCGCTGTCGGCGGCGGTGTCGAGGTCGACGATGTTTCCGGCCGCCGTCTGAACCCGCATCCAGTCGATCGAATAAACCTGCTCGAACGGCGTTCCGACCTGGTTCCAGCCGGGGTCGAGCGGGAGGTACTGGGTGTCGGTGAGCGCGCTGGAGTTTGTCGCATCGACGATGATGAGTTCGGTTGCCAGGGTCTTGAGCCAGTAACCCCGGCCCGTTTTCAGGGAAGACGGTTCTGATATGGCGTCCGTCGTCGGATCATAGCCGTACATCTTCCATGTGCCGGAGGGAATGCGGCTGTTGGTGGTGAGGATCGTCGAGGGGCTTGCGCTCGCCGGCTGACGCGGCAGGGCAAACATGAACCAGTCATCGCCGGGCCAGAGTGTGATGCCGGAGGACGTCGCAAAGAGCAGGACGTCCCCGCCGCCGCTGTCGCCCGACAGGGATGCTTTGACGGTGTAGATGCCCGGTTTGTTGCCGAGCGTGAGGCGCGTATAAGCGAGGCCAAATGCGTCGGTGGTGGTCTGCTCCGTATCGAGGTCCTGTCCCGTTGCGCCCGAAGGGGTTTTGAATATGCTGAAAGTCACGGTCACGCCCGGAAGGGGAATGGAATTTTGATCGGTGAAAACTCCAAAGGGAGAGTTTGTGTCTGGATAGACGAGCAGTTCATTAACCTTCACGACGAAATCCTGGTCCAGGGCCGTACCCGTGTCGCCCGACAGCCAGCTGACGATCCCTTCGATCTGCGTCGAATCCGTCGGCGTCGCCGGCGCGCCGGCGACGAACCAGCCGAGCAGGCCGGCGTTGGCGGAGAGCAGGGTCGTGTCATTGGTTACGTCCTTGACGACGGTCGTCGACAGGGTATCGAACTGCGGTCCCGCGTTGGCCATCTGGAAAATGGCGACGGTGTCGGCGGCGTAGTTGAGCCAGGCGTTTTCGAGAAGCACGGAGGAAAATTTGTTCTGAAACGTGGTGGCATCCGACCCCGCGTCCGCCGCCAGGCCGTTCGTCGCGGTCCACGGCACCACGCGGACGGCCTGGCCGGCGAAGTGGCCGAAGTTTTTAATCTTGTACGTCTCGAACGGCTGAAGTCGCTTGGGGTTGCTGAACATCACCCGCACGTGATGCCCGCTGGCGGTTTCTTGCGGCGTGAAGGTCAGTTTCCAGTAGTCGCTGCTGCCGTAAGTGGTCCTGCGGATCAGAGTCACAGCCGCGCCGGTCGCGCCGAACTTGATGTCGACGTTATCCGGCAGCCACCAGGAATTGGAATAGATGCTGTTGAGGTCGATGGTTTGCGTCGTAGTCACGATGAAGTAGGTGTCCGGCTCGTGGATATGCAAAAACAGATTTTCCGCCGTCATCCCCGGCAGGATGCCGCTGAAGGTCGCGTCAAAACCGGCGAACTCGCCCCATTCCGGAGACCGGCCGCGCGGCGGGTCCAGGTCGTGAAGCGTCGTCCTGTCCGGCGGATCCAAAAACAACGTCTCGGGCGCGACGGCCACGCCCCCGATGTCCAGATTCGCCTTGTTGGGCTTGAATGTGTAGGTGTCTCCCATCAACAGACGCCCGACCGTGTCGGAATGCCATCTGAAAAAATCGGCCAGATGCGTGTCGGTGACGAAGCGGTCGTCCCACGTGTCGGTCAGGACGATGCGGCGGATGAAGTCGGTGTTGGTCGTGCTTTCGGAATCGGATTTGGCGTCGAGAAACAGCAGGGCCTCGTTGACCTTCGAATCGATCTCGATGATCGACTTCCATGCCGTGTCCCAGCTGTGGTTCGCGGTCAGAAGGTTCGGGTGGTTCGCCCGGAATTCCTCCCAGGAGGTGGTGTCCGGAATGTTTTCCGGGGTCTCGGTCACGTCCAGATTGTAGGACGTGAGAATCGTGAGGATGGCCTTGTACCCCAAAAGGACGGAGTGCATGAAAAGAATTTCGGTTTTGTCGATTTCGTAAGTGTCGGAGCCGCCGGCGTCGTCGTTCAGGTTGCCCGGAAAGGCAAACGCCGTGTTCGCGTTGGCCGCTGCTGTGAGATGCGCTTCGACATGAGGAAACGTATCGGCCAGAATCCGATCAAGGATGGCTTGGGCCGTGGAGGCCGTCGGATCCGTGCCCCAGGAATATTCCCGATAGGTGTGGCCTTCCCCCGAAACAATGATCGAATCAATGTCCTCCCCTTGATTGACGCGGGACAGATATTGGCTGATCGTCGCCGAATCGGAACCGTTGGAAAAATCCAGCCGAAGCGAGGCGAGGGCGGGGTCGTCGACGATTTGCGCCAGTTCCAGAATCGCCGCGAAGACATTCGCGCCGGCGTGGGTCGGATCGAGAGCCAAAGCGGCATGAAACCGCCCCAGCGCCGATGGAATGTCAATCGCGCGGGAATCTTCCAGATAGGCTAGACCACTATCGTACTCGTCACCCGCAGTTGCCTCGGCCGGGACACACGGAGACACACCGGCCACAAATAGCAGACCAACCACAAGCCAGGCAATGGACCTGCCCGGCCAGAATACCAACGGACGCACCCTCCCTGCGCCCCAAAGGGGGCTTCTGATCATATACATATACAGTATTATATTAGGGCTGCTGTGTCAACGCGAATAGATGCACATCATATCCGCCCAGATCCAGATAGAGCCCATTCGACCGGACGTCACCCGCGTCCCGGTCGTAGGTTCGGTCACTGAGAAGATCCCGGAACCGGATCGTTGTGGGGCCTTCCGGCAAGGGCAGTCGGACGCGGCATTGGGAAGGATCGCCGGCGTAATTGGCGACCGCCAGCCGGCGGTCCTTGCCGTTTTCCCACCAGAAACAGAACATCCGTTCATGGCTGAAATTTTCTTCCCAAGCTTGGAGACTTTCCAACATTTGCCAGGACTGCTCCCAAGCCGCGCCGGTCGGAAGCGCCGCGATCAGTTTTTCATAGAATTCGGAAACGTCTGGGTCGGGCGTTTCGTGCGGCCGCCGCCGGAGTTGCACGGGAATTTTGGCCTGCCGGCCCTCCAACTGGCCTTCGTAAAAAAAGCGGATGCCCGGGAGCGCATACGTGATGACCGCCGCCGCGCGGAAGCGATCGCCGAGAAAGACCGCCGCGGCCCGGGGTTCGTCGTGATTTTCAAGAAAGTGCGCCGAGCGCGCGTGGAATTCCGGGCCGGCCTCAAGATGAGCGCGGATTGGAGCGGCGTGCCCGTCGCGCAGGCGGTCGCCCAGGCGTTTGTCGTAGGTGAAATCAAATCCGAGTTTCTGCAGATCCGATTCGAGGTCCCAGTAGACTTCGGCGAGAAACAGGAAATCCTTCCGCCGCGCGCGCACCGCCGAGATCACGTCCGCCCAGAACTCCGTGGCCGGTTCGGGGCCGGCCCGGTCTCCCCAGGTTTGTTTGAAAATCCGGTTCAACAGAAGCATCGCCATGTCACAGCGGAGGCCGTCGCAGAGTTTGGTCAGGCCGAGGATCTGGGCAATCATGGCCTTGCGGGCGTCCGGCGAGAAAACATTGATCTGCACCGTGTCGGACCAGCCGTCGAAGTAGGGGTCCCGGCCGTGCGCGAAGATCCGGGCGCCGGCGCGCGTCCTGGCCCTGAAAAAATTCTGAGGCGCCTGTCGCAGATCCTCCTCCGTGCCCTGTACGAACCGGCCGGGATGGCTCGTGACCCAGGGATGGTCCGGCGCCATGTGGTTCGGCACCAGGTCCAGCATGAGGTGGAGGCCGCGCCGCCGGAGTTTGTTTCGGAAACGTCCAAGCGCCGCCTCGCCGCCGAGTTTGGAGTTTACCCGGTAGGATTTGATCGCGTAGGGAGACGCGACGACGTCGGCCTTTTTCGCGTCGGGCAGAACCGCCCGGATTTCTTCGTTCAGCCCCCGGTGCGCTTTCGCGATCCGTTCGCCCTTTGGGCTGGGCTCCCACACGCCCATGAGCCAGATGACGTCAAAGCGGCCCGCCCACTCGGCCACCTCCGCGTCCGGGACGTCGTCCAGGGTGGACCATCCCTGCTCGCGCAGCCAGACGCGGGTGTTGATTTCGTAGAGGCGCAGTGGTCAGGAGCCGAGCTGGTACAGCTCGATGCCGCGAAAGAGAAACAGGATTTCTCCGGGTTCCCGCGAAATGGGGCGGCCGGAAAAAATATACTCGCCGGGCTGGGAAAAAAGCATGGGAACGAGCAGCACCGATTCCGAACTGGCAAACGGCCAGGAAGTCGCCGGTTCGAGAGTCCCCCGCGAGATGGACCGGGTTTCAATTTCCATCGCCGTCAGACGCGGCATTTCTCCGGGATAGGCCGTGAAAGGCTCCATCTGCATCGCCATCAGATACCACCCGGGAATTTCGGCGCGGATCACGATCTCGAAACTCGTCTCCGGGCCGCCGGAGATCGATTCCTGAAGGTTCACGTTCTGGGCGGGCGTGAGGGTGATGTTCCGGACCGTGAGAGAGAGGCTTCCGTAGCGGGTTCGGATTTTTCGGACGGCCGGCGTGACCGTGAGGCCGAGGGGCCGGACGTGAAGCTTGTCGGATTTTTTTCCGACCGTGATTTTTTCGACCCAGGGCTTGTAGTAGGGCGTTTCCAGAAACGTCCGCCGCACCCGCAGGCCGAATTCGTCGAGCGGCAGGGACGGCATTTCGTCTTTTTTCGGGGGCGCGATCTGGCCCGCCGGAACTTCCTGCCCGGGCGGCGCGCCGGGCGTCTCTTCGGATTTTGGTTTCTCGCCGGCCGGATCAACGGCGGATCCGGTCACGCTCGCTTCCCCGGTCGCCTCCCCGCGCCGGGCGCGAAGGACGATCTTCCAGGGCCTCCGCGATTCCTCAAGGTCCCGCTCGGATATGTCCCAGGAGTATTCGAAGGGGTTCTTCGAGGCCGTCCCGCGCCACCGCGAGAGAAACTGGCTGGGATCGTAGAGCGCAACGTCCAGAGACTTCGCGCTCCCCTCCCACTTGCCCGTTAGAACAACCTTCCCCGGTCCCTTCGGCTGGAACACCAGGGTCTGCTTGTCCTCGCGGTTTTTCAGACTGAACGGCTCGGCGCCGGCGTACGGCCCGGAACAGAGGACCCACGCCGCCACGAGTACGCACACACCAAGAATGCGGTTCATGTTTCGAACAACTAAAACTTACCCCCGGGCGGAGGGCAAGGGGGTTCGTCCCCGGCATTGGAAGAGGATTCATTTTTCATGATTGCCGACCTGACCCGCCAAAGGTATCGTCTGCCGGATGAATCTTTCCGACACCGAAAAGCGGGAGGTGGAGATGATATGGGGAAATTGTCGATTGTTCCGGCCAAGCGGATCGAGCATTCAATTCTTCTTATCCGGGGTGAAAAAGTGATGCTCGATTCGATCCTCGCCGAATTGTACGGAGTATCGACCGGGGCGTTGAATCAGGCGGTCAAGCGTAACGCAAAGCGATTTCCCGAGGATTTTATGTTTCGACTGACCAACGAGGAATCCGAATGTTTGATATCACAAATTGTGATATCAAAAATCGGCCGTGGCGGCCGACGAAAACTGCAGAATCGGATTCTGATGGAGATCCATCCAAACCGATGAAAAAAATCCGTGTTCGAAGAGGGGTCTGCCTTATTGCCCATCCGGAACTCAGGGATCCCAATTTTCGCCGGACGGTGGTTCTCATTTGCGAGCACGGGCCGGAGGGGTCCATGGGCCTCGTCCTTAACCGCGCGGGGAATGCCGCCGCGGGCAAGATGCTGTCGGAGATCGAGGATCTGCCCGAGTGCGGATATCCGATCCTGTCGGGCGGTCCGGTGGGGCTGGACCAGATTTATGTGCTGTACCGACGATCAGGACAAACCCTGGAGGACTCGGAGGGCGTCCGCCTCGTCGGGGCCGGCGTCCATCTCGTCGGCAATCTCGCCGCGCTCCAGGATATTGTCGGGTCGGACGAGGACGCCTCGCGGAAGTTCCGGCTCTACGCCGGTTACGCCGGCTGGGGCCCGGGCCAGCTCGATCATGAAATGGATATCGGATCCTGGTTTGTGGCGCGCGCCCGGCCGGAATTCGTGTTTGACATGACCCATGAGGAAGTCTGGTCCGGCGTTCTCAAATCGATGGGCGGCGAGTATCGCCTCATTGCGGCGATGCCCGACGACCTTTCCGTAAATTGACAGGGAAAATATGAATCCGATGCCGGCGCTCCTGATCGTTCACTACGGCGAAATCGCCCTCAAAGGCCACAACCGGAAATGGTTTGAGGTCCAGCTTGCGATGCATCTTGCGTCGGCCCTGGGCGGCCAGGCGGCGGGGCCCGCCCTGCGCTACCGCGGCCGGCTCGGCGTTCCACTCGTGGAGGAATTTGATCCGGAAAAAATTTACGACGCCATGTCCCGCGTTTTCGGCGTCACCTATTACGCGATCGGCCGGCGGTGCGAGCGGAATATCGACGTCTTAAAGTCGCGGATCGTCGAAGACCTCCGGGCTCGATCCGCGCCCCCGCGGAGTTTCGCGGTCGTGACGCGCAGATCGGACAAGATGTTTCCCATGAATTCCGAAGCCATCAGCAGGGAGGTCGGCGCGGCGGTGCACGACACGCTGGGCATCGCGGTCGACCTGGACGAACCGGACTTGACCATCTGGATTTCGGTTACCGAGTCCGACCTTCTCTACAGTCTCGGCCGGATTCGCGGCCCGGGCGGTCTGCCGGCGAACTCGGCGGGCCGGGTCCTCAGCTTGTTTTCCGGCGGGATCGACTCGCCGGTCTCGAGTTTTCTTCTGGCGCGCCGCGGCGCCCAGGTCGACCTCCTGCACGTTCACACCTACCGCACGAACGCGGAACTGGTTGAGGATGACCAGGGGAAAAAAATTCTAGATTTGAAGTCCGCCCTCGACCGGCACCTCGTCGGCTCCCGTCTGTTTCTGGCGCCGGCCTATCCGTTTTCGATCAAAGCGGCGCTGTCGCTCGGCGAAAAAATCGAAATGATCCTCTTCCGGCGGTTTCTCCTCCTGCTCGCGCAGGCCTTCGCGTCCAGGATCCGCGCCGAGGCCCTCGTGACGGGCGACAATCTCGGCCAGGTCGCGTCCCAGACCCTGTCCAACCTCGCGGCGGTCGATTTCGACCTCTCCCTGCCCGTGCTCCGGCCGCTGATTGCGATGGACAAGGTCGACATCGTGGCCTTGGCGAAAAAAATATCGACTTACGACATTTCGATCCGCCCCTACAAGGATTGCTGTTCGCTCATGTCCCGCCACCCGCGAACCCGGGTGCCGGTCGAGCTGGTCAAAAAAATCGAAGCGGACATCGGCATGCCGGCTATGGTGGAGGAGGCGCTGTCGCTCGTCGAGTCGGTCCCTTGTCAATCGGCACGAAAAAGTTAGGATAAGAAAAAGGAGGAATCCATGAGCGCGAACGTGAAAGCAACGAATGTGACCTGGCATGAAGGCGTCGTCTCGAGAGAGCAACGCCAGGATCTGATGAAACAGCGGGGGGTGACCCTCTGGCTTACCGGGCTTTCGGCTTCCGGCAAATCGACCATCGCCCGGGATCTTGAGAGAAAATTGTTTCTCGACCGCAGGCTTTGCTATGTCCTCGACGGCGACAACGTCCGGCACGGCCTCAACAAGGATCTCGGGTTTTCGCCCAAGGACCGCGAGGAAAACATCCGTCGGATCGGAGAGGTGGCCGCGCTCTTTACCGACGCGGGATTCATCACCCTTACGGCGTTCATCTCGCCATACCGGCAGGACCGCGACAACGCCCGGAAGCTGATGAAGCCGGGGGATTTTATCGAAGTCCTCGTCGACTGCGACATCGCGACCTGCGAACAGCGCGACCCGAAGGGCCTCTACAAAAAAGCGCGGGAAGGCAAAGTCCCGGAATTTACGGGGATCTCCGCGCCCTACGAGGCGCCGCTTCAGCCGGAACTCGTCATCGATTCGGCGAAACTGGGCGTCGACGAGGCGTCGAACGTGCTGATGGAGTATTTGAGGGAAAAAAAGGTTTTGCTCTGATGAAGTTCCGCGGCCACGACCTCTCGGCCCTCGAATCCCTCGATGTTGACGGGCGGCTCACGTGGGCGGCTGAGCGGTTCCCGGGCCGGACCGGGATCGGCACGAGTTTTCAGCACAGCGGCATGATTCTCATCGACGCCCGGGTCCGGCTGAAGCTGGACGGCATACGGGTCTACACAATCGACACCGAACGGCTCCTGCCGGAAACGTATGACTTCATCCAGACCGTGGAAAAGCGATACGGCATCCGGATCGAATGCCTCAAACCCGACCCGGCCGAGATCCGGAAAATGGTCGCGGACCATGGGCTCTATTTGTTTTTTGACAGCAGGGAAAAACAGGAGTATTGCTGTTATCTCCGCAAGGTCAAACCCAACGAACAGGCCCTGGACGGCCTCGACGTCTGGATCACCGGACTACGGCGCGGCCAGTCCGAAAGCCGCGGCGCAACGCCCCTCTACGAAATTCTCGACCGGCCGAACGGGCAGGTCCTGAAATTGAATCCGCTGTATGATTGGCCGGAAGAGCGGATTCAGGCCGAGGTCAAAAAAAGAAACATCCCCGTCCATCCTCTCTACGCCCAAGGCTACCCGAGTTTCGGCTGTGTGATCTGCACAACGCCCATCCGCCCCGGAGAAAATCCCCGGGCGGGGCGATGGCGGTGGTTCAATGCCGTCGACGATAAAAAGGAGTGCGGTCTTCATGTGCCGGAATCCGCGCGCACGAAGGAAATCTGACCCGGATGTGGACTCCGGCGCGGCTCCAGGAGGTCGTCAAAACCAAACTGGCTGACCGGCTCTTTGTGGTGGTCTCAAACCGCGAGCCCTACATCCACCGATACGCCGAGGAAACGGTGGTCTGCGACTCTCCCAGGTCCGGACTCGTCGTCGCCCTCGATCCGGTCATGCAGTCCTGCGGCGGGGTCTGGGTCGCGCATGGATCGGGTCCGGCCGACCGGGACGTGGTCGACTCGGCGGACCATATCGAAGTCCCGCCCGAAGATCCGAAGTACACGCTCCGGCGCGTGTGGCTCTCCAAGGAGGAGGAGGACGGGTATTATTACGGTTGTTCCAACGAGGCGCTCTGGCCTCTCTGCCACATCGCCTACACGCGGCCTAAATTTGACGAATCGGACTGGGAGATGTACCGCAAGGTGAACGAAAAATTCGCCGCCGCCATCGCCGATGAGATCGGCGACCGGTCGGCTTTCGTATTCATTCAGGACTACCATTACGCGCTTCTCCCGCGGTTTTTGAAAGAGCGCTGTCCCAACGTCGTCACCGCCCACTTCTGGCATATCCCATGGCCCAACGCGGAGGCCTTCCGGATCTTTCCGTGGAAGGAGGAACTCCTCCAGGGCATGCTGTACAACGACCTTCTCGGGTTTCATATTCTCTATCACTGCCAGAATTTTCTCGAAACGGTCGACCGGACCATGGAGTGCCTCATTGACCGGGAGCAGTCGACGGTCACGGTCGGCGGAAAGTCGACGCTTGTGAGGCCGTTTCCCATCAGCGTTGACTTCGAGGGAATTTCCCAGGCGGCGGACACGCCGGAGTGCGCGGCGGAAATGAAGCGGCTGAGGAAACACTTCGGGCTGAAAACGGAATTCATCGGTGTGGGCGTCGACCGGCTTGATTACACCAAGGGCATCCCGGAACGGCTGATGGCGATCGACCGCTTTCTCGAAAAATATCCGGCCTACCGCAAGCGCTTTACCTTCCTGCAGATCGCCGTGCCCAGCCGCACCCATATCGATACCTACAAGGAGATCGACCAGAGGGTTTTTGAGCTGACGGAGGAGATCAACTGGAAGCACGGGGAAGGCGCGTGGCGGCCGATCGTGCTGGAAAGGCAGAGCCATCCGCCGCACGCCCTGCGGGCGCTTTACCGGCTCGCCAATGTCTGCGTTGTCACGTCCCTCCACGACGGGATGAACCTGGTCGCCAAGGAATTCGTCGCGGCGAGAACGGATGAGGACGGCGTT
This sequence comes from bacterium, assembly GCA_016202645.1. GTDB lineage: Bacteria > Lindowbacteria > 2-12-FULL-62-27 > 2-12-FULL-62-27 > 2-12-FULL-62-27 > JACQOF01. Next base: position 54,284 of record JACQOF010000146.1, read on the forward strand.
CTGGTCCTCAGCCAGTTCACCGGCGCGTCCCGGGAGCTCACCGATGCCATCCTCGTGAACCCCTTCGCCGTCGACCAGATGGCGTCGGCGCTCGCCGAGGCGCTTGCAATGCCGGAGCCGGACCGAAAAAAGAGAATGGCGAAACTGCGGGACCAGGTCCGGTTCAACAACATCTACCGATGGGCGGGCAAGGCCCTGTCGACCCTGTTCCGGTTTGAATTTGTCGAAGCGTAGATGACGGTTTCATTTCAGAAAGCCCGGCATCCGTTTTTTTTCTCCACGCACGTGGACCTCACGGAACTGACGGGGCTCCGCGCGCGCAACCTCCGGGAATTTTTGGCCCACCTCAAAACCGTCCCGGGGGCCGTGATCTATCACCATACCCACCGCTTTCTGAAACAGCACCAGTACCTCTCCCCGGAACCGCCCAACGATTTCGCGTTCTGGGCGGCCGAGGCCACCCAGGAGCCGCATCTGGCCGAACGGCTCGCGGCGGTCGATACGGTCCGGTTTTCCAGCATCCGGACGCTTCGCGACAGGATCGTGGACATTGTCGAATCGCATCTGCGGCAAAGCCCGGACCGGGGGAACGTGGCGGCGGGCGCCGAATTTTATTTCATGAAATCGGTCAGTTTCGTCCTCCCGACGCCGCACCGGGCGGTCGACCTCGGAGAATTTGCCGAGGCTTTGAAAAAAGTGTCTCTCCACGCGATTTACCACCACGTCTTCGAAGCGCGCCTGCGCCTGGAGGATGGCATCAACGATTTTTCCAGGTGGCTGGAGGCGGAACTCGGCGAGACGGAACTCGCCAGGGCCTTCGCCCGGCTCGATCCCTACACGCATACTCTCGAGGCGCTCCGCCGGAGGCTGATCCAGCTCACGGACCGTCGGATCCGGGAAATCCAAGCGGGGCCGCATGGCGCTTGATCAGTACGCTCCGATCGTCGGGGAATCGGTCATCGACGAACTGCGCCTCATTGCGCGGAAACTCGGAGGCCGGGTAGTCCGAAACGTCAACTCAACGGCCATCGGAGGAGGCGTCGCGGAAATCCTGAATCGCATGGTGCCGCTTCTCCGGGAACTGGGAATCGACGCGCGGTGGGACGTCATCAAGGGCGGGGAACGGTTCTATGCGGTGACCAAAAAAATTCACAACGCCCTGCACGGCGCGGCCCAGGACTTCACGGCGGAGGACCGGGACGTTTTTCTGGATACCCAGAAAACCAACGCCGCGGCGATGGACTTGGGCGCGGACGTCATGTTCATTCACGACCCCCAGCCGGCCGGCCTCATCCATTTCCGCAAAAAAAATGGCGGGCGATGGATCTGGCGGTGTCACATCGATCTTTCCGCGCCGCAGTCTGATGTCTGGGAATTTCTGAAACCGACCGTCGAGAAATATGACGTCAGCGTGTTTTCAGCTCCGGCATTTTCCCAGTCCCTTCCCATCCCGCAGGTTTTGATCTCGCCGTCGATCGATCCTCTCAGCGACAAAAACCGGGACTTGGAGGAATCGGAAGTGTCGGCCATCTGCGACCGGCTGGACATCCCCAGGGACAAACCCCTCGTCACGCAGGTGTCCCGGTTCGACTACTTGAAAGACCCGGTCGGCGTCATCGAGGCTTTCAAAATGGTCAAGGACCACGTCGACGCGCGCCTGCTTTTGGTCGGCGGATCAGCCGACGACGATCCGGAGGGCGCGAAGGTTCTTGCGGAAGTCCGGGAACGAGCGGCCGGTGATCCGGACATCCAGGTGCTGTGTCTTCCGCCGACCTGCAACATCGAGATCAACGCGATCCAGCGGGCGTCCGACATCATTCTGCAAAAATCGATCAAGGAGGGATTCGGCCTCACGGTCTCGGAGGCGCTCTGGAAGGCCAAGCCGGTCATCGCCGGCGCGGTCGGCGGGATACCTCTTCAGATCGCGCACAAATACTCGGGCATCCTCACGCGGTCCGTCGAAGGCACCGCCTACTGGCTCAAACAACTCCTCCAGTCCCCGGACTTCGCGCGGAAACTCGGCGAGAACGGCCGCGAACACGTCCGGGAAAATTTCCTACTCACCCGCCACCTCCGCGATTACCTCCTGATGTTTCTCTCCCTGGACCACCCGGGCAAGGACCTGATCTATCTGCAGTAGGGGGTACATTTGACTTCTTATAACACTTACGTTATAGTTTTGACGTGACGATTGCCGTAAAGATCCAATTCTCCCCGGAGGGTGAGTCCGGCCCTGTCTTCGATTATTTGGATGAACTACAGCGGGACAATCCCAAGGCCGCGGCCAAATTGGCGGTGGATTTGCAGGTGCTGGGATCGGAAGGTATTCGGTGCCGGAAAATTTCCATCGCGCCGCTGGGCGGCGGCCTTTGGGAACTCAAACGATTGTACGCCAGGCTCGAATATAGAATCCTGTTCTGCATTCATGAAGGCGAGGTTTGGCTGTTGCACGCGTTTATCAAGAAGACTCGAAAAACACCCGCCAGGGATTTGGAACTGGCGCGGCAAAGAATGAAAGAGGTGATGTCCAGGTGAAATCGGTCAGCGGATTCGACGAATGGCTCAAAACCACGCTGCGCAAAAATAAGGATTTCCGGCGCGCCTATCGAGTCGAGTTTTCGGCGTTGCCCATCTCAACGCAGATCAAAATTCTGCGCAGGCATAAAGGTCTGTCCCAGACATCCCTGGCTCGCCGGGCAAAACGCCCCCAGCCGGAAATCGCCAGAGCCGAACGCCCCGACTACAACATTACCGTCAATACCCTGAACCGCATAGCCGCCGCCCTCGGCGCGAAACTGGCTATTATTCCTCAAGAGGCATTGGATTAGTTCCCGTATCTTTCCGGCGTTGCGGCCCCGTTACTGCTTTTCGATGTACAGCGTCCGGGTCGGGTATGCGAACTCGATGCCTTCCTTTTGAAATCGTTCCATCAAGGCGAGATTGATCCGCTCCTGGCAGTTCATGTAAATGTTGTAGTCCGGTTTCTTCACGTAATAAACGACCTCGAAATCCAGGCTTGAATCGCCGAACTTGAAAAAATTCGCCCGGTCGAGCCGGGTTTCTCCAATCCCGCCGATGATTTCCCTCACCATGTCCGGAATCCGTTTGACTTTGTCCAGCGGCGTCTGATAGACGACGCCGAATTGGAACAACGCCCGGCGCTCGAACATCTGCTTGAAGTTCCGGATCCGGCTGCTCGTCAGATCGGCGTTGGAAAACACCAGCTGTTCACCGCTCAGGCTCCGCACCCGCGTCGTCTTGATCCCGATCTGCTCCACCGTCCCCATCAGGTCCCCGACGATGATGAAATCGCCCGGCTGAAAGGGCTTGTCGAGAAATATCGAAAACGACGCGAACAGATCCCCCAGCACCGCCTGGGCCGCCAGCGCGACCGCGATCCCGCCGATCCCAAGGCCCGCGACCACCGCCGAGACGTTCACGCCCATGTTGTCGAGCAGAAACACGACGCCGCCGGCGAAAATGACCCAGTTCGTGATGGCGGACATCGTCTTCACCGTCGCCACGCTCCCCGGATCGGCCTCGCGGCCCTTGAGATAGATCTTCTCCAAGCCGTAGGAAACCGCCATCTGAAGCATCCGAACGCCGCGGTAGGTCACCGCCGCGACCAGCAGGATGAGGATGACCTTGTGAAGGGTGGGATTCAGAGCGAGAGACCGCGTGGAAAGATACAACGCCACCGTGACGTAGACAGGCGCTCCGATCTGGCCGATCAGGCCCACCAGAAAATCGTCGAAGGTGGTCGCGCTCTTCTCTGCCAGCCGCTTGAGACGCGCTACAACCACGTCCTTGAATAGAATCAGCCCGTAGACAATGACCAGAAACGTGACCAGCGCGACCGCATAGTCCCAAACGGTATTGCCGAAAATCCCCCGCTTCAAAATGTCAGCCAGCCGCCCCGTCCCGATGAAAACCTCCATGGAGGATATCCTAGTAGCCGACGATTTAAAAATCAACACCGATTCCACCCATGATCAGGGAGCGGCTGGGGAATCGTGGCCGGTAAACGCCGAAATCACCCCTTTCCGTCATTCCCGCGAAAGCGGGAATCCAGGAGAATCGGATAATTCGATGGAAGCGTTCTTTTCCAGAAAATACTTGAAGGTCCATTCCGTATCGAAGAGAACAACCTTCCGGCCTTGATCATCCTGCGCCAAAGCTGTTCCGCTCGGCAGAAGTCGCTTTAGATCTTCGGTTTCAAGGGCCGACTTTACCCATCGCAGGATTTTCCACGGCATCATCTCCAAGTTCGACTCCACCTTGTATTCATCTTTCAAGCGATATTGAAGAACTTCAAATTGCAGGGGCCCGACAGCTCCCAACAGCGGCGTCGTTCGCCCCGAGTTTTGGAGAGAAAAAGTCTGAACAATGTTCTCGGCAAGAAGATGTTCCAATCCTTTACGAAAAGACTTGTAGCTCGCCAATGACGTATTTTGCAGAAAACCGAAACATTCCGGCGCGAACCGGGGGATTTCATCAAAGGAAAGGCCCGGATCCGTGCTGATGGTATCGCCAATGCGAAAATCCAGCTTCGTAACAAACCCGATAATATCCCCCGGATAGGCCTCGTTCATGATTTCACGGTCCCGGCCAAAAAGATTGTACGAATCCGATAACCGAACCGTGTGGCCGGATCGGGCATGATGAATTTTCATATCCCGGTAAAATTTCCCGGAGCAAACTCTGGCAAAAACCACCCGGTCCCGGTGCCGGGGGTTCATATTCGTCTGGACCTTGAAAACAAAAGAGGAAAAATGCGGATGATCGAGAGGGATCATCTCTCCGGTCGCTTTTCTGGGGCCCGGCTCCGGGGAATACTTCAAAAAGTTTTTTAACAGAAACTCCACTCCGAAATTATTGGACGCGCTCCCGAAAAAAACCGGCGTTGTCTTTCCCTGCGACACGTCCTTTACATCAAATCCGCCGTGAGCGCCGTCCAGCATTTCCAGGTCTTCAACAATTTCCCGATAGGATTGTTCATGCAAAAGATCTTTCACCAAAGGATCGGAAAGATTTCGAACGGATACAGGGGCCCGGTATAAACCTCCGGGGACTCGCTCAAAAAGATGCACCTGTTTTTCCATTCGGTCATAAATACCCTTAAAATCCGCGCCGTTGCCCAGAGGCCAGTTCACGGGAAACGCGTGAAGCTTGAGCACCTTTTCCAGTTGATCCATTAGTTCAAGCGGAGATTTTGCGGGGCGGTCGAGTTTATTCATAAAGGTAAATATCGGGATGCCGCGTTTGCGGCAGATCTCGAAGAGTTTGATTGTTTGGCTCTCGATGCCATTAACGGCATCGATCACCATGACAACCGAGTCCACCGCCATCAATACCCGATAGGTATCCTCGGAGAAATCTTTATGACCCGGCGTATCGAGTAAATTCAAGCGGTACCCCTCGTAATCAAACTGCAGTACGGTCGAGGAAATCGAAACCCCGCGAGTTTTTTCAAGCTCCATCCAGTCGGAGGCGGTTTCACGCTGTTTCTTTTTCGCTGTCACCGATCCGGCCAGATGCAGAGCTCCGCCATACAACAACAGCTTCTCGGTCAGCGTTGTCTTGCCGGCATCGGGATGCGAAATAATCGCGAATGTCCTTCGCCGCGCCGCCTCTTTTCTTATCTGATCATCCATTGAGGTCGAGCATCCAGAGGATGTTCTTGCAAGCCGCGGATGACGCGTCCATCTGCCCCAGCCCCGCGCCGGCGAGAAGTCCCACCAGCATCCCGACGAAAATCAGGTTTCGGAGATCAAATCGCATTTAGACTCTTCTAACAAACACGGCCGGGATGCGCCAGCGCGGACACCCGTTTTTTGGGGGCGTCAAATGTTGAAATTATACGGCGCCTTGTATAGAATGAAGGCAGACTTTTACAACAAAGGAGCGTGTTGAACCATGATGAGATCGGCCAATCCGGCGCTGAATGCCGGGACGTTTCAGGGATTGCCGCGGACGGCGGGAATGCAGGATGCCATGACCATTCAGGGTGCCGTCAACAAGACGGGTCTGATGTTGATCCTGTTGATTCTCACGGCGTCTTATACGTGGGGCCAGTTTTTCAGGCTCATGGACATGGGCGATCCGGCGGGCGTATCGGCGCTGATGCCGCTCTTTTTGGGCGGCATGATCGGCGGCCTGATCGCGGCGCTGGTGACGATGTTCAAGAAAACGTGGTCGCCCATCACGGCGCCGATCTACGCGCTCTGCCAGGGCCTGTTTCTTGGAGGTCTTTCGGCGATGTTCGAAGCGCGATATCCGGGTATCGTCATTCAGGCGGTGGCCCTCACGTTCGGCACCCTCTTTGCGCTTCTCATGGCGTACAAATCCGGGGCGATTCGGCCGAATGAAAATTTCAAGCTGGGCCTCGCGGCGGCTACCGGCGGAATTTTCCTTGTATATATGGCCAACCTGATTTTCAGCTTCTTCAGCCCGGGCGGATTCGGCTTCATGCACCAGCCGAGCCTCTTCGGCATCGGCTTCAGCCTCTTTGTCGTGATCATCGCGGCGCTCAACCTCGTGCTCGATTTCGATTTCATCGAGCACGGCGCCGAGGCGGGCGCCCCGCGATACATGGAATGGTTCGCGGCCTTCGGGCTCATGGTCACGCTCATCTGGCTCTACATCGAATTTCTGAGGCTCCTGGCCAAACTGAACGACCGGCGAAGTTAGCGGCGGGCGGCCATCTCCAGAACTTTTTCCACGCCCGAGATCGTGTCCGACACGTCCCGCGGGGTCATGGAGGGGTAGACAGGGAGGCTGATTTCAGAAAGGCCGAGCGTTTCGGCGTTCGGGTAATCGCCCTTTCGAAGGCGGAGGATTTTCCGGTAATGGGAGAATAGGTGAACGGGCGTAAAGTGCACGCCGCAGCCGATGTTTTCCGCCGAGAGCGCCGCGAGGAATTCGTCCCGGGTTTTGTTCAGGCGCGCCAGATTCAAAAAAATCGGAAAAAAATGATAGGCGTTCGTTCCGGGCCCGTAAGAGAGCGTCCGGACCAGCGGGTGCCCCGCGAAATACTTCTCATATCGCCGGACCACGGCTTGGCGGCGTTTCCAGAAGACCCGCACTTTCTTGAGCTGTTCCCGCGCGATGGCCGCCTGAAGGTCCGTCAGGTTGTACTTGAATCCCATCTCCGGCACGTCGTACCCGCCCGAGACTTTCGAGCCATACCGCTTCCACGCGTCCTTGCTCATGCCGTGCAGGCGCATCATCCGGAGTTTCCCGGCCAGCTTTGAATCTTGGAGCGTGATCATGCCGCCTTCAGCGCAGGTCAGATTTTTTGTGGCGTAGAAACTGAAACAGGTGTAATCCCCGATCCGCCCGACTTTCCGCCGTCCGGACCAAGTCTCGACCGCATGCGCGGCGTCCTCGATCACGGTCAGGCGCCGGCGGCGGGCAATCCGCATCAGGGCGTCCATCGGCGCCGGATAGCCGGCGTAATGCACCGGCACGATCGCGCAGGTCTTCCGGTTCACCCGACGCGCGACGTCTTCCGGATCGATCTGGCCGGTCCGGAGATCAACGTCGGCGAACACCACCCGCGCGCCCGTATAGAGAATTGCCTCGGCCGTCGCGACAAACGTCAGCGGCGTCGTGATAACCTCCCGGCCGCGCTGCGCCCCGGCCAGAACGAGCGCCAGGTGAAGCGCCGCCGTGCAGGAACTGACCGCGACGCCTTCGCGCGCGCCGACGTAAGCCGCGAACTCCTTTTCAAACGCGTGCGACTCCCGGCCCGTCGAGATCCACCCGCTCCGAAGCACCCGGACGGCCGCGCGCTCCTCCGCCGAATTCATGCAGGGCTTGCCGAACACGAGAAACTTTTTTCGGACGGGCTTCCCGCCGTCGATCGCGAGTTTGGCCATGCCCGCGACTCTAATCTATCCCCGGGGCAACTTCAATGGTCGGCGGGGTCTTGCCATCCCCCGGCGGATTTGGTCAGATGCTTGGCATGGACGAACAACCGGACATCAGCATCATGCTGTCGATCTGTGGAGGCTCTGGCGCGGGAAAAACGGATGACGGCTGAACTGCCGCCGCCGGCGCTGATTGTTCCGTTTGTCCTGCTGTTGGGGCTCATCGCCATGGGCCCGCTTTTTTTTCCCAAGGTCTGGCATTCGTTCTATCCGGCGATCTCCCTGGTCCTCGGGGTATCGGTCGCGGGGTACTACCTCGGGATTCTCCACGACGCCCACCGGGTCGTCCACGCGATGTCGGAATACGTTTCCTTCATCGCGCTCCTGACGGCGCTTTTTTTCGCCGCTGGCGGGATTTTCATCAAAGTGAACGCGAAGGGAACCGCGGTCGAAAACGTCATCTTCCTGCTCATCGGGGGGATCCTGGCCAATTTTATCGGCACGACGGGCGCTTCGATGCTTCTCATCCACCCGTACATCCGTCTCAACAAAGGCCACATCCGGCCGTATCACATCGTGTTTTTCATTTTTGTGGTGAGCAATGTCGGCGGCTGTCTAAAACCCATCGGGGATCCGCCGCTGTTTTTGGGATTTCTCAAAGGTGTTCCGTTTTTTTGGACGTTCCACAGCCTGTTTTTTCACTGGCTCGTGGCCATGACCCTCATTCTCGCCGTGTTCTACGTCATCGACAAGCGGGACGAGAAGACGCGGGAATGGGCCATCAGTTTTCCGGAGCGGTTTGAGATTCTCGGCGCGCGAAATTTTGTGTGGCTGGCCGTCACGAATGTCTCGGTGTTTCTCGATCCCAATCTGTTCGAGTGGGTGCCGTCGATCGATTATCATGGAAGCAAGATCTCGTTTCTCCGGGAGGCCATCATGTTCGGCGCGGCGGCGGCGGCCTACCGGACGGCAAACCGCGAAGCGCTGGAGGGCAACGAGTTTTCCTTTGAGCCGATCCGGGAAGTGGCCTGGCTGTTTATCGGGATATTTCTCACCATGATCCCCGCTCTGCAGTGGGTGTCCCACTACGCGGGTCTGAGGGGAGACATCCTCACGGTCCATGCCTTTTACTGGGGTACGGGGATTTTGTCGAGCATCCTGGACAACGCGCCAACCTATCTCAATTTCCTGGCGGCGGGACTCGGCAAAGCGGGACTTTCCATCGAATCGATCGCGGACGTCCGGAAATTCGCCGCGGGCGCGCCGATGGGCGCGTCGGAATCCACGACGACGTATTTGATCGCGATCTCGGTCGCGTCCGTGTTCTTCGGCGCCATGAGCTACATCGGAAACGGACCGAACTTCATGGTGAAATCGATCGCCCAGCACATGGGCATTCACATGCCGAGTTTCCTGGGCTACGTCGGCCGGTATTCCCTCCCGGTGCTCCTGCCGATTCTCACCATCGTCTGGGCGGTGTTTTTCCTCAGATAAGACCGGCGCCTGGGGCGCGGGAGGCATGACATCATACAACCAAGGGAGGTGCTGACGTGACGGATGTGGCGGTTTTGGGAGGAACGGGATTTATCGGCCGTGAGGTCGTTCGGGAACTTCTGTCGGCGGGGAAATCCGTGCGGATCGTTACGCGACAGGTTGACCGCGCGCGGGCGTCCGCCGGTGATGTGGAACTCAGGGAAGGCGACGTGCGGAGGCCTGATGGGTTGACCGCCGCGTACTCAGGTTGCTCGACAGTGATCCACTGCGTCCAGTTTCCGAACCATCCATTTGAAAATCCCCGGAAGGGGTATACCTATATGAAGATCGACGGCGAGGGTACCGCCGGTTCTGTCCTGGCGGCCAAACAGGCCGGGGCGAAACGGTTTGTCTACGTCAGTGGCGCGGGCGTGGACGGGCCGAGCTTGGAAACATGGTTTCAGGCCAAGCGTCTTGCCGAGAAGGCGGTGAGAGAAAGCGGCATGGAATTTACCATCGTGCGCCCTTCCTGGATCTGCGGCGAGCACGACCGGTCCCTCAATAAGTTCGTCCTCTTCGCGAAGTTTCTCCCCTTCATCCCCATGATCGGCCCGTGCGACCGGCAGAAGGTGTCGCCGGTGTTTGTGAAGGATGTGGCGCGGGTGCTGGCGCTGTGTGTCGACAATCCAAGGGTTGTGAATCAAACATTTGAACTGGGAGGTCCGGAGGTTCTGACGATGAACGAGATCGTTCAGACGATGCTGGAAGTCCTCGGCAAACGCCGGATCCTCATTCCCCATCCGGTTGCGTTCATGAAAGTCGTGGCGTTTTTTCTGCAGGTTCTGCCCACGCCGCCTCTCACCCCCAGGGGGATTGATTTTGTCTGCATGGACGGCGTGGTGGATTTAAAACCGTTTTATAAATTATTCCCGGATTTCCGGCTGACCCCCCTCAAGGAAGCCCTGCGCTCATATTTGTAGGGCGGCGCCTACTCGTACCTCAGGGCGTCGATGGGACTCAGGGCGGCGGCTTTCCGCGCCGGCCAAAATCCAAAGATCATGCCGACGGCGGCGGAGAAGCCGAAGGCGAGGAAGACCGCGTCGGGCGATACTGCGGCGGCCCAGCCGGCGAGTTTGGACATGCCGACGGTGATGAGCCAGCCGAGGAAAATACCGGCGAGGCCGCCGAAGACGCTGACGACGACGGCTTCGATCAGAAACTGCCACAGGATGTCCCGGGGTCGTGCGCCGAGAGCTTTTCGGAGGCCGATTTCCCGCGTCCGTTCCGTGACCGACACCAGCATGATGTTCATGATGCCGATTCCGCCGACGAGAAGCGAGATGGCGGCGATGGAGGCGAGAAGCGTCGAGAGGGTGCGGCTTGTTTCGGTGAGGGTTTCTTGGAGCTCCGCCATGTTGCGGATCTGGAAACTCTCCTGCAGGCTTGGCGGCAGGCGGTGGCGCTTGATGATCGTCCGTCGGACCGCCTCCTCGACGTCCGGAATGTCCTCCGCCCGGGAAACTTCGATGTCGATGTTGTCGACGTATTCTTTTCCAAAGAGACGTTTCATCGCGGTGCTGAGCGGGACCGCCACGCGGTCGTCCTCGTCGCGCCATGTCGTCGCGCCTTTTTCCGGGAGAATGCCGATGACCTGAAAGTTCACCCGGTTGATCTTGACCGATTCTCCGATGGGATTTGGCGACGCTCCGCCATCTGCGCGGCGTTCCGCCACCTTGCCGAAAAGTTCCCGCACGACGGTCATTCCGATCACCGCGACTTTCGCGCGGGACTGTTCCTCATCGGCCGTGAAAAACCTCCCGACCTCGGGCCGGGCGGCGCGCATGTCGGCGTATTCCGGAAGAACGCCCGTGATCTGCGTGTTCCAGTTCAGGTTTCCGGCCGCGACCTGTCCGCGTCCGGTAACGCTGGGGGAGACCCGCCGGACGCCCGGGATCCCGAGGATCTCCTCGGCGTCGGCCGTCGTAAACCGCGTGACACTGCCGGCTTCGAGCGCGACGCCGTGAGACTGCCGCGATCCGGGCCGGAGAACCAGGAGATTCGATCCCATCGAAGCGAGCCGCGTTTCGATGGATGCCTTCGCGCCCTGCCCGAGCGCCAGCATGGCGATCACGGCCGCCACGCCGATGAGAATGCCGAGAACCGAAAGCAGGGTCCGGACTTTGTTTGCGAATAGCGCCCGCACGGCCTGGAGAACATGCTCGCGGAATTCCCGCGCGACCAATTTCCATCCGATCCGGGGAATTTCCCCAGACCCTTCTGATTCGCCAGACGCGGTCCCCGGTGCGGACTGGGAGAAATCCCGTCCTGGGACTTTTCGGTCGTCGCTGATGATGTGCCCGTCCCGCATCCGGATGATCCGCCTCGCCCGCTCGGCGACCTCCTCCTCGTGCGTCACCATGACGATGGTGATGCCGCGCGCGTTCAGGTTTTGCAGAATCGACATGATTTCGTTTTGACTTGCCGTGTCGAGGTTGCCGGTCGGCTCGTCGGCCAGGATGAGGCTGGGCCGGTTCATCAGCGCCCGCGCGATCGCCACGCGCTGCTGCTGGCCGCCCGACAGTTTGTTCGGCGCATGGTGCATGCGGTCGGCGAGGCCGACCTCGGAGAGAAGGTCCTCCGGGCTGGCCCGGCCGCCGTTTCCGTTTCCGGAATAGATGACCGGGAGCGCCGTGTTTTCGAGGGCCGTCAGGCGCGGCAGGAGCATGAACTGCTGAAAGATGAATCCAAGCCGCCGGGACCGGAGAGCGGCGAGATCATTTTCAGATACCCGCGCGACGTCGCGGCCCAGCAGTTCATAGACGCCGCGGTCGGGAGAATCCAGAAGCCCGAGCACGTGCAGAAGCGTTGACTTGCCGGACCCGGACGGGCCCATGACCGCGACGAATTCGCCGGCGTCGATGCGGAGACTCACGCCATCCAGGGCCCGCACGACGGTGTCGCCCATGTGGTAGGTTTTGTAGAGATCAATACAGTTGAGAAGCATCAGCGGCTCTTGGAGGACGACCGTCCCCGTCCGAATGGAGTAAAGGGACTGGACGCTTCCTGTCTCTTGTTCTCAATCATGCGCGACCGTGCGACCAGAACTTCATCGCCGTCGGCAAGACCTTCCAGGACCTCGATCCGCTTGCCGTCCGTGAGTCCCGTTCGCACTTCACGGCGCACAGGTTTTTTGCCGGACGGATTCGGCGCCATCACCCATTTTTCCCCGTCTTCACTCTTGACCGATTCGGCCGGCACCCACAAGACGTTTTCCCGGAAGGCGATCCGGAAGGTCACGTTGGCCGTCATGCCGCTGCGCATGAACGCCGGGACTTCGACTGGAAGAACATCAACGCCGTAGACGGTGACGTTGTTCACGGTCTGGGCTTCGTAGGCGATGTGATCGACGATCCCAGCGATGGGGTCCCGCGGATAAGCGTCGAGCGTCACGACGGCCGTCTGCCCGATTTTGGCCATGCCGATGTCCGTCTCGTCCACCTGGGCTTTGACGATAAGCCGGTCGGACATCACGATCACCGCGTCAGCCGTCGTCACAGACTGGCCGGACTCGACGTTCCGGGCGATGACGGTGCCGTCGATCGGCGCGACGAGGGGCGCGGGCTTGTAGAGTTCCGACCAGCGGGCGACTTCCCCCGCGCCTTTCATCCGCGCCGCGTCGAGCAGGGCCGCGCGCTCGGTCGAACTCATCCAGGCGACGATGTCGCCCTTCCGGATCCGGTCGCCCTCCCGCACGACCACGTCTTCGATCCGGCCGCCGATGGGCGGCTTGATCTCGACGCGGTTCTGGGGTTCCACAACCCCCGTGGTGAGCAGAGTCTGTTCGATGTTTCCCCGCTCCACGCGGACCGTCCGAACCTCCACGCCGTCCTTCCGGCCGTCTCCGCGGCCAAAAATGCCCCAGCCTACCGCCAGGCAGGCCACCGCCGCAACGATCCAAATCAACTTTCGCCGTTTCAAGGTTCCAGTCCTTTCCCGATGGCTTCGTCCCACGCGGCTTCCGCGATCACAGCGTCGCGCCGCGCGGCCAGCATGAATTTTTCCTGGGCGATCAAATCGTTTTCGATGATATCCCAGTCCTGATAGGTGAGAAGTCCGCTCGTATATTGAGCCTGCGCGATCTCGGCCCGGAGCCGCGCGGCTTCCAGAAAGTCCGACCGGATATCGACGCTTTCCACCGCGTCGACATGCGCGGCAAGTTTGTCTCTCAAGTCCAGCGCCGCCGCGTTCCGGGTGCTCTGTTCGAGAAATTCCTGCCGCCGAAAATCCTCCGCGGCCGCCGCCACGTCATATCGTTCACTGCCTCCGGAAAAGAGCGGCACGGACAAAGACAGCGCGCTCGACCAGTCCCCGGCCGTCGACGGTGGCGGCCATCTTCCGGCGGACCGGGTCGCGGAACCAGAGAGGCTGACCGTCGGATAAAATTTCCGGCGCTCGATCGTGAGGCCCAGTTCGGACGATTGACGGCTCGCGGCGGCCTTCCGAACCGCGGGCGTCCGGTCGGCCAGGGTTTCCACGGCGGCGTCCTCGACCGGCGTATCTGTTTCAAACGTGCCTGAAACCAGGATGTCCTCGTGGGCCGACCGGCCCATCGCCTCGATCAGTTCCTGCCGGGCGACACGGACGGCCCGCCGCGCCTGCCGCACATCAAAATCGGCTTCGCCGGCCTGGGCCCGCGCCCGGAGAAACGACCCGCGGTGCTCGCGGCCGGCGTCGAACCGCGCCTTCACGAGGTCCACGTTCTTCCGCCGCCGGCCCGAGATTTTTTCCGCCAGCGTGAGGAACTCCTGCGCGTGCAGGAGCCCGACGAACGCCGTCCGGAGGTCGCTTCGGACAGCGGCGGAGACGGCGGCCAACTCGGCCCGGTCCGCTTCGAGATTCAGTTTCGCCTGCGCCACCTCGGGCTGATCCGCGAGACCCGGAAACAGCCGCTGGCTGGCGGACAGGCCATACGAATATTTATCGCCGGTTGAAGTCGAGTGAGGCCGCGAATAATCGACCGACCCGTCCAGGTCCGGCAGATACGCCGCGCGGCTCCCGCCGACGCCCGCCTCACCCGCCCGCACCGCCGCGCGCGCCGCGAGAATATCCGGGTGAGCCTCCCGCGCCATCCGGGCGCAGGCCTCCCAGGTCAGGGGCGATTGCGCCTGCGCGGCATGTCCCGGAATGACAGTTGTCCAAGCCAGACCCGCAAAAAAAATCCAGGACGTGGAGGTCCTCCAAATCATTCGATCCATCCGTATCCCTTCTCCATTTGATCGATGGATTCACCATCGGAACCAAGCCTATCTCAGAAACATCCCCCGGAACACTCCCATATGAGACGCCCGAGAGAGCGATTTTATTCCCGAATCCCGCGTCTCTTCATCAGCCGGGCGGCCGGAACTTCCTCGACTCTGCCCTGCCGGTAGATCACGACCTTGTCCCCGGTCCGCGCGTGATCGCGGATCGCGTCATAAACGGCCTTCTTCAGCGCCTCCTCCCCCAAAACGGCCAGCGGAGTTTTCTTCGTGGATGTCCGTTTCATCCCGTACCCGCCTGTCTTAAGATCACATCATACGTCTCTTTCTGGACCACGGATTCCTGATCTTCCGCGCGGCTGGCCACCAGCTTCGGATCATCACCGGAATTGTCGTAAATGGCCCAGCTGGCGACCAGCGGCGCATAGAGCGTGAACAGATTCGTCAATCCGCGTCGAAATCGCCTTCGGATGTCGGGCTCGGGAATGGAATGACCGCCGCGTCTCACCCGCTCACGCACGCGCTTGACCGAAAGGTCCACATTCGGGATCCACAAAAAAAATAGATGGATGGCATACCCCATTCCGATCAATTCCTTGAAGAGATGAACGAAGCTCCGGCCGGAAAGCGTTGTTTCAAAAGCAAAATCGATCCCTTTCCGCGCGGCCAGACCGATCTCCTCCAGGAGAAGCCTGCCCGCCCGCATGGCCGCGCCCCCGGCATCCAGGGGCGATATGCCGGCGGCAATGAGATCGGCGTTGATGAAGGTCTTGAGCCCCAGCGTTTCCGGAAGAAACCGTTTCGCGAATGTCGTCTTGCCGGAACCGTTCGGACCCGCGATCACGTAAACCTGCCGCGCCGCCTCTCCCCCCCGCGCGAGGGCCGCCAGCAGGTCTTTTTCGACAATCGTCTTGAGTTCGTCATGCAGGATATATCCGGGATTCAGCGAGAAGAATTTCTGCCTGCCTTTGGACTGCGCCCTGAATATCCCCTCCCGGCAGAGCCGGGCAAGCTCTCTGGACAGATTGGCGGGGTCCACCTGGAGAAGGAGCGCCAATTCCCGAAGGTAATGCTCCGCGCGCGGCCGCGTAAAATAGTGGCAGAGCAGTTTGTGCCTGAGGGACGGCCGCCGGGGCCCGAACAGATCGACGATTGTTGTCATAATATACAATAATTATAGTCTATTCATACAACAATATCAACCGGGCCGGAGTCCCCGGGCTGTTGATGGAAGGGAGTATTGCATTCGGCGCCCGCGACAGGCACGATCCCCGGTGCCAAATGACCCTCCTTCGCCCGCGCCGCCTTCGGCTCCGGGCGCCGCGGAGGGTCAGCGGGGGACCGGAATGTTGACCGGGGCGAACCGCCGCCAGGAGCGCGTGATGCGCTGAGGCGGCGGCGGGCATCCTCTCCAGCCCGAGCCCGACAACTAACCTCGCAGGCGACGCACGGAAGAGGTGAGTGGATGTCGATTGACGTGAAGGAATCGTCCGAACCCGTCTCCAGGGAAAAACTCTGGCCGCTCGTGCTGACCGCCCTCGGCGTCGTCTACGGCGACATCGGCACCAGCCCTCTCTACGCGATCAAGATCAGTTTCACCGGCGGCGGGGGACTTGCGCCGACGGAGCCGAACGTGCTGGGCGTCCTCTCGCTGGTGTTCTGGTCCGTGACGTTTGTCGTCTCGTTCAAATACCTGTTTCACATCCTGCGCGCCGACAACCACGGCGAGGGCGGCATTCTGGCCCTCCTGTCCCTGGCCGCCCGCGGGCTGACCAAAAACGGGATGCCCACCACCGGCCCGGTCTTGATCCTCGGACTTTTTGCCGCGGCCCTTCTCTTCGGCGACGGAATCATTACCCCCGCGATTTCCGTCTTGAGCGCGGTGGAAGGTCTCAGCGTCGCCACTCACGCGTTTGAACCCTTCGTCCTCCCGATCACCACGCTCATCCTCGTGGCCCTCTTCATGGTCCAGCGCAAAGGCACCGCCAGTGTCGGCAAATTTTTCGGGCCGGTGGTTCTGGTGTGGTTCATAGCGCTTGCGGTCACGGGAATCGCGCAGATCATCCGTCAACCTCAAGTCCTATTCGCCCTGAATCCCGTGCATGCCGTCCGATTCGCGTTGACCGCGCCCTCCGCGCTCTTCTGGGTCCTCGGCGGCGTCTTTTTGTGCGTGACGGGGACCGAAGCCATGTACGCGGACATGGGGCATCTGGGCCGCCGGGCGATTCAGGTGGGGTGGTACGTACTCGCGATGCCGAGTCTGGTGTTGAATTACTTCGGCCAGGGGGCGCTCCTCCTGAGCCGCCCTGAAGCCATCTCCTCCCCGTTTTTCGAAATGGTCCCCCGCTGGGGGCTTTACCCGATGGTGCTTCTCGCCACCGCCGCGACCGTGATCGCCTCGCAGGCGCTCATCTCCGGCGCCTTCTCCCTCAACCGCCAGGCGATCCAGCTCGGCTATTGCCCCCGGATGACCATCATCCACACTTCGAGCGAAATCGAAGGGCAGATTTATATTCCCGAAGTGAACTGGACGCTGATGGTCGCCAGCATCGCGATGGTCTGGGGGTTCAAGTCTTCCGAAAATCTGGCGGCTGCCTACGGCATCGCGGTGGTCGGCAACATGTTGATCACATCCTGTCTCTTCTACATCGTCCTGACCAAAACATGGGGATGGACCGTCCGGCGCGCTGCGCCGCTGGTCTTGGCGTTTCTGATTGTGGACTTCACGTTTCTGGCGTCGAACTCCCTGAAATTTCTGCAGGGCGGCTGGGTGCCTATCCTGATGGCCTTCGGACTCTTCACGCTCATGACCACTTGGAAGGAGGGCCGCCGGCGCCTCGCCGGGTATTTTGCCGGGAAAATCATGCCGCTGGATGAGTTTTTGGATAAAGTCGCCGCGCGAAAAACCCCGCGGGTGCCCGGCACCGCCGTCTTTCTCACCGCCAACCCGGCCGGCATCCCGCCGATCCTTGTCCACCACTGGCAGCACATCGGCTCCCTCCACGAGCGCGTGGTGCTCCTCTCCATCGTGAACACCCACATCCCCCGGGTGCCGGCCAAAACCCGCCTGACGGTCAAGGACATCGGCCAGGGCTTTTTTCAGGTCTCGTCCGTCTACGGATACATGCAGTCTCCCAACGTGCCTGCGATTCTCCGCGGGTGTGAACAACTGGATCTTCGCATCGACCTGAAAACCATCACGTATTTTCTGGGCCGGGAAACCCTGATGCCGTACGGCCGGTCCGGGATGCCGTACTGGAGGAAAGTCCTCTTCATCCTCACCTCCCGCAACTCCCGCAGCGCCACCGCCTACTTCGGCATCCCGCCGGACCAGGTCGAAGAACTTGGAATGCAGGTGGAGTTGTAAGTTAAATTCCTCCTCCCCCCTTGAGGGGGAGGCTGGGAGGGGGGTTACAACTCCGAAATATACTGGTTTTCCGTTACTATTCAGCCCTCTCCGTCATTCCCGCGAAAGCGGGAATCCAGATTATCGCCGGGCGGACTGGATTCCCGCTTTCGCGGGAATGACGACCTGAATAGTTACGGTTTTCCTTCGGAACCCCCCCCATCCACATTCAGCCTTCGCCGACCGATTCCAAGACCTCCGTTTTCAATTTGTCCGTCATCCAGAATCCGGCTACAGATTGGAGACGTTCCAGCACCGGTTTCAGGGGGCCGATTTTCTTTTCTTGTCGCGCCTCAATGAGAACGCCCAATAGCCCGACGACCCGGAGCCCTTCCCGGACGGCCACTCGCCGGCCTTCTTGTTCGTCCATCAACAGGACATCCGCATTGAGTTCCTTCGCCAGCACTACCGCCTCGGCTTCGCCCAGATCCAGCTCCGCCTTCAACCGTCCTACTGCGCGCTCATCCTGAATTTTTTCAACCCGGAGAAATTTCGGCAGGTTCGGATGAACCTTGCGCAATTCATCATGGACAGCATGGGGCACAATAACTTCCCCGTACATTTCAACGAGAAGCCGATCCAGCCCGATATCGATCAGATTCGAAATGGGAGAAGTGTCACTGACAACAATCAATGTGCGCGCAACAATTCAAGAGTCTTCAAATCCTGCCGAAAATCTTCGACCCCATAATTCATGGGAATCTGTCGCTTGCCCAACTCCTTCTGAAACTGGATCACACCCATCTTGGCTACTGCGGCCGCCTTGCCGAGGCTGACACTCTTGTTGACATAAAGCCCCACGGCCAGATCAAAGCGGAGTTGCTCGTCCGTCAGATTCAGCTTGTCAATCGCCACGTCATCGATTCGGATGTTCATGACTTAAATTTACCGCAGAATTCGACTTTGGGCAAGCTCGATGGCCCGCAGGGGAAAGAAAGTAAATGGGTGGCTAACGGGATTTGAACCCGCGACCCCCTGAGCCACAGTCAGGTGCTCTGCCAGCTGAGCTATAGCCACCATGGAGGTGAGCATCCCCGACGATGACAGGGATGTCATGCGTCGTCGGGGACAGCCACCGTGGATGGAGATTCAAGGCTCAATATTCAATATTCAATGTTCAAGTCTCAAGTCAGAAACTTGAAAATGGAGCATTGAATATTGAATATTGAGCCTTCGAAGAATATACCCAATTGACAGAAGGGGTCAATGCCCATATAATTTTTTAATATGGCGATGACTAGGAAAATACGGGGGGCAGCTTCCCTGAAAAAGCGCGCGGATGTCCGGCGCGCCGGCGGCCGGAGTGTCGGCCGAAAGAACGCGGCGGGCGCTTCCCTGCGCCTGGCCGGCGGGAACCTTCTGGCGGAAAACGAGCGTCTCTACACTCTTCTCGAACTTTCAACCCTTCTCTCATCCGTCCACGACGTCGACCAGCTGTTGAAACTTCTCACCCTTCAAACCTCCATCCTGCTCGGCGCAGCCC
Organism: bacterium; assembly: GCA_016202645.1. GTDB lineage: Bacteria > Lindowbacteria > 2-12-FULL-62-27 > 2-12-FULL-62-27 > 2-12-FULL-62-27 > JACQOF01. The sequence goes on from JACQOF010000146.1 coordinate 73,775, forward strand.
GCACGAGTATCTTCCTGTATGACGAGGGAAAAAACGAATTCTGGTCGAAGGTGGCGGAAGGGGAGGGCCGCAAGACCATCCGGGTGCGTGCGGATCAGGGGATCGTGGGGCTGGTTTTCCGGCGGAAGAAGCTCATCAATGTCGAGGACGCCTATCGCCATCCCTCGTTTAATCAGACCGTCGACCGCAAAACGGGATTTCGGACTCGCAACATTCTCGCCTGCCCGATGACGCTTCGGTCGGGGGGGCTACTGGGCGTCATGGAAGTCCTCAACAAAAAATCTGGATCTTTCATGTCCCAGGACGAAAAAATGCTGCCGGCTATCGCGGCGGTCGCGGCGGTCGCGCTTGAAAACTCGCTCCTCCTCCAGGACCAGGCCACCCTCTTTGAGGCCGTCATCGAGTCCTCCATCCACGCCCTCGGCGAGCGCGACCGCATCACCTACGGCCATACCGTCCGGGTGGCTTTCTATGCCGACCGGATCGCCCGCGCCGTCAGCGCGGCGTCCCGGCCGCCGTTCAAGTCCATCCACTATTCCCCGGAAGACCTGCGGAAACTCCGTTTCGCGGCCCTGCTTCACGACATCGGCAAGATCACGGTGCCGGAGGCGATTTTGAACAAGAAGGACAAGCTGGAGCCCCACGAAGTCGAGAACATCCGGCTCAGGTTCGAGCACGTCAAGCTGTCCGAAAAAATACGCGTGATGTCGAACGGAGGCGGCAATACCGCCGATCACCGCCGGCTGTGCGAGGGTCTCGACCGGGACTTTGACCTGGTCAGCCGTAAAATCGCGCCGGGCCCCCTGACGCCCGGGGAAGTGAACGATCTTGACCGGCTCCGCCGGACCACCTACCGGATCGAAGGCCGGGACATGCCGCTCCTGACCGAACAGGAGCACGCCCATCTGGCCTTGGCCCGGGGGAACTTGACAGAAGCCGAATTTGGAATCATGAAGGCGCACGTCAAAAAGACATGGGACATCCTGAACAAGATATACTGGCCGAAGGACCTCAGGGAAATTCCGTTCTGGGCGGCGACGCACCACGAGCGGCCCAATGGCACCGGATATCCGCTGGGCCTGAAGGGCGCCGAAATTCCGCTCGAGGGGCAGATCCTGGCGGTGGCCGATATTTTCGACGCGTTGACAGCCGCCGACCGGCCCTACAAGAAACGGATACCGATCGATGAGGCCATGGATATTCTCCGGAAAACCGCGGAGGAGGGGCACGTGAACAAGGACATTGTCGATCTCTTTTTTGAACAGAACATCGCGGACCTGACGCCGCCCGGCATGTCGGAGCCGGCGACGGCGGCCTCCGGGAAGGGCGTCTAAACAGATGTCCATGCCCCAGCGCAAGCGGCTCGGCGACATCCTGGTCGATGCGGGTCTGCTTTCGGAGGAAGCGATCGTGCAGGCCATGGCGCGCCAGAAGGAAACCGGCCACCGCCTGGGCCAGACTCTCGTTGAACTTGGCCTCGTCACACCCGAACAGCTCGCCGCGGCGCTGTCCGCCCAGCTCGGCATCCCCTACGTCCGTCTCTCCGATTACTCCATCACGCCGGACCTCATCACCAAAATTCCAGAGAGGGTTGCCCGTCAGCACAAGCTCGTCCCGATCGAGGAGGTCGCCGGAAAACTGGTGGTCGCGGTCGCTGACCCGCTCGACATCACCGCCCTCGATGATTTGCAGCTCATGCTGGGCCTTGAGATCGAGCCGGTGATTGCCGCGGAGTCGGACGTCATCCGGTCCATCGACCAGTACTACGGGACCCCGACCCAGACCGTGGAGGAAGTCCTTCAGGAAATGACGGGGGACGACATCAAGCTCATCACTGACGTGGACGGGGTCCTGGGCGGCGGGACGGAGCAGGTGGGCAGCGAAACTCCGGTCATCCGTCTCGTGAACATGGTCATCCTCCAGGCCCTGCGGGACCGCGCCAGCGACATTCACATCGAGCCCTTCGAGCACCGCTTCCAGGTCCGGGAACGCATCGACGGCGTTCTCAAGGATCTCCCATCGCCGCCCCGCGCGTTGCAGGCGGGGATCATATCCCGGGTCAAGATCATGGCGGACCTCAACATCGCCGAAAACCGCCTGCCGCAGGATGGCCGCATCCGCGTGAAGCTTGCGGGGAAGGAAATCGACATCCGCGTGTCGTGTCTTCCGACGATGTTCGGCGAAAGCATCGTGCTCCGCCTTCTGGACCGCACCGCCGCCATCCTGTCGATCAATGATCTCGGATTCCAGGAGGACGACGCCAAAAAATACCGGGACAACCTCGGCGCCTCCAACGGCATCGTCCTCATCACCGGCCCCACCGGCAGCGGGAAAACCACGACGCTCTACGCGGGCGTCACGGAAGTCAACTCGCCCGACGTGAAGCTCATCACGGTGGAGGATCCGGTGGAATACGAAATCAAGGGACTCATCCAGTGCCCCGTCAACGAAAAAGTCGGCATGACCTTCGCGTCGGCTCTTCGCGCCATCCTCCGCCAGGACCCCGACATCATCCTCATCGGTGAAATCCGCGACGCCGAGACCGCCTCCATCGCGATCCAGTCCGCCCTGACCGGTCACCTGGTCTTGTCGACGACCCACACCAACGAGGCCGCCGGCGCCATCACGCGCCTGATCGACATGGGCTGCGAACCCTTTCTCCTCACCTCCAGCATCCGCGCCATCGTCGGCCAGCGGCTCGTGCGGCGGATATGCCCGGCCTGCCGGGAACAGTTCGATCCGAAGCCGGACGATTTGAAGAAACTGGGCAAGCGCATGGAGGATTTCCGCGCCCAGCAGTTTTTCCGCGGCCGCGGCTGCGCCGAATGCGCGATGACGGGATACCGGGGCCGGGTCGGCGTCTACGAAGTCCTCGTTCTCAACAACGAGATCAACGACATGATCGTCGAGAAACAGCCGGCGAATCTGATCCATAAAAAGGCCATGGAACTCGGCATGAGGCCGCTTCGCGAGGACGGCTGGGCGAAGATTCTGCAGGGCATGACAACCATCGACGAAGTCCTGCGGGTCTGCCCCATCGAGACCGGCGTGGCCATTCAGGACTGATGTCACCATGATCGATTCTCCGGAACTTCTGAAAATCCTCGGAACACAAGGGTATCTCACGCCCGAGCAGGTCGACGCGGCCACGGTCACCTCCCAGGCCGAAAACAAATCCGTCGTGGTGGCCCTTCAGGACATGGGACTTCTGGAGGAGGAACAAATCTACGAGGCCTACGCCCAGCATATTGGCCTCCCGTACGAGAATGTTGACGACTACAAGCCGGCCCAGTCTCTTCTGGACCGGATCGAAACCATGCTGGCGCAGCAGTTCCAGATTTTCCCTCTCTCCTTCGACAACGGATTTCTGAAACTCGCCTGCGCAGACGTGCTCGATCTGAAAAGCCAGGAAGATCTCCGGCACAAACTGGACGTGAACATCGATTTGGTGATGGTCAATCCCCGCAAACTCACCGTCCTGATCGACACCTACTACGCCATGGCCCAGGAAAATCTGGAGGATGTGATCGGAGATTTGCAGGACGTCCAGGGCGACACCTACAACAAGGAGCTGTCGGCGGCCGACGAGGCGACGGCGGCGGAGCAGGCCCCGATCATCCGCCTCGTGAACATGCTGCTCATGCAGGCCCTCAAGAACAAGGCCAGCGACATCCATTACGAGCCTTCCGAGAAAGATTTCTCCGTGCGGTTCCGCCAGGACGGGGTGCTGGTCCATCAGCCGAAAATTCCCAAAAAATTCCAGGGCGCGGTCCTGGCCCGCGTGAAGATCATGTCCTCGATGGACATTTCGGAAAAACGCATTCCGCAGGACGGCCGGATCAAGATGAAGATGCTCGGCAAGGAAGTCGACTTCCGCGTGTCGGCCCTCCCGTCCCTCTACGGCGAAAGCATCGTCCTCCGTCTTCTGGACAAGGCCTCCGTGTCTCTGGGACTTGAGCAAGTCGGCTTCATCGAGGACAATCGGCGCATTTTTAACGACCTGATCCGAAAACCCAACGGCATCATCCTCGTCACCGGCCCGACCGGCTCCGGTAAAACGACGACCCTCTATTCGGCGCTCAACGAAATCAACACGCCCGACCGGAAAATCATCACTGTCGAGGATCCCGTCGAGTATCAGCTCGACGGCATCAACCAGATGCAGGTCCACGCCAGCATCGGCCTGACCTTCGCCGCGGGCCTCCGGTCGATCCTCCGCCAGTCTCCGGATGTCATCCTCGTCGGGGAAATCCGCGACATGGAAACCGGGTCGATCGCGATCCGCGCCGCTCTCACCGGCCACCTCGTGTTCTCGACCCTCCACACCAACGACGCGCCCAGTTCCATCACCCGTCTCATCGACATGGGCGTCAGCCCCTTCATGATCGCCTCGTCCCTCCAGGCTGCCATGGCCCAGCGGCTGGTGCGGACCATCTGCAAAAACTGCAAGCAAGTCTACCAGCCGAGCGAAAAGACGCTGAAGGAACTGAATTTCCCGATGGACATCGCCGCCAAGACGACCTTCTACAAGGGCGCCGGCTGCGAAATTTGCAATTTTACCGGTTACAAGGGCCGGTCCGGCATTTTCGAGCTGATGGTCGTGAACGAGGAAATCAAGGAACTGATCCTTCAGATGAAGCCCTCCTATGTCATCGAGGAAGCGGCCGTCCGGGCCGGCATGCGGAAACTCCGGGACGACGGATTCCGCAAAGTCGCGCTCGGGATGACGACCATGGAAGAGGTTGTTGCGAACGCCTGACCTTTGAGGTAGCCTCCCAGTTTCATGTACATCCACGACGTGATGGAACTCGCAATCGAGCGCGGATCCTCCGATATCCACATCTGCGTGGGCCGCCCCCCCGTCCTTCGCGTCGACGGGGAACTGGTCAATATCGAGGCGCCGCCCCTCACGCCGGACGACACCCAGATCATCGTCAAGTCGATTACCCCGGACGAACATCTCACGCGTCTTGAACAGCACGGCGGGTCCGACTACGGATACGCGTACGAGGGCAAATGCCGGTTCCGCGTCTCCATATTTAAAGAGCGCGGATTTCACGGCATGGTCTGCCGCCTCATCCCCAACAAAATATATAATTTCGAGGAGCTGGGACTGCCCAAACAGATTGTCACCCTCCTCACGAAACCCCGCGGAATGGTTCTCGTGACAGGGCCGACCGGGTCCGGCAAGACCACGACCCTGGCGGCGATGATCGACTGGATCAACACGGAGCGTTCGACGCACATCATTACGGTTGAGGATCCAATCGAATTCATCCATCCCCACAAGCAGAGTGTCGTCACCCACCGGGAACTCGGGGTCGACGTTCCATCGTTTAAGGAAGCCCTGAAGCGCGCGCTCCGGCAGGACCCCGACGTGATCCTGGTCGGCGAAATGCGGGACTTGGAGACGATCGAGGCCGCGATCTCAGCGGCCGAAACCGGGCATCTCGTCTTCGGAACCCTTCACACCAACAGCGCCTCCCAGACCGTCGACCGGATCATCGATGTCTTCCCGACCGACCAGCAGGACCAGATCCGCACCCAGCTGTCGGTCGCCCTGGAGGCGGTCATCTCCCAGACCCTGATGCCCAAGGCCCGGGGCGCGGGGCGCGTGGCCGGATATGAAATCATGATGGTGACCCCCGGAATCCGGAATCTCATCCGGGATCAGAAGACCCATAACATCATCTCCGCCATACAAACCGGCGGCCAGCAGGGGATGCAGACCCTGGACCAGCACCTGCTCGCGCTGTATCAACGGGGAATCATCACCTATCAGGAAGTCCTTCTGCGGGCGCAGGACCGCGAAGAAATTCAGAAGCAGATGTAAGGGAGGCCGGGACAAAGCACCATGGCGGTATTCACCTACAAGGCGATGGACGCGCAGGGCAAGGACGTGAACGGGACCCTGGAGGCCGCGAGCGAGAAAGTCGCCTCCACGCGGCTCCGGGAGATGGGCCTGCGGCCGTACGAGATCAAGGAAAAAGCCGAGACAGGCGGGGGCGGCCTGAGCTTCATGAAGAAGGGCATCACGCCGGAGGAACTGACCCTCTTCACGCGCCAGCTCGCAACCCTCCTCGACGCGGGCCTGCCGCTTTTGCGCGCGCTCAACATCCTTCAGGAGCAGTCGGAAAATCCGAAACTGAAGGAGATGCTGACGGCGGTCAATTCCGACGTTCAGGGCGGAAGTTCCTTTTCGGACGCCCTCTCCAAGCACAAAAAATATTTTCCCACCCTGTACGTGAGCATGGTCAGGGCCGGCGAGGTCGGCGGTGTTCTGGACAAGGTCTTGAACCGCCTGGCCGAGTTCGCCGAAAAGGACGCGGCTCTGCGGACCAAGATCAAGGGCGCGATGACCTACCCGGCCGTCATGGCCGTCATCGCCATCGTGGTGGTGAGCTTCCTGATGATCAAAATCATCCCGACGTTCATCAGCATGTTTGAGGGCATGGGGGTTGAACTGCCCCTGCCGACCAAGGTCGTCATCGTGTTCAGCGATTTCCTCGTGATCTACTGGTGGATGATCTTGATCGGCGCCATTGCGTTTGTCTTCGCGTTCAATTGGTACGACGTTCCCGAACGCGGCAAGATGAACGTGGACAAGATGCGGCTTAAAATTCCGGTATTCGGGGACCTCATTCTCAAGGTCGCCGTGTCACGCTTTACCCGGACTCTCGCCACCCTCATCACCAGCGGCGTGCCGATTTTGCAGTCGATCAAGATCGTGAAGGACACCATCGGGAATGAGGTGCTGTCCAAGGTCATGGACGAGGTGACCGCGTCGATCAGCGAGGGCGAAACCATTTCGAAGCCTCTTCACCGCTCCAAGGTGTTTCCGCTCATGGTTGTCCACATGATTGCGGTCGGGGAGGAAACCGGCGCGCTGGACAATATGCTCATCAAGATTGCCGACAACTACGACCTCATCGTGGACGAGACGGTGGCGGCGCTGTCCTCCCTCATCGAGCCCCTCATGATTCTCTTCATGGGCGGCGCTGTCGGCATGATCGTGATGGCGATGTTCCTGCCCATGTTCGAACTCATCAACGTGGTCAAATAACCATCGTCGAATTCTTTCGCCGGGTTTACCGGTATATTCGGACGGAAACCAAGCGGGAGACGTGGGGGTGGTTTCTCTTCCTGAGCCTCTTCGGGCTCGTCTTGTTCCTCGTGATTTCCTTCACCTACTTCCAGGAACTCCCCACCCAGTTCTACGGCCTCTTCATGGGCGCCGTGGTCCTGTTTTTCTTTATCGAGCCCTCGGTCCGGAAGCGCTTTCCCTACACGGAGGCGAACCTGACGGTCCTGCTGATGTATATTTTCTTCTCCCATTTTTCCGTCATGGCCAGCCACGAATACCAGCGATATGCCTTCTGGCTCTATTTCTTCGCGGTCTTCTCCGGCGGCCTGTCCTTCGGCCTCGTCGGCAGCGTCGGCACGACGTTTTTCATCACGATCCTCTATTTCCTCTCGTCCGTCGGCGCCGCGCCGGAGTTCGAACTCTTCACCCCGGCCAATTTGACCCTTCTCATTCCGCTCTACGCGTTCGCCATCATTCTCGGATTTCTCGTCGAGCAAAAAATGCGGCAGGAACGGGAGACCTTCCAGAAAATCGCCCAGGTGACGACTCTCAAACGGCTCCGGAACGTCTCCAACATCGAGGGCCGGGCGGACCCCGGCGTTTTTCTTCAGGAGATATTTCAGCAGATGGTGGAGGTCTTGCGCCCGGTCGCAGCGGCCATGGCGCGCCTGGAGACTGACGGATTTTCGATCAGCCATTCCTTGAACGTGCCCGCCGACGATCCGCTTGTGGCGTGGATGCGGTCTGGAGAGTTGACGGGCGAGGTCCGGGTTCTGCGGCGCCGGCGGGACATCCCCTCCGATTACCATTCCATCATGATCGTCCCGATGCGGGTCCGGGACATATCGGTGAGCATCGTCCTGGCGGACCGGCGGGAGGAAATCTGGTTCAAGGACGAGGATCTGGAGATTGCGCGGGCGATGCGGGACTATTCGCTCCTGCTCATGGAAAACCGGCTGATCCACGACGACATCCGCCAGACCCGGGATTTTCTCGACCGGGTCCTCTCCGCGAGCCAGGCCGCGGTCATCGCGGTGGACGGCGGCGGACGCATCCGGATGGTGAACCGGAACGCGCTTCTGCTCACGGGCCACATCTCGGCGGACGGCCTGATCGAAAAGCGGCTTTGCTCGGACGTCTACCTCTTTCCCAGCCGCCAGCGGGACCCCATCCTCCGGTGCTTGGACCTCGGGGATGAAGTCCGGATCGCCGAGGGGACATTGCTCCGGGGAGATCACAGCCAGATTCCGATTCAGTACGCCACGACCCGCTTCGTCCACGGCGACGGCACTACCTGGGTGCTCTTCACAGCCCTCGACATTTCGGAACTTCAACGCCTGCGCGCCGAGATCGCGCGGAAAGAGCACCTGGGCATTTACCGGAGACTGATGGCGGAATTCGCGCATGAGATCAAAAATCCCCTGGGCGGGATCGAGGGCTTTGCGTCGCTCCTGAAAAAGGAGCTGGAAAAAGACGCGCGGCTCGCGAAGATGGCCGACCGGGTGATCGAGGGTGTCTCCAGCATTTCCGGGACCATCAACCAGTTCCTCGAATTGTCGCTGGAGCGTCAGCCGCAGAAGGAGAGGAAATTCAGCGTGAGGGAGGTGGCGCAGAAGGCCGGCGCGGAGGTCTCCTTTCTGGCGGACAGCCGCGGGGTGGGGGTTGCCATTGAATCTCCGGGCATCAGCCTGTCGGGTTCGCCGGAACATTTCCAACGCGCGCTGGTGAATCTTCTCAAGAACGCCATCGAAGCCTGCCGAATGGGCGAAGGCAGGGTGCGCCTGACGGCGTCGGAACAAAAAGGCGAGATCCAGGTGCAGGTGTCCGACAACGGGATTGGCTTTCACGAGGAACCGTCCCGGATATTTGATCCATTTTTCACGACCAAGGAAAAGGGACTCGGCTTGGGTCTGCCGATTGTCCAAAAAATCATCGAAGAGGAATTTTCCGGAAAATTGCAGGTTGAAAGCGCCCCCGGCGGCGGCGCGACCTTTCGGATCGTTCTGCCCGCGGCATGAAATACGCGTTTATCGTTGACGACGAGAAGATCATGGGGGATTTTCTCGAGGAGGCCGCCCAGCTCGAAGGATTCGGGGTGACACGGGTCGCGTCGGTCCGGGCCGCCCGCGATCAGATCGGGGCGCATGCGTTTGATGTCGCCTTCATGGACATCCGTCTTCCCGACGGCGACGGGTTGAGCATCGTGTCGGACGTCCGGGCGAGGCACCCGCGGTGTCACATCTGCGTCATCACCGCCTACGGCACGGTCGACACGGCCGTCTCGGCCATGAAACTCGGCGCGGACGATTTTCTGATGAAACCGTTCTCCGTCACCGACGTGAACCGCATTCTGGGCCGCGCCCTGGACGCGGTCCGGCGGCCGCCTGGCGGATTCACGCTGACCCTCCTGACGGACGATCCGAAGATGAAGGGAATTTTGGATCTTGTGACGCGGGTGGCGCCGACCGACGCGAGCATTCTGATCACCGGAGAAAGCGGCACGGGCAAGGAACTGATCGCGCGCAGTCTTCACCAGCTCAGCCGCCGCAATGACTTCCCCTTCGTCGCCCTGAACTGCGCGGCCATTCCGGAAAATCTTCTGGAAGCGGAACTCTTCGGCTACGAGAAAGGCGCTTTCACCGGCGCGGAGCGGCGCAAACTGGGCCTCGTGGAACTGGCCGGCGGCGGAACCCTCTTCCTGGACGAAATCGGGGAACTCCCGTTCGCGCTCCAGCCGAAACTCCTGCGGGTCCTCGAAGGCGGCGAGTTCCGCCGGGTCGGCGGCCAGGATACCCTCCGGGCCGACATCCGCGTGATCGCGGCGACGAACAAAAACTTGCTGGACTTGTCGAAAAAGAAACAGTTCCGGGAGGACCTCTACTACCGTCTCAACGTCATCCCGGTCGAAATCCCCCCGCTCCGGGACCGCCCGGGCGACATCGAACTTCTGGCGAAATTCTTTCTGGGAGAATACGCGGACCGCTACGAGAAGCCCGGCCTGGCGTTTGATCCGGCCGCTTTGGAATCCCTCAAGCGTTATCCCTGGCCGGGCAACGTCCGCGAACTCGAAAACACCGTCCAGCGCGCCGTCGCCCTCGCGGAAGGAACCCACATCCATTCGGTTTTTCTGACCCCCTCCGCCCCGGCGGAATCGTCCCCCACGGAAATCACGGATGGCGGCCCAACCTTCGACGAACTGGTGGAACAATACGAGCGCCGCCTCCTCACGGAAGCCTTGGCCCGAGCCGGCGGCAACCAGACCGAAGCCGCCCGCATCCTGGGGCTGAAACGCACGACGCTGTTTATGAAACTGAAAAAATTCGGGTTGGACAACCCGGGGGATTGAGACCGGGACCCGAGGAGGGGCCGCAACGCATGGGTGTGCCGCATCCCAATTGTTCAGAGGAAGGGTCCACCCTGCTCGTTATTTTGGCGGTCGCGCTTATCGCCGCTGTATTGTGGATGATTCGTTTTGGCGGGTCTGTCAAAAAGGATGTATCGGACGTCCCGGAATTCGCAACACAGAAACTTCCGGCCAAAGATATTAAGAGGGCCCGGGAGGCCGAACGGGAGCTGGACGACCGAGCGCGAGAAGTCAACCGACAGATGGATGATATCCACGAATAGAAAAATGATCGGGTAACGGAAGGTCATTCATGCTGGATGCGGGGCCATTCATCAAAGGCCTGTTCAAGGAGTTTCGGCCTGGCTTGGCCTTTCCTTGGACGTTGGCCTGTGGGTTGGGTGTCGGCTGGGTCTTGTCGAGCGATCTGCCCCTTGGAGAAACTCGCGTCGGTCTTCTGATCGGCGTCCTCGTCGCTTCAATACCGTGGGTGCCGCTTCTGGTCGACGCTCTTTCCCGGAGACTCTCATCGGAAATTTTTGGCCATCGCGCCGCCGTTCATCGGGATTTTCACACTGCGGTTAAACTGCTCGCTGAAAAAAACAGGTGGGGGGCGGCCGCCGAGTTCGACCGGCTCTTCCGAGAGCGTCCGACCGATCTTGAGAGGTTATATCGGCTCGCCGAGGTCACGTGGACGGACTTGGGGGATGCACGGCGGGGGCGGGATATGTATCTCCAGCTGTGGGATAAAGTCCGTTGTCCGGAAGAACGCCATGCGGCAGGCGATCTGGCGTCCGCCGAGCGTCTTTTGTCGATTGCATCCCGCCTGGCTGACATCCATCATGCCTGCAGGGATTTCCCCTCCGCTGAACGGGTCTTGGCGTCCCTGTTGGATTCGGCCGGGGGGGAACTTCGGGAAAAGGCGGATTCGGTTCGAGTCCGACTGCAAAGTTTAAAATCTCTCCGAGACCTGCGGCCGGCCGCTCTCGTCCTGTTTGATATCGACGGCACGCTATGCAACAGCGGCGGAGCCGGCGGCCGCGCCGTTGCCGCGGCGTTTGAGGAGATTTATGGCCCCAAACTGGATCTGGCGCCCATTGATTTCCGGGGGCGAACGGATATCTCCCTGTGGCGGGAGATGATGTCGACTCACGGCCTTTCCTATTCTCCCGATGATGTCTTTCTCGATGCTTTTCGAGCCGCCTATATCTCTCATCTCCGGAGGATGCTGATCGCGGCCGATCCATCGGCTTGCCCAGGTGTCAGGCCACTTTTGGAACGCCTCGAACGTGAACCGTCCGTGGCACTCGGCCTCCTGACAGGCAACATCGAAAGCGGCGGCCGCACGAAGATTCAGGCCGTCGAATTGAACCGATTTTTCCCCGTCGGTGGGTTTGGTGAGGACGGCGAGGACCGGTCAGACATTGCCCGGGCGGCAGTTCATCGATGCCGGACTTTCTATAAAAGCGATATCCCGTCTGAAAGAATCTTTGTCGTCGGCGACGCCGAATCGGATATTGCCGCGGCGCGGGCCATCGGGGCGCGCGCAGTCGCGGTTGGCACCGGCTGGACGCCGATAGAAGATCTACGCTGCCATAACCCGGACTATTTTTTTGAGGACTTGCGTCAGATGGCTTCCTTCCTCAAGATTCTCGGTATTGACGACCCCACCGGTCACCGTCTGGGGTAAGGGAAAGCAAGAGGGAAACAGGAAACAGGAAACAGGGTCATTCTTCCTCTTTTACACTTTCGATCAAATGATGTAGTGTAGCTTCATGCCACGAGGGCCGCGCATCTCGTATCCGGATGCCATTTTTCACGTGCTCAATCGGTTTGTCGACCGCCACCCGTTTTTTCGCACGGATGACGATTACCGAGAGTTTCGCGATATTTTCTTTGAAGAGTCCAAGACATTTGGGGTGCGAATATTCGCATACGATCTGCTCCCGAACCATTTCCATTTTGTTCTTCAAACCCCGTCCGGCGACATATCCCGTTTTCTTCAGCGCTTCCTATCCAGGGCGGCCTTCCGTCTCAACCGCCGATACGGTCGCGTCGGACACCTTTTTCAGGGGAGATCGAAGACGTTACTCGTCGAAAAGGAGGCCTATTTTGCATGTGTGATGGGATATGTCCTTACGAATCGTGTCCGTGCCGGCTTGGCGAAGGACGTTTTCTCCGATAAGTGGAACAGCGTTGCCGAGATGCTCAGGCGGGGTCCCAGTCGAATCGCGCGCGGCCCGCTGTGGAATTATCTTTTTGGCGTCAAATTTAGTGAGGACGAGATTTGGCGAGCCCGCGAATGGCTGAGATCCATCGATCCTTCTGCAAATTACAAGCATTTCAATGATGGACATCGAGGAAGTTTTCTTTCGAGTCCGGAGTTTCGGAGGTCGGTGCTCGACCGACAGGAGCGCCGGCGCAACCGAGGTGAGGGGAAAAAACGAAAAATGGATCGGCGGCCGAAAGAGTGGAATTGGGCCATGATTTGTAAGACGGCGAGGGCTGTAGTGGAGAAGCGTGAATGGCAAGGTATTTGGAAGAGCCGCGAAACTGCCATAAGACAACTGTCATGGTACGTCGCGTTTGTTGGTGCTGGGTGGTCTCTGAGACGGATATTGGAGACATCATCGGAGGTGAAGCACCTGACAATCTCTGGAATCTCGAACGCGGTGCATAGAATCCGGAAAGACAAATATAGGAAGTCCATAGCGGATGCGATGATCAACATCGTTCAGAGGGGGAAAGTGTAAAAGAGGAAGAATGACCCCTTTTTCTTTTTCTTTGTTGATTTTGAATTTGGTTCTCGGCGCTCCGGGGGATTATGGCTGGCCGCTTGGGAAGGAGTCGGCTGTGAGCGGGGTATTTGGGGAATACAGGGAGGGGCATTTTCACAGCGGGGTTGATTTTTCGACAGACGGGGTTTCTGGCTGGCCGGTGTATGCGGTGGCGGACGGATTCGTGTACCGAATCGCGGACAGCCTGACGGGGTTTGGGAAGGCGGTTTATCTCAAGCATCCGGACGGGAATATCACGGTCTACGCGCATCTGGACGGGTACACGGGGAAGATTGCGGAGGAAGTCCGGCGGCGCCGGACGGGGATGGCGTTTCGGGAACGGCTGAATGTGTATCTTGAACCCGGGGTGATCCCGGTGCGGAAGGGAGATCAGATCGGCCTGAGCGGCGAGAGCGGCGCGGGGCTTCCGCATCTACATTTTGAGGTCCGGCGAAACGAGGAGACGCCGGTCCAGCCGTTTGAGTTTTTGCCGCGTCCCAAGGACGACCAACCGCCCCAGATTCTATCCGTGCGGTTTGATCCGGCATCGGAAGACGCCGTGATCGACGGACATCACCGGGCCGCGGTCGTGAACTTGATTCTTGCCGGTGGCGGTTACGCCGCGACCGAGACGCCGCATCTTGCGGGGCGCTTTCATGTGTCGGTAACGGCGCGGGACTATACGGTGAACGGCGGCGTCTACCGGCTTTCCCCGTCGCGTCTGGGATTTTCCATCGACGGGGAAAAATGGAAGACCATCGACTTTGATCGGGTCAGCTACGCGCAGGGTGAGAACAAGAAAATCGGACTCTTGTATGACCCAACGGCCAGTTCCGCCGGGATGGGGCTTTACACCTACAGGCTCTACACAAATTTTCCGCGGCCGTCGCCCCCGGCCTCTGATCCGACCGCCGCCCTGGATGCCGGCAAAATGGGAGAGGGCCTTCACGAGCTGGGACTCCGCGTCGAGGATGTGAACGGCAACCACGCGTCCGGTCGTTTGATTTTCCGTGTTGGCCGCCCGCAGCCGTCGGCCGGCATCCCGGCCGATTCGCCGGGTCTGCGTCTTTCGCCTGAAGGAACTCAGTTGGCCGTCAGGTATGCCGCCCCGCCCCCTTCGCGGATTGAAGGAAATCCCGTCCTGGGATTTCCCGAGTCTGGAGCTTCGGGGACAGGACATCCCTGTCCGCCGGGGGATGATGCGCGGCGGGCAGAACTGGTCATTCGCGGAAAGACGTGGGCTCTGATGGGAGTCCATGCCGTGTTTTCCGGCTGGCTGCCGTTTTCGGAACTGCCTGCCGGCCGGGTCGAAGGCGCGGTGCGGACGGAAGACGCGGCCGGCAACGCGCTCGAGAGGAAATTCACGCTCGCGTTTGTTCGGCCGCCCTCCAAAAAAGATACTTCGATTCTCGTCAGCGCCGACGGCCGCCTGGCTTGCGAGATCGGCCCGGCCTCGCCGTACCGCCTCGATGGAATTTCCTACTACGTCCTTCCCGCGGATGTCCCGACGCCTCCTGAGGAATCGTCGCTGAATCTCCGGCAGATGTATGGCCTTTATCCGGCGGACGAAGTCTTCTCCGCGCCGGTGAGGCTGAGCGTTGCCGTGCCGGATTCCTATCAGCCGCAAAGATCTCCATCGGGCGTTTATCCCCGCCTCGGGATCTATCGGCACGATCCGCTCCGCCGCCGGTGGATTTTCGTCGACTCGGCCCCGGACACGGGCGTCCTCGCCGCCGACTACCGGTTCGCCACCCCCATCGATCGCTTCGGGGTTTACGGACTCTTCGATGACGCCGCGCCGCCCGCCGTCGAGCATCCCCGCCGCCGGTCGTACAAGCGGGGCGAAGAGATGCTGTGGAAAGCATCCGACCGGGGATCGGGAATTTCGGAGGAGGAGAGCCGTCTGACGGTTGACGGCGAGAATTACGACGATTGGTATTATGACGCGGACCGCGGATGGTTCCGGGTGTCGCTGGGGAATGTCCCGCGGGGCAAACATACATTCAGTCTGACGGTCAAAGACCGCGTCGGCAACAGTTCGGGGCGATCGGGGGTGTTTGAAATTAGATAGGGGGATGGTGTTTGCGGTCTAGATGTTCAGCCTTGAAAAAATCGCGCGGGTCGAGGGGGATTTGTTGAGGGTGTAGAAGTGGATTCCCGGGGCGCCTCGATCCAGGAGGTCCTGGCACTGGCGGACGGCGTGGTCGACGCCGTACGTTTGGACGGCCGATTCGTCTTCGTGGATCGCATCCAGCCGGTCCGTCATTTCCTTCGGCAGGTGCGCGCCGCACATCTGCGTGAATTTTCGGATCTGGGCGTAGTTGGTGACGGGCATGATGCCGGGGATGATGGGAACACGGATGCCGATGTCCCGCGCGCGTTTTACGAAATCGAAGTAATCGCGGTTGTCGAAGAAAAGCTGGGTGATCACGAACGACGCTCCCGCGTCGACCTTGGTTTTCAAATGCGCCAGGTCCTCGTCCCGGCTCCCGCACTCCACGTGTCCCTCCGGATACCCGGCGACGCCGATCGTGAAATCGTGATCTCCACGGATCGCGCTCACGAGTTCGCTTGCGTACCGGAACCCGTCCGCGTGCGCCACAAATTGCGTCTGCCCCTGGGGCGGATCGCCCCGGAGGGCCAGGACATTTTCGATGCCTTCGGTTTTCAAGTGGTCCAGCACGGAAGAAATTTCCCCGCGCGCCGCGCCGACGCAGGTGAGGTGCGCCATCGCCTCGATACCGATTTCCTTTTTGATGCGGGAGACGATCTCGACGGTCTTGTGGCGCGTACTGCCGCCGGCCCCGTACGTGACCGAAACAAACGACGGCCGATGTTGACGGAGGACTTCCACCGTTTCATACAACTTCCGTTCGCCCTCCGGGGTCTTGGGCGGAAAAAATTCAAACGAAAACGTCCGCCCGTCCCGGGCCAGCATGTCCGAAATGCGCATCAGGTCAGCTCATAGCACGAAGGCCCCATTTTTCCAACGTGTAATCGAATTCTTTCCGGGTCTTGCATTTCTTGTACCGCGCGCCCCGGCGGCCTTCGACGTCGGTCTTGCAGTCGTCCCAGGTTCTATAAGCGGTCAGGCTCCCGCCCCGGAACACGATGTAGGCCGGAAAGACAAGGTGTGCAGGCGCGTTCACATCCCGCAGTTTTTTCCGGGCCGGAGCATCGGCCGTGCCGGAATGAAGACTCACGCGCGCTCCCTTCGAAAACGCCTGCGCGATATCGTTGGCGCGTTCATTCTCTGGGTCGCCCGCGTGGGCCTCGACCTTGATGTATCGGACGCGGCGTTTCCCGGAAAGATCGTCGAGGGTTTCCCACAGGTCCCGGTTTTCGACCGGTTTTTTGGCCGCCGTCAAAAATCCGTTCCGCCGCCAGGTGTGAATGTACTGCGTGATGCCGTTCACGACGTAAGCGCTGTCGCTGTGGACGTCGGCCCCGGCGTTTTCAGGAACGCGCCGGAGGGCCTCGATGACGGCGGTAAGTTCCATCCGGTTGTTCGTGGAATGCGCTTCGAACCCGCCGATCTCCTCCCGCCGTCCCTCCGAAATCAGAACCGCGCCCCAGCCTGACGGGCCGGGGTTTCCGGAGGTGGCGCCGTCCGTGTAAATTTGAAAGTATCGGAGTGTCGGAGTATCGGGGTATCGGTGAGTCGGAGCATTGCCGTTACACCGATACACCGATACCCCGATACTCCGATACTCTCAGATCAAGAGAGGGCGGCGTGCGCCGCGGCCAGGCGGGCGATCGGGACGCGGTAGGCGCTGCAGCTGACGTAGTTCAGGCCGGCGCGGAAACAGAACGCGACAGACGCCGGGTCTCCGCCCTGCTCGCCGCAGATGCCGACCTTGAGGTCCTTCTTCGTGGCGCGGCCTTTCTTGACCGACATCTCGATGAGCTGTCCGATGCCGTCCTGGTCGATGGTCTGGAAGGGGTCCGCGGCCAGGAGTTTTTTGCCCAGATAGTCCTGCAGAAATCCGCCGATATCGTCTCGGCTGAATCCGAATCCCATCTGGGTGAGGTCGTTTGTGCCGAACGAAAAGAAATCGGACTCGGCCGCCATGCGGTCCGCGAGGAGCGCGGCGCGGGGGATCTCGATCATCGTGCCGTACAAATACGGGATCGCCTTGATGCCTTTTGCCGCGCAGACCTCCGCGTAGACCTTCCGGCAGATCGCTTTCTGATGCGTGAGTTCCTTCACGTCGCACGTCACCGGCACCATGATTTCGGGATGGCATTTCCTGCCGGCCTGGATCAGTTCCGCCGCGGCTTCGAAAATGGCGCGGACCTGCATTTCCGATATCTCCGGGTACGTGACGCCGAGCCGCACGCCCCGGTGGCCCATCATGGGGTTCGACTCGTGGAGTTCCTCGCCGCGCTTCTGGACGTCCGCCGGCTGGATGCCGAGTGCGTCCGCGAGCGCTTTCTGTTTCCCGGGGTCCTGCGGGACGAACTCGTGGAGAGGCGGATCGAGAAGGCGGATCGTCACGGGCAGGCCTTCCATAGCCTCCAGGGTCGCCTTGATGTCCTTCTTGACATGCGCGAAAAGTTCCGACAGGGCTTTCCGCCGTTCCGTTTCGTCCGCGCTCAGGATCATCTTGCGCAGTAAAAACAGCGGCTCGTCGCTCCCCTTGCCGTAAAACATGTGTTCGGTCCGAAAGAGGCCAATGCCTTCCGCGCCGTAACTGCGGGCTACACGCGCGTCCTCCGGCGTGTCGGCGTTCGCGCGCACGCCAAGCGTGCGGAATTCATCGGCCATTTTCATGAACTGCTGGAACCTGGGATTTTCCGTGGCGTCGATCATGTTGAGCCTGCCGGCGTAGACAAGCCCCCGCGTGCCGTTCAGCGTGACGACGTCGCCCTCCTTGAACACCCGTCCGTCGGCTTTCATCTCCCGGGCGTGCGCGTCGGCGTGAATGTCGCCGGCGCCTACGATGCAGCACTTGCCCCAGCCGCGCGCGACAAGCGCCGCATGGCTGGTCATGCCTCCGCGGGCCGTGAGAATGCCGACGGCGGCGCGCATGCCTTCAACGTCCTCGGGGTTGGTTTCCTCGCGCACGAGAATGACCGTTTTGCCCTGCCGGGCCCACTCGACCGCCGTGGCCGCCGAGAAGACGATCTGGCCGGCCGCGCCGCCGGGTCCCGCCGGGAGGCCCCTGCCGATCGGTTTGGCGTTTTTTTCCGCGGCGGGATCGATGATGGGATGGAGCAGTTCATCGAGCTGATGGGGCTCGACCCGAAGGACGGCCGTTTTCCGGTCGATGAGTTTTTCCCTCAACATGTCCATCGCGATGTTGAGCGCCGCCGTTCCCGTGCGTTTGCCGCTGCGGGTTTGAAGCATGTAGAGTTTGCCTTCCTGGATGGTGAACTCGAGGTCCTGCATGTCGCGGTAGTGTTTTTCAAGTTTCCGCCGGATGCCGTCGAGTTCCTTGTAAAGTTTCGGCATCGCCTTCTCGAGAGACTGGAGTCGCCGGTTCTGGTCGTTCTTGGTCGCCTCGTTGATCGGAGAAGGCGTGCGGATGCCGGCGACGACGTCCTCGCCCTGCGCGTTGGCCAGCCACTCGCCGTAGAATTGGGAATCGCCCGTGGCCGGGTTCCGCGTAAACGCCACGCCGGTCGCGGACGTGTCGCCCATGTTGCCGAACACCATCGCCTGAACGTTCGTGGCGGTCCCCCACTCGTGCGGGATGCCTTCGATGTTCCGGTACGCGATGGCGCGCCGCCCGTTCCAGCTCTTGAACACGGCGCCGATCCCGCCCCAAAGCTGTTCGACCGCGTCGTCCGGGAAGGCCTTGCCGAGGATATCCCGGATGCGCTTCTTGTACGCGTCGCACAGTCCCTTCAAATCGGCCACGGTCAAATCCGTGTCCTGCCGGTAATTCTTTTTCTTCTTGAGATCCTCCAAGATGCGGTCCAGTTGCTGGCGGATTCCCCTGCCCTCAGCCGGCTCGACGTCCTCGGCTTTCTCCATGACCACGTCCGAGTACATCGTGATGAGCCGCCGGTAGGCGTCGTAAACAAACCGCTCATTTTTCGTTTTGGCGATGAGACCCGGGATGGTGGACGAACAGAGCCCGACGTTGAGAACCGTTTCCATCATGCCGGGCATTGATTTTCTGGCGCCGGATCGGCAGGAAACGAGCAGGGGATTTTTCGGATCGCCAAATCCCATCCCCATCCCTTTTTCCACCCGCTTCATGGCCTTCGCGACTTCGGCCTTCAAACTGGCCGGAAACTTCCCGCCGCGGGCGAAATATTCCGTGCAACAGTCGGTCGAGATCGTAAATCCGGCCGGGACCGGAACTCCGATGTTCACCATCTCGGCAAGGTTGGCGCCTTTTCCGCCCAGCAGGTTTTTCATCTTGGCCGATCCCTCGGCTTTCCCGCCTCCAAAATAATAAACGTATCGCATGTGTGGACTCCTTTGACAGTTGTAATGATCAAACAATCCCGGGATGCTAAGTCAGTGTGGGCGGATCGTCAAGGCGAGATTCGGCGCGAGAAAAACCGCCGCCGGGCAAATTTCTTAACTTTAGGACAATCTGTAAGTTAAGAAAAATGGCCTTCCGCTGGATTGTGACCAAGAACACAATCATTCTTCTTGCCATTTGAGGAAACTGCGGTAGGATAGGGTCAAGTTACGGGTGGAGTGAGCAACGTCCGACACAAAAAAATACCAACCCTCTAAGCGCCCAGGGGCCTGGTTCCAGACAACGGAATTGGGCCCCATTTTTTTGGTCAGTTGAGGCAACAGGGATTATCTGGCCGTGAGGATCCCTGTTGCCTGTGTCGGACTGTTTTGCCGTCCTTGGCAAAACTTTGGTTGAGGCAACAGGGATTAACTGGCCGTGAGGATCCCTGTTGCTTGTGTCGGACTGTTTTGCCATCCCTGGCAAAACTTTGGTTGAGGCAACAGGGATTATCCATCCATGGATAAAAAAAACGATGCCGGCGCCCTGTCGGGCCGAAGCGGGAGGTGGCGTCGTCTGCTTTTCGAATCCTTCGCGATCCGATAAAGCGGCCTTCGGTCTCCGACTTCGCGCCTAGCAGGTCGCAGGCATCGTGTCAGTCTGATGCGTCCGGGCCGTTGAAGGGGTTGTGTTCCCGCGCGTCAAGGGGGGGAGACGCGAAAGAACGCTGGCCGTCGGTACAGTCCGAACACAACTCTGATATGGAATTGTTCGAATAATGGTCTAGTTCGTTTTTCCAACTCCCCGCTGAAGTTTATACTCGTGCTTGACGCGCACACTCGAAACGCCTCGCTCCCGCAGTCGTTCGATCTTGGTCTCGTCCAGCGTGATTTCAGAATTCAGGAGTCGATTGCCATTTCGATCAAGAACCGGTTCCGCCAGGACCATCCCGGGCCTGAGTGCCTGCAGGTAAATGGTTTCTCTTCCTTGAAGCGAGTACATGAGCTGTGCCTCCTTCCCTAATCGGTCTCTAAGAAAAAAATTTAACCTTGTCATTTCTCGTGACGTCTTCATGTCAAATATGTAAAGCAAATTATATACCGAATAATAAAACAGTCAGATGAAATTATATAACTATTAGTAATACTACATGTTAAATATATTATCAGAATTTTATATTTTATTAGTATGTGTAGAGAAAAGATCATACTAAGGCAATATTTACCCATTATATGTTGAATAAAACATCGTTTTCTATTAACAGGGTGCTGAAAGACCCACTAATTAGCCGCAAAGGTCACGGAGAAGATAAGCCCTGTTTTTGTAAGTTTCTGATTTACAGACAATTTTTAATTCTCCGCGACCTCTGTGGCCAATTTGACTCTATTAAATCTGAAAGTAAGAAAGTAGGCACTCCTCCATATATTATATATACGCGTCTGGAGGGCATGGCCACATTGGTGTAGTTTAAGGACTGACCCCAACTCAACTAACTCAACTAACTCAACTATACCCCCCATCCGCCTTCCCCCTCAAGGGGGGAAGAGGTTAGATACCCCCCTCCACAGACCGGGTCACCACCCTTGAACTTTTGCCGTGCGCAAGACACACTTGCCGCCTTTATTTCGGGAGTGGGGATCCGCGATAACGAAACGGAAGGGAACGGGCGATGGCCGGGAAGATTTTTCTGAATGGAAAATGGGTTGACCGTGCCGATGCGGTGATTTCGGTTTTCGATCACGGTCTTTTGTACGGGGACGGCGTCTTCGAGGGCATTCGGTCCTACGGGGGCAGGATTTTCCGTCTGGCTGGGCACATCGAGCGTCTGTACGATTCAGCCCGTGCCATCCGTCTGACCATTCCCTACGATCCGGCCGCCCTGTCGGGGCATGTGAAAGCCTCGGTGCGGGAGAACGCCCTGAAGGATGCTTACATCCGTCTCGTGGTGACCCGCGGCGTCGGGGACTTGGGCCTGGATCCGGACAAATGTCCGACGCCTTCGGTCTTCATCATCGCCGGTACGATTGCGCTTTATCCGCGGGAGTACTACGAGAAAGGCTTGGATATCGTGACGGTGCCGACCCGGCGCAACGTCCCGGAGGCGCTCAACGGCCGGATCAAGAGTTTGAACTATCTGAACAACATCCTGGCGAAGATCGAGGGCAAGCTGGCGGGGTGCGTGGAGGCGCTCATGTTGACCGATTCGGGGTTTGTATGCGAATGTACGGGCGACAATATTTTCGGAATCCGCCACGGACGGCTCTTCACGCCACCGACCTACCTGGGGGCGCTCAAAGGCATCACACGGGACGTGGTCATGGGCTTGGCCGGGTCGCGGGGGCTCAAGGTGGAAGAGGTGCCGTTCACGCGCCACGAGCTGTTCACGGCCGAGGAGGTTTTTCTGACCGGCACGGCCGCCGAGATCGTTCCGGTCACGAAGATTGACGGCCGGCCGATCGGCTCGGGCGCGCCGGGCGTTCACACGCGGGGGTTGATGGCGGAGTTTGAGAAGCTCGTTCATCGGGAGGGAGAGGACGCGTATGCTGTGTAAGCGGTGCAACAAGCAGGAAGCGAAGATTCATTTCGCGAAGATCATCAACAACCAGACGACGGAGTTTCATCTGTGCGAAGCCTGCGCGCAGCAGATGAACATCATGGGCGAAAACCATGAGTTTCATCTCGAGAACCTCATCACGGGCCTGCAGGACCAGCCCGAGGGCGCCGCCGTCGAGACGACGGGCCTGGCCTGCCCGGTCTGCGGCCAGACTTCCGGCACGTTCAAACGCACCGGCCGGCTTGGATGTCCGCGCTGTTACACCACGTTCCATGACGAACTCATCCCGCTTCTGCGGAAAATCCACGGCAGCGCGCACCACACCGGCAAGTCCCCCGCGCGGGCCAAGCCGGCCGCCGCGTCCGTCCGCGCGCGCGACATCAAGCGCCTCCGGCGGGACCTGCGCGAGGCGATTTCGCAGGAGGACTACGAACGCGCCGCCGAGATCCGCGACGAGATCAAGCGGATCGAGGTTGAGTTGAAGACCGAGGAAGGGGCGAACCGATCATGAGTTTGCCGCTCAACATCGACGCCAGCGGAAGGTGGATGCGGACCGAGGGCGCCGCCGACAGCGATGTCGTCGTTTCCAGTCGTGTCCGGCTGGCCCGGAACCTCAATGAACTGCCTTTCCCGCATGTTGCCGCCACCGACGTCCTCAAGGCGGTCCGCGAGCAGGTCACGCAGGCGGCCCAGTCGAGCAAGCTTCTTCAGAAGGCCCATCACATCCGGCTGGAGGATTTATCGGACGTGGAAAAGCAGGTGTTGATCGAGCGGCACCTGATCAACCAGCGCCTGCTCGAATCCAAAATCGCCTCCGTGATCGTCGAGCAGGAGGAGATCATTTCGGTCATGGTCAACGAGGAGGACCATCTGCGGATGCAGGCCCTCGAACCCGGCCTCGCGATGATCGACACCTGGCGCCTGACTGACACCCTCGACAACGAGCTCGAAGGCGCTCTCGACTATGCCTTCCGGCCCGACGTCGGATACTGCACGGCGTGTCCGACCAACGTCGGCACCGGCATGCGCGCCAGCGTCCTCGTGCATCTGCCCGGCCTCGTGGAGACGAAGCAGATCGACAAGGTCCTCAAGGCCGTTTCGCATCTGGGCTTGGCCGTCCGCGGCTTTTACGGGGAGGGAACGGAGCCGATGTCGAACTTTTTTCAGATCTCAAACCAGATTACGCTCTCCCGCGCGGAAGAGGAGATCGTCGACAACATCGAGAAAATCACCAAGCAGATCGCCTCGAAGGAGCGCGAGGCGCGCAAGTGGCTTTATTCGGAGAATCATCTTCGCGTGGAGGACACCATCTTCCGGGCCTGGGGCATTCTCCGGCACGCAAGGCTTCTCTCCTCCAAGGAATCGATGAACCTCCTCTCGTCCCTGCGGCTCGGCGTCTATTACAAACTCATCCCCGACATCACCCCGCAGATGCTCAACGAACTCTTCGTCCTCATCCAGCCCGCGCACCTCTGCGTCGCCTCCGGCAAGGACCTCCAGGCCGAGGACCGCGACGTCGCGCGAGCGGAACTGATCCGCGCCCGCCTGCGGATGAAGGCGGCGGGATGAAACAGTTCGAGGTTGAGACATATGTCTTATAAATTCACCGCGCGGGTGCAGAAACTCCTGTTTCTGGCCCAGCAGGAGGCCGAGCGGCACAAGCACAACCTGATCGGCACCGAGCACCTGCTCTTCGGGCTGATCAAGCTCGGGTCCGGGGTGGCGCTTGAGATTCTGAAAGATCTTGGCATCGATCTTCAGGATTTGGAAAACGAAATCCAGAACGTCATGAAAAACCAGAAGCGCATTTCGGAGGCGTCGGGGCTCGACTATTCGCCGAACGCCAAGAAAGTCCTCGAGATTTCATCGGACGTGGCCAAGAGCCTGAAAAACGATTTTGTCGGGACCGAGCACATTCTCATCGCGATTCTCGAGGAAGGCGAGGGCACCGGCGCCCAGATCCTCAAAAAATATCACATCGACGTCGACGACGTCCGCCTCGCCCTCTACGATCTCTACGGTCTCGGTTCCGAAGAGGCCGCCGAGGCCGCCGGCGAGGGCGGATCGGCCCAGCCGGTCGCGGCCCAGCAGAAGGGCGCGCCGCCGCGGAAGGGCACATCCAAGACGCCTCTGCTCGACGAATTCGCCCGGGACTTGACGAAACTCGCGCGGGAAAACGAGCTTGACCCGGTCATCGGCCGCGAGAAGGAGATCCAGCGCGTGATCCAAGTCCTGTCGCGACGGACGAAAAACAATCCCGTCCTGATCGGCGAGCCCGGGGTCGGCAAGACCGCCATCGTCGAAGGTCTGGCCCACAAGATCATCGAAGGGAACGTGCCGGAACTTCTGATCAACCGGCGCGTCCTTGCTCTGGACCTTCCCAGCATTGTGGCCGGGACGAAGTACCGCGGCGAATTCGAGATGCGCCTGAAAATAATTCTCGACGAAAGCAAGACCAGCAAGAACTGCATCATCTTCATCGACGAACTCCACCCCCTCGTCGGCGCGGGCGGGGCCGAAGGCGCGATCGACGCCGCCAACATTTTGAAGCCGCCGCTTGCCCGGGGACTCCTCCAGTGCGTCGGCGCGACGACCCTGGACGAGTACCGCAAGTACATCGAGCGGGACGCTGCGCTCGAGCGGCGGTTTCAGCCGATCACCGTCAACGAGCCCAACGTCGAGGACACAATTTCGATTCTCAAGGGCCTTCGGGACCGCTACGAGGCGCACCACCGCGTGAAAATCACCGATGCCGCGGTCGACGCCGCGGCCCGGATGTCGCACCGGTACATCTCGGACCGGTTTCTCCCCGACAAGGCCATCGACCTCATCGACGAGGCCGGATCGAGGGCGCGCCTCAAAACCACCCTTCTCCCGCCGGAACTCCGCCAGCTCGAGCAGGAACTCGAAAAGCTTCTCGGCGAGAAAAAAGAGGCGGTGGTTTCGCAGGAGTACGAGAAGGCCGCGAACATCCGGGATGGCGAGAAAAAACTTCGGGATGAAATCGAGCGGATCCGCAAGGAATGGAACAAGACCAAGGGCCAGACGGAGGCTGTGGTTGACATCGACGAGATCGCGTTCCTGATTTCCGAATGGACCGGCGTCCCCCTCACGCGCCTGACCGAGGCCGAGTCGGCCAGACTGCTCAGGATGGAGGACGAAATCAAGAAAAAAATCATCGGACAGGACGACGCCATCAGCGTCATCGCCAAGGCCGTCCGCCGCGCGCGCACGGGCATGAAAGACCCCCGCCGGCCGACCGGGTCGTTCCTATTTCTGGGCCCGACCGGCGTCGGCAAGACCGCTCTGGCCAAAACCCTCGCCGGGTTTCTCTTCGGGGACGAAACCAGCCTCGTCCGCGTCGACATGAGCGAGTACATGGAAAAATTCAACGTCTCGCGCCTCATCGGCTCGCCGCCCGGCTACGTCGGCTACGAGGAGGGCGGCGCGCTCACCGAGCACATCCGCCGCAAGCCTTATTCGGTGGTGCTGTTTGACGAGATCGAAAAGGCGCATCCCGACGTGTTCAATATTCTCCTCCAAGTCCTCGAGGACGGCCAGCTCTCCGACAACCTCGGCCACACTGTCGACTTCAAAAACACCGTTGTCATCATGACCTCCAACCTGGGCGCCCGGGAAATCACCACGGGCAAACGCCTTGGATTCACCGGAGACGGCACGTCCGAACTGACCTACGATCAGATGAAGGACCGGGTGATGGAGGAAGTCAAGCGCAAGTTCAACCCGGAATTCCTGAACCGCCTCGACGAGGTGGTCGTCTTCAGAACCCTCGACCACGCCGCCCTCCTCAAAATCATCGATATCATGATCGAGGAGGTCGTCAAGCGTCTCAAGGAAAGCAAGGTCGATCTCGAGGTCACTCCGGCCGTGCGCGAATTTATCGTGGACAAGGGCACCGACACCAACTACGGCGCGCGGCCGCTTCGCCGGACCCTTCAGCGCCACGTTGAAGACGTCCTGTCGGAGAGAATGCTCTCGCCGGAAAACAAGGAGTGCACCCGGATCACGGTGGACTGTGTCAATAACGAACTCACCTATACGTTTGGTTAAATTTTCCGCCCGCGCCGCTCTCTGCCTCCTCGCCGCCGCCCTCCTTCTGTCCGCTGCCGGCCCCGCGGCTGCCGACATTGCCCGGGATTTCAACACGGGCGTGTATCTTTACAAGAAGGGCGAGTACGACCTTGCGGCGAAAACTTTTGAAATGATCCTCGACAAATTCCCGGGGGACGAGCGGACAGACGAAGTTCTCTACTGGTACGGGGAGTGCCGGTACTATCAGGACAAATTTCCGGATGCCCTCGGGATCTACAAGAAACTCGCCGCGGAATACCCGAAATCCAAGTTTACGCTCAAGGGCCTGTTCTCGGCCGGATATGCCGCCATGAAGTTGAACAAATACCGCGACGCCGCCGCGTTTTTCAAGGAGGTTGCCGCGGACCCCGGGACTGACCGGGAGCGGGTTGTCGATTGCCGGATCCAGATCGCGCAGTGTTTCCTCAAGGAGGGCGACGACCGCGAAGCTGAAAAAGCCCTGCGCGAAATTCTGGCGACGCCGAAACTTCCGTCGGCCGGCCGCCAGGAGGCCGAATTTGAACTCGGCAGGGTCCTCGTCCGGACCGGGCGCTCCGCTGAGGCGCGGTCGGCGTTCACGCGGGCCTCTGAAAAAAGCGGCCCCCATCAGGCCGAGGCATTCATGGCCCTCGGGGACGCCGCGTACGCCGAAGGAAAATATCCGGAAAGCATCGAGTGGTATGACAAGATCATCCGGAAGGTCCGCGGCGTGCCGCAGGCGTTCCGCGCCCGCGCGGTCTACAATTCCGCCTGGTCCCTCCTCGCCCTGGGCGAGACCGACAAGGCCCTCAGCCGGTTCGGAGAAGTGGTTGAGGACAAGGAGGCGTCGCAGGACATCCGCGGGGACGCGGCGATCCGGCAGGCGATCCTGTACCGGGAGAAAGGCGCCGACAAATTGGCGGGGGAAAAGTCCGAGGCGGCGGAAAAGATCGCCGAGGAAAGCGCCCAGCCAAACCTCCGGAATGAAGTCCTGCTCTTCCGGGCGGAATCGGCTTTCCTCGCAAAAAAATTCGACGTGGCTCTCGCGCACCTCGCGCAGGTGACCGACAAGGGATACCGCGTCCTCAGGCTTACCGGACAGATTTTCTTCGAAAGCGGACGCACGGCGGACGCGGCGCTCTATTTTGACCGCGCGGCGGTCGCGGCCCCGAACCGCTCCGCGATCAATCTCTGCCTCTTCGACATGGCCCAGAGCCATTTCCTGTCGGGCGCGTTCGACACCGCGGTCCTCGCGCTCGGCCGGATCAAGGATCCGGAACCGGATTTGAACGCGCGCCTCCAGCCGTTTCTGGCCGAGGCCCTGCAGAGCGCCGGCAAATTCGTCGAGGCAGCCAGGCAGTACGAGGGGCTGGTTGCGGCGGCAAGTCTCGATACGTTCGCGGCCCAGCGGTATAGATATTTCGCCGCGCTCGCCTATTTTCAGGCCGACCGGCTGAACGAATCCTCGCGGATTCTCCGCTCCTTTGTGGATGCCCTTCCGGACATTCGCGATCCCAGATCGAGGGACGCCATTGCGGGGATCGCGGGCGACAGCGTGCAGGCGGGAGCTCTCCTCCTGCATGCCGACGTTCTGACCCGGCAGGGCCTCCACAAGGACGCGCTCGTGGCTTATCTCCGGGCGGTCTTCGCCGCGCGGACGGTCGGACCGGACGTCCTGTACCTGGCCTACACCCACCTCATCGACTTCGCGCTGGAACACGCGCCCGGCCGGGTCGCCGAGAACGCCGACGATTTTGTGGAGGCCCTCGGAGACACGCGGACGTACCGGTTTGTCATCGAGCGCCTCTACGACGCCAACCACTACACGAACTTGTTGAAATATTCCGAGGACATCGCGTCGAAGTTTCCCAAGTCGTCGGAGTTGTACGGCCGCGCGCTCTATTACCGGATGATGACGTTTTACCAGCGCCGGAAGTTTTCAGCGGCGTCGGGGAAACAGGAGGAACTGGCGAAGTGGCTTGCGGATCATCCCGTGCGGGACTTGGCCGAAGGGTCGGATTTCTGGCGGGCCAGGATCAGTCAGGAACAGGGCGACCGGGCCGCAGCCAAGGGCGCGTTTCTTTCGTACCTCGATCTTCATCCGACGGGAAGATATACGGCTGAAGCGCGGTTCAACCTCGGGCTTCTGGCCCTCGACGACCGGGAGCTTCAAGACGCCGAGCGGGAATTTCTGAAACTCCTGGCCGGCAAATCCCAGTCTGACATTCTCGCCGCTCCACTCCTCGCTGACGCCCAGTACAACCTCGCCTCCGTCCGGATCCTCCAGGACCGATTCGCCGACGCGCTGGCCCTCCTGGAAATTCTTGCGGCGCACAAGAGTTTCAAAAATGATCCGGACTATCTGTACAAGATCGGGTATGTTTACGTCGCGGTCGGGCGATTCCAGGAGGCCGAAGCGCATTATAGAAATATTATCGGGATGGGCGACGTCCCGGGCGGCACGATGGACAACGCCGTCTACGCGCTGTTCTCCCTGCTCTACCGGTCCGAGCGGTACCCGGAACTCGAAGCCGACTTCAACCGCTACAGCGGCCGGATCAAAGACAAGACCCTCCAGGCCCGGGCCAAGTATCTCATGGGAATGACGCTGTTTGACGCCGAGCGGTACAACGATGCGATGGTTTTTTTCAAGGCGGTCAAGACCCCGAAAGACACGGAGCTGGTGCTCGACGCCGGCATGCGGCTGGCCGATTGCGATTACAACTTGAAACGGTACAAAACCGCCCTCGAACGATACACGGAGATCGCCGAGGATTATCCGGCCACCCACTGGGGCCGCGAGGCCTTGTACGCGTCCGGACTCTGCAAAATCAAGCTCGGATTTCCGGAAGGGGCACTCTCCGGGTTTGAGCGGTTCCTTCAGCAGAATCCCGACGAGCCCCTGGCCATGGACGTGGCGCGGGAGGCCGCGCGGCTTTATCTCAGCCTCGGAGATCTGGAATCCGCGGAACAGAAACTGGATTTTCTCGAAAAACGGAAAGTGGAAGGATCCATGCTGGAGGAAATCATGCGGATGCGCATCCGCATCTGGCATCGGCGCGGGGACGCCGACAAGGTCCTCACGCTCGCCAAATCCCACCGCGGGGCCTACGGGCCGAACGTCGAAGTGACGCTGGCGGCGGCCGAATCGGCCATCCGGCTCGGGCGGGCCCAGGAGGCGCTCGACGCGATGGAGGGGTTTGACAGCCGGGAGGTCGACACGCACGACCGGGCGTTCATGGATTTTTACCGCGCGGAAGCCCTCCATAAACTCGGCCGGGACGGCGCGGTCGAACTCTACCGGCGGCTGGCCGATTTCGGCGACACCGAAATCCGCCTCTCCTCCCGGTATCGCTACGGCATGTTTTTTCTGGGCCGCCGGGAATATGCGCCGGCCCGGGAGATGTTCGTTTCCGTGATCTCGGATCCGGCCGCGCCGCTGATGAGCTTTTTTCAGGAGTCGATCCTCTCGGCGCTTGGGGCGGCGAAGGAAGCGAATGAACCGGAGCAGACCCGGAAAATATACGCGGCCTTCAAGGACCGGATCTCGGCCGAATCGAACCGCATCGCGTCGGCGGAATACAACCTGTGGGCGAATCTCGCGATCAAGGACAACGCCAAATCCCAGGCGGCCATCCAGGAACTTCTGGCCCTCCATCTCGACCCCCGCCGACGCGCGGAAATTCTGATGGTGTCCGCCCAGCTTCACGAGGCGGCGGAGGACTACGCCGGCGCCGACGCAATTTACGGCGGCGTCATGGACAACCCGGATGCGCCCGAGGAGATCCGGCGGAAAGCCGAGGCGCGGAAAGTCGAACTGGGTATTTTGCGGGGCGAGACCGGCCGGCCGATCCTCGAGGCGTATCTCGAGGCCGGCCACCGCGGCGAGTGGGCCGGCCGCGCGGCGGAGTCTCTGCTGGCGGCGGCCGTCGCGGACAAACGCTACGCCGACATCATCCGCACCGTGGACCTCATCCAGAGGAAACTCGATACCGTCCGGCCCGCGGCGCGGTACGCGTCCGCGCTCGCGCATCTCTCCCTGTCCGATACGGCGGGCGCCCTGGAGGATTTTCGGCGGGTCGTGGCGGAAGGATCCTCGGAAACATTTTACATCGCCTGGTCGGCCTATCGCCTGGCTCAGGACGAACTTATCCAGAGGCGTATGCCGGAAGCCGGAAATTTTCTGAAGCTGGCGTGGCGTCATCGCGTCAATCTCGATACGCCCGCCGCCCTCAATACGTACGGCCAGCTTGCCGAAATACTGGTTGAGAGCACCGATTTCGCGGGCATTCAAGCGCTCGCGGCTGACGCTCCGCCGGAAGGCCTCGGGTCCGAGCCGCATCTTCTCATGGGCCTGGCCGCATGGGCTTCGAATGATAACGCCGCGGCGGTCCGGCACCTCAAGGAGGCCGTCACGACAACCGAACGCGTCAGGCCCCGCTATGCGGAGGCGCTCGTGCGCACCGGCGACACCCTGTCGGCGATCGCGGAATATGAACGGCTCGCGGAAGGCCAGGGACCCGACGCAGGCCGCGCCCAGCTGACCGCGGCGACCCTCCTGGATTCGATCGGGAAATCCTCGGAGGGACTGATCGCCTATTACAAGGTCCTCGCCGTCCACGAATCGGATACCCAGTCGGAACTGGGCGCGGAGGCGCTCCTCGGAATCTCCCGGCTCTACGCCAGGCTCGGGGATGTCCAGAAATCAAAGGATGCCGCCTCCGAACTCATTAAAAAATATCCAAACAGCCGCCCGGCCAAAGAAGCGCAGGCGCTTGCGGGCGGGCCATAGTTCAATCAAACTGGAGGAGATGCCAATCATGAAAACGGGGATTTGGATTTTGTGTTTGACGGTGCTGGGACTGGGAATGCTGACGGCGGGATTCTGCGCGACCGCGTCCGCCGCGGAGCGGACGGAAGAGGCAACCGTGCTGGGCAAGGACCGGTCGAAGCAGGCCGGGGTCGTGCCTTCGGACACGCGCGCGGCGGAAGTCGACTCCAAGCTGAAACAGGAGGAGACGCCGTCCGGCCTGAAATCGGGCGCGCCGGGCGTTCGGACTTCGCAGAAAATGGAAAAACCGAAAATGGCCGAGCCGGAGCGCAAGAAGCCGGAGGGCCGGAAGGGATTCGGCGGGAATATCTGGATATGGATTCTGGTCATCGGGGGCATTGCCGCCGCGGCCGGATAAGGGCCGCCTGACGACTGAAAGGAGTCACGACCTATGGGTGCGATAGTGGATTTGACGGCCAAGGGCGGTTTCATGATGGGGCCGCTCTATTTGACTGCCGTCGTCTGCCTGTTTTTCATCATCGAGCGGATTCAGGCGCTCTGGAAGTTCCACCAGCGTGAAGCGGCCTTTCTGGCTGACGTCGAGTCGGACGGGCTTGGAGCCGCGGCCGCGCGCGCCGGGGATTTCGGGCCGGCGCGGGTCATCGCCGGCGGCCGGGGCGTCGACGCGACTCTCGCGGAACTGACGGCCATCCTTGAAAGGGATCTTGGCAGGTTTTTGCACGGCCTCGCCGCCATCTACAAAGGCGCTCCGCTCATGGGACTGCTCGGGGCGACGCTCGGGATCATCAAGGTCTTCCGGAAACTCTCGGTGCAGGGCTTGGAACAGATGGAATACTTCGCCGGCGGAATTTCGGAAGTCCTCGTTACAACGGCAACGGGACTGCTGATTGCCATCCCCGCGCTGTTTTTCACGTTTTACCTGAATGGCCTGGTCGCGCGGAAAATCAGCCAGTACGAGACCCTCTACCTCACGGAAATCGAGAGGGGCCGGTAAACATGGGCGCGCCGCGCCGCCGCAAGACCCGGCTCCAGCTGACCGATCTCGATTTCGAGATCGTTCCGCTGGTGGACATGATTATTCTTCTGCTGATGTTCGTCGTCGTCACCACCTCCTTCCGCGGCCAGCCGGGCATCAAGGTCGACCTGCCGGCTTCCGCTGCGACGCCGGCGGACATACCGCAGTACACCGAGGTGTCCATAGCGGCGGATGGGAAGATGTATCTCGGCCACGAGGAAATTGAGGACATTTCGGCCCTCGGGGCTGTCCTCCAGGAACGCGCCGCCGCGTCGCCTTCGAAAATCCTTTTCGTCCGCGCCGACCGCAGCACCCGGCACGGTCTCGTGGTGGCCGTGATCGACGTGGCGAAGCGCGCCGGATTTCTGGAGGCCACGATCGCGACGGTCAGCGCTCAGGAGTAGCGAGGAAGGGAAAATCTGATATGACGGCGGCGTTTCAGGACATCCGGGAATCGATCGAGGCTTGGATCCAGGATTATCTTTCCGTCGAGGAAAACCGCCGGGACGCCCGAAGCGCCGCGGCGTCGATGCTGATGTTCGTCGGCCTGCTCTTTTTTATCGCGCGCGGAAACATCGTGTCCTACATGCTCATCGAAAATCCCGGCCGCACGCTCACCGTTCGCTTTTCGCCGGCGCCCCAACCTCAGGTCGCCGAACTTGCCCAGACCCGGATCCAGCAGTCCCGGGCCGCGCCCAGGGCTGTGGAAGTCCCTCCGCCGCCTGAATCCGAACGGCCGCCCAGACTTCAGTCCCTGGCCTCCATGGCCGCCGCCCGGCCCGATTACTTCGGTAAACATCCCATCCTCCCGCCTCAGCCCGCGGACCGGCCGGTCGTCTCGGACGCGCCGGCGAGGTGGCGCGAGAAACCGACGCCCCAGGAGGCGAAGTCCGAGCGGCGCGCGTTCGGGTCCGCGTCGGTGGATATGCCGGAAGCGAAAATCGGCACGCCAACCGGGACGGCCGACCCATCCGCGTCGGAAGTTTCTTTCGACGTTCAAGTCACGCCGGGAACCGATGGAAAAGATTTCATTACCTTGTCCGGCCGCGCCGTGCCATCCTCCGTCGGCCGCCCCGGCGGAAAAGAGATGTCGTCCCGTCGTCCCATTTTGAAATCGCCTCTGCCGACCGTGCCGGAATGGTTCGAGCGCAAGGGTCTCGACAGTTTCGTGACGCTCCGGATCGTGATCTCGGCGTCCGGGAAGGTCGAATCGGCCGAAGTCGAAAAGACGAGCGGCTTCAAGGAAATGGACGGGGAGGCGCGCGAGAAGATTCTGCAGTGGGTATTTCAGCCGACGGGGTTTCGGGAGTCGATGGTGGTGAAGATCAATTATCGCCTCCGGTAAGATCATGAGTCGCTATTCAGCCCTCTCCGTCATTCCCGCGAACGCGGGAATCCAGTCTGCTGTGCGATTGATTTGGCTCGCCGCCGCTCTCCTCTGTCTCGCCGCGCCCGCCGCGGCCATCGACGTCTACCGGGTGGATCGGATCGACTTCGAGGGGAACCGCCAGCACACGTATAACGAACTCCGGCTCTCGGTCCAGTTGCTCGAGGGCGCGGTCCTGACGAAGGAGGCGTTGAAAACGGCCTCGAGCGAGGACGTTCACCGCCTCTACGCCACCGGATTTTTTTCGGACGTCCGCGTCGACGTGAAATTCGGGCCGGAATCGACGGCGGGCGTTACGTATCTCTTGACCGAACAGCCCCAGATCGTTGAAGTGGCCTTTACGGGACTCGATAGACTCGACGAGAAGACCCTCAAGGACGTCCTCCCCACCAATTTTTCAGCGGGGAATTTTCTCAATGAATTTATGCGGAAACGCGCCGAACAGGCGATCCTGGGGCGATATCTCGAGGAGGGATTTTATTTCGCGAAGGTGACGACGGACCTGGAGACCGTGGAGGAGGACAAGGTCCGGGTGAGGTTCGTCGTGGAGGAAGGGGACAAGCTCAAGGTCGGCCGGTTCGACGTCAAGTTTGACCGGCGGCTCGGGCCGTTCGAGGGGTGGCGCCGGAAAATGCAGATCAAATGGCACTTCAGCACGGGTCGCGGCGCGGTCTTCTCGAAGGAACTCCTGAACAACGACATCAAGCGGTTCATCGACATCCTGAAAGAGAAGGGATACCTTCTCGCGGCGATCGAGCCGCGCACGCGGGTGAACGAGAAAAAACGCAGGATGGACGTCGAACTCGTCGTCCACCTCGGGCCGCGCCTTCGCGTCGGGCATATCTCCTTTGAGGGATATGATGTCCTCGACGAGAAAACCCTCAGGGCACAGCTCGCGCTCAAGACTGGGGAGATTTTTGATCTTAAGAAATTTTCCAAAACCCTCGACAACATCCGCGCGGCTTACGAGAAGGAGGGTTACCTCGAGGCCGAGGTGATCCACCGGCCGACCATCCTCGAAGAGGCGGCCCGGGTCGATTTTATGGTCAGCATCACCGAGGGGCAGATGATTTACGTCGAGCAGATCGTGATCGAAGGACTCACCAAGACCCGCGCCAAGATCGCGCGGCGGGAGATCGTGCAGGAGGAGGGACAGCGGTACGACGGGGAGAAAGTTGACCTGTCGAAACGAAACCTCAACAACACCGGGTATTTTGAAAACGTGATCGTCCTGACCGAACGCGGCTCCAAGCCGAACGCGCGGGTCCTTGTCTTTCGGCTCGCGGAGGGCAGGACCGGCACGCTTCAGCTCGGGATGGGATTTTCCTCCCTCAGCGGATTCGTCGGGTTTACGGCGATTCAGAAAAGAAATTTTGATTTTTTCGACCACCCATTTAAAAAGGACAGCCAGAGCCCCTATTTCACCGGCGCCGGGCAGAACATTTCCACGTCAATTGAGATCGGATCCAAACGGACCAACTTCGATGTCTCTTGGACCAACCCCTGGATCAATGACCGACTGCGGTCCGACCGGCCCAGTCCCAAATTCCCGACGTCCCTCACGACGCGGGTGTTTCGGTCGGGAAACGAGTTCGACGAATATAAGGAGGAACGGGCGGGCGGGCAGTTCCGTTTCGGGCGGCGCTTCGGGAATTATCTCTCCGGAACGATCGGGTACCGGCTGGAGGGAGTGTCGCTGTCGGATATCACGATCAACGCGCCGACATCGGTTCTCCTCCTCGGCAACCGGGACGACAAGGTCTCCGCGCTCTCGTTTGGGCTCAGCTTCGACCGGACGGACAACGTCTTCTGGCCGACGCGGGGATTCCGCGTGTCCCTGGATGACGAGGTCGCGGGTCTCGGCGGCAACGTCAAATTCAACCGGCCGACCTTCGATTTCCGCGCCTATCGTCCGGGCGGTTGGAAGAACGTGATTGCCTTCCAGTCGCACTTTGTGACGGTGTCCAATCCTTTCAATGATGATCTGCCGCCTGACTACGAGCGATTTTATCTCGGCGGGCCGAGCACCATCCGCGGATATGACGACCGGGAAATCAACATTCGGAACGCCAAAGGCCAGAGAGAGGGCGGCCGGACGGCGGCCTACTACCGGCTCGAATACCGGATCCCGGTCGTCGAACAGACCTTCAGCGTCATTCTCTTCAACGACGGCGGATTGGTCAGCGAAAAATCCTACGACTTTGACGCCGACTTCAAACCCAGCCTCGGCGTCGGCATCCACGTCCAGAGCCCCATGGGCCCCCTCCGGCTCGATTTCGGTTACAGGATGGCGGACACGTACAAGGGCGCGAACGACAAGGGCCAATTCGAACCGCACTTCTCTTTTGGATCGCAATTCTGAAGTGCGGGCGTGAAATCCGCAATCCGCACTCTGCAATCCGCAATCCCACTGGCCTTCGTCCTGTGCGCCGGCATCGGCCGGCGGCTCCGGCCGCTCACCCTGCATTATCCGAAAGCGCTTCTGCCCCTGTGGGGGAGGCCCATGGTGTTTTACGTCCTCGACGCGCTCCGCCGGGCGGGC
Source organism: bacterium (assembly GCA_016202645.1). GTDB lineage: Bacteria > Lindowbacteria > 2-12-FULL-62-27 > 2-12-FULL-62-27 > 2-12-FULL-62-27 > JACQOF01. The sequence goes on from JACQOF010000146.1 coordinate 109,759, forward strand.
GTCCGGAGATTTCTCGTGAATCTCCACGCGCATCCCGAGATCGTACAGAGAGCGCTGGCGGACTACGGAAAGCGTCATGGCGTGAGGTTTACGTTCCTGCTTGAAAGAAAATTGCTTGACACCGGCGGCGCGCTGAGAAACGCCCGCCGGATCCTGACGGAACCCTTCTGGCTGGTCAACTGCGATTTTTTCCCGGAGGGATTCTCCTTTCAAAAAATGGAACGGGCCCACCGCCGCTCCGGCGCGATCGTGACGCTGGCCGTCCGCCCCAAATCTCCGGGTGAACCGTACAACCCTGTTGGCGTGGACCGGCGGGGCCG
>JACQOF010000012.1 GCA_016202645.1 bacterium
ACCAACGACACCGTCACCCACGCCATCATCATGGCGGGATTCGGCCGCGTTCAGCCGTCGAACAGCGAGACGGTCACCAGGCTCGGGACGTTCTGCCACGAATTCGGCCACGCGCTGGGCCTGCCGGACCTCTACAGCACCGCTCTCGGGTCCGGCGGCATCGGCGATTGGGGGCTCATGGGCACGGGAAACTTCGCCGGAAAACCGCAGGGCGACAGCCCGTCCTGGATGTGCGCGTGGTCGCGGGAGTTTCTCGGCTGGGCCGATACGAAAACGCTGGACACCGGGCAGACCATCACGCTTACAAAGGCCGAGGCGGATAGCACGATCTACAAGATCCGGGTACATCCGTCGTTTGACACCGAGTATTTTCTGCTGGAGGTCCGGGAACCGAGCAGCAGCGGTCTGGACGCGACTCCAGGCTCTGGCTTCGGGATGCTGATCTGGCACATCGACAACACGATGGGGAGCATCACGAACAACACGGTCAACAATCTTTCCGTCGCCGCCCACCGCCGGGTCGATCTGGAGGAGGCCGACGGCTCGGATATCGGCTCGTCCGGTTCCGCGTTCGCCGGCACCGCGAGCCAGCCATGGCCGGGCAGTGCGAGCAAGACCTCCTTTGGCGACAACTCCAACCCGAGTTCCCGCGGCTACAGCGATACCGTGGCCCGGTTCGCCCTCAAAAACATGTCCTTCGGCGCCAGCGTTAGGTTCACCACAGACTTTACCGACGTCAGCGTCGCGGACGACGTCATCGTTAAAAAACCCTCGGCATGCCTCATCGCCCGCGCGCTTTCCCCGTGGCCGTCCGCGGTGTCGTTCGTCAGGGCGATGAGGGACGCGGCGCTGGGGAATGCTTTTGGGAGGAAGGCGGTTGCGAGATACTACGTGGGAAATCCTAAATCCTAAATCCTAAATCCTAACGAAATCCCAAATCCTAAATCCTAACAGGGAAAATTCAGCTTAATTTGTCGATGATTGTGCTCAGGATGGACTTCAGTTCCGTTACTTCGTCGAGCGCCTCCTGCGCGGAGGGGGTGGATGGCCAGCGTTTGCGGATGATGCGGAGCCAGTAGCGGGTTTCCTGGGCTTCTTTGCGCGCAACTACAAACATATGCCGTTTATCCGCCTTGGTCGCGCTCCCGTCAGCCTCCTCGATATTTGCTCCGATTGAAGTTCCGGACTTGGCCAATTGACCGCAAATGTGGTTTCCCTCCCGCACATCGGGAATCGCCGCGGCCACATCCAAAACCAAATTCGCAAATTCAAAGGCGCGTTCTCTCAGATCGTAAGGTTTTTCAGCCATTTCAAGTTTTGTAACTGTCGTCATTCCCGTCCGCCTGAGGCGGAGGAATCCAGACTAATCGCAAAGCAATCTGGATTCCCGCTTTCGCGGGAATGACGGAGGGGGCTGAATAGTAACCGTTGGGATTTAGGATTTAGGATTTCGTTAGGATTTCGGATTTAGGATTTCCTCATGGCGCTACGTATATCTTGTCTTTAATCTGGTTGAAGATTTCGTCGGTGATGTCCGGAACCTGTTTCAAGTCCGATACGGTTTTGAATTTGCCGTAGGTGTAGCGGTAGGCGTCGATCATTTTGGCGCGGTACTCGTCGATGCCCGGGAGTTTCTGGAGTTCTTCCAGGGAAGCCGAATTCACGTCGATCTTGCCCTGTTCCTCGGGCGTAGCCTGGGGGGACGTGGAGGGGCGAATTTCGGGCGGCGGCAGAGTTGCGTCATAGGGATCGGCCGGCGCCGGTTGGGGGGTCGGGGCCGGGGCCGGTTGCGGCGGCGCGGTCGCCGCGGCGGGCGCCGTCGGCGTTGTCTTGATGCCGGCGGCGGGCGGCGGCGCCAGTTTAATCGGATCTTTTTGCGTGGGCGCGGGCGGCGCGGCGACGGGTATGGGTTTTGGCGCCGGCGGCGGCAGAGGGGATCTCGGTGACGGCTTTGCGGGCGGCGGCGTCACGACCGGCGCAGGCGCCGCGATGGCCGGCGGGGGTGTGTATGCCGGGACCGGCGCCGGCGCCGCCTGTCCGCCCGATACGGCGGGCGGCGGGGCGGCGGATCGAGCCTGCGGCGCGATGGGCAATTTTTGTTCCTGGGGCGGAAGCCCGAGTTCTCCGGCGCCGCGGACGACGATGACGGGTTTCAGGAACCGGTCATAGAATCCCTTGTTCATCCCGATGCTGAGCATCAGGGATTCGAATTCCTCGTCGCTTCGGAATATCCCGCGCGCGCGGCGGTCCTCGATGATCTTCTGCGCCATCCCGAGCGTGAGACCCTTGATGCGGACCAGTTCCTGCAGGTTGACGACATTGATGTCGATTTTGTACTCGATCCGGTAGACGATATCGTCGAAGACGATCCGGGTCAGGCCCGGCACCGTCAGGAGCTGTTCGAGGGATTGGTAGGGGCCGAACTGTTCGCGCCGCGCGACGATTCTCTGGGCCAATCTGAAGTGCTGTTCCTGGTCGGCGGAACTGCGGAGGCCCGGCAGTTCCGACAGTTCCGCGATGGAGGAGGTATTGATGTTGACGGGAAAGGGCGTGATCTGTTGAAGGGACTTGGCGACGTCCTTCGTCACCTGGCTGGCCTCCGGCAAGTTGGTGATGACGCGCGGGGTGATGAAGATCATGAGTTCGGTTTTCTGTTTTCTCTCGGTCTTTGACTTGAAGAGATTCCCGACCACCGGCACGTCCTTCAGAAACGGCACGCCCGCGTTGGTGGTGGTTTTTTTATCGCGGATGACGCCGCCGAGCACCAGGGTCTGCGCGTCTCCGAGGAGGATCTTGGAACTGGCCTCGCGCCGGTCGATGGTCAGGACGGACCCGCTGATCGGAGACGCGGAGAATTCGTTGATGGTTACCAGAATATCCAGTTCCACCGTGCGTTCGCTCGAAATGGTCGGCGTAATTTCAAGGCTGAGATTGGCGTCGAGGTCCTTGGTTTGCGACGTGATCACCCCCGCGGCCGTGACCTGGTCGAGCCTGACGGTCGCCGTCTGGCCGAACAGGATCTTCGCCTTCTTGTTGTTCAACGTCGTCACCTTCGGCGTGGCCAGGACTTCGGCGCGGTTGGAGGACTGAATGAATTCGAACAGGATCTTGGCCTGCGCGGCGTTCAGAATCACGCGGTACGTTCCGGGCCCAAGCATCGCCGGCGAGAACTCCGTGCCGATTTTTCCCTCATTTCCGGTCAATCCGGCCGGATCAAAGATATCGGCCTGGGAACCCCCGGCGGCGCGCGTGACGTCCTGGTTGGTGATAAAATTAATGCCGCGCTGGTCTTGGTCTTCAAGGGTATATTCGAGGATGGTCGCGTCGATGAGGACCTGGGGCGCGGGGCGGTCGTGGGCGGCGATGATTTTTTCAATTTCCGTCATATGGGCTGGGGATGCGAGGATGGTGATGATGTTCAGGCGGTCGTCCGCCGTGATGCTGGCGATCAGGGAGCTGATGGTTGACTGCGAGTAAACCGCGTCCGACTGCCCCGGCCCCTGTGTCGTTGTAATGCTGCCTCCGGCTGACCCCCCCGTCGTTCCGCCGGTTCCCACCGTCGCCTGAACCTGGGATCTGGTGACCTCGCCCCTCCCTTTCAGGATGAGGACCATATCGGACGGCTTGATGTACCGCAGAATAAATGACTTGCTGATCAGGTCCGGCGGCGGCGGCGCGACGACGTCGATATTGGCGATGATGTCGTCCAACACGGGGATATTTGGCTCCAGTGTTGCCACGGCAACGGCGTTGCTCCGGTTGATCGGCAGGACCCTGCCGATGATGCCTGTGAATGCGCCGCCGACGCCTGTGGTGGTGGTCAAGAGTCCCTGCAGGAGGGTATTGGCCTCGGCGGCCGGGATGTTCTTCAATTGATAGACCTTGACCTTGAGCCCGGGCATGCCGAGGGGCGGCACGTCCATGGCGCGGATCATGTCTTCGATGGTTTTCATATTTTCAGCGGTCGACAGCACCAGGATGGCATTGACGCTGTTTTCCGCCGCGAGGGTCCCGTAAATCCTGTCGCGATTGTCCTGGACGGCGGTCAGGAGCGGGTCAAGGGCGATTTTGATCTGAGACGCCGCCGCATGTTTGATGAAGATGGTCCTGTTGACCAGCGCCTCATTCACTGGGTACTGCATGTCGAGTTTTTCAATGAGCCGGTCCAATTTTTCGGCGTGAGATTTGGGCACGACGGCGAGGAGTGAATTTCTTCCAAAGAGTTCCGTGACCACGGCCGGGATGCGGCCCGGCTGGACGCCGGCCTGCAGGAAAGTCTGGGCCGGTCCGGCCGAGAAGAGACCTCCCCCGCCGAGGCTGAACGGGGAGATGAGGAAGCTGTTCAGCGCCCGCAGGACATCGGCGGCCCTCGAAAATTTGAGAGTGTAGAGCTTGAACTCGGTATCGACCATATTGGCGTCGTCGAGTTCCTTCAGGAAATTAATGATGCGTTCGGCGATTCCGGGGGCGTCGTAGATGATGAAGGTACCGGTTGGCGGGTCGAGCAGCCACCAGCTTTCTTCCGGCTCGTTCGATTCCGTTGTCGTTGAGATGTCGAGGCTGGATCGTCCGAACGTTCCGGTGGTGCGAGTGGTGGACTGCGCGCTGGCCGGGGCGCCCTGCTGGATCATCTTGTCGATGATCTGCCGGATGACCGACCCGCCGTCGACCGGGTCGAGGTTGCGGAATTTGTAAGTCCGGAACGCGCGGATGCCCTTGTCGAGCGCCGCCATGGCCCCCTCGATCTTCTGAATGGCCTCGCGCCGGTCCTTGACCAGAATGGTGTTGATCTCCGGAAATTTCTGAAGGGTCCCCTCCGGCGTGAGGTACCGCTTGACCATGGCTTCGGCCTCGCTCATGGGAATGAATGCGAATTTGAATTCGCGGACGCCGATATTGGAAAACTCGGTCTGGACGTCGAGGGACTCGAGGACCTGTCCCACGAGGCTCAAAATCTCGCGGGTGCTCAGCACGGTGATGCTGTTTGTGGTGGCGTTCACGGTCATGATGTTCAGGGTGAGGATCTGCTTGAGGAATGTCTCGCTCACCCGGTCCTTCCCGGTCTTGGTGCTTTTCGTCAGCGTGAACGTCCGGTAGTCCACAAGTCCCCGCCGGCGGACGGTGAGATCGCTGTTGATGACCGTAAACGCGAAATCCTCGCCGCTCATGACCGAGGAGAGCCGGTCGGCCATGTCGATGGCGGAGACATTTTTGATCTGGAATGTTCGGACCTCGAGATTGGTCTCCCGGGACTTGGCGGTGGGCAGGTCGAGCAACGCAATGACATCCGCCACCTTCTTGACGTTGTCGGCCGTCTGGACCACGAGGAGCTGGTTGGACAGGGGGTCGCCGATGATCTGGCCTCCGTCGTGTTCGACGAATTCGGACAGGAGTTTCTGCATGTTTTCGGCGTCCGTGTATTTGAGTTTGAACACGTGGGTGACGAATTTTCCTCCTCCGCCCGGTGTGTCTGTGACCACCGGCAGGGGCCGGCCCAGCGCGCGCTGTTTGGCGATGATGCGGATGGCATTGCCCTCGACGACGCGCGTGAGACCCGCGCTTTCGAGGACCATGTCGAGGGCTTCGATGACGGTGACGTCGACGACGTGAATGGTGAGGGGCGGGATGGCGGTTTTCTTTTCGGCGCCTTTGGGGTCGATGAAGGGGACGACGAACCCCTTTTTGGCTTCGTCATATTCGAGGTCAAAGATGACGTTCATGTTCCCGAGCTGTGCGAGGGTTCGGATGACGTCGACGATATTGGCGTCCTTGAAATCCAGCGAGACCACCCGCTGGCCGGCCTTGGCGGAAAAGAGCACGCGGTCGCCCGTTCCGGCCACGCCGACGAGCCGGGCCTCGACCAGCTGTTCGCCGGCCTCGGCCCCGAGAACCCAGACTTCGCAGCGGGCAATTCCCTGGGTGTCCGCGATGGATTCGTTGTCCTTGGGATCGTTGGCCCTGATGGTGTCCAGGCGTCCGTTGCCTTTCAGGATCGCGAATTGGACTTTTGCGTCCGGCACGGGGTTGTCGAATTCGTCCAGGGCGCGAACGACAAGAGGGAGGGGCAATTCCTCCCCGGAGATGACTTCCTGCGCGTCGCCCGAAACTTTTTCAAGGCTGACGGGCGGCCCCGGCGCCGCTTGGATGGGAAAACTCATCTCGGCGAGATTGAATTTGGCGGGGTCGCCGACCGACGCCCTCACGTAGAGACTTCCGGGTTTTTTACCCACGGAAACCTTCAGGTCCACATGCCCACTCTTGTCTGTTTTAACGCTGACCTTCGTGACGCCTTCGGTGTAGGGCCCGCTGAGGGACGCGGCAACCTCTCCCGGAACGATTTCGAACGTCACGGGCAGGTCGGCGACGGGTACGGCGCTGGCGGCGTCGAGGACTTTGAGGGAAATGGCTTTTGAGAATTTGGTAACGGTCACGGACTGCCCCGCCCCCCCGATTTCCGTGAAGGCGTACCTGGGGCCGATCTCGATTACGGGCGTCGGCGCCGCCGGCGTTATGGTTTCCGGCCCCGCGGCCGCCGTTCCCGGGGAGACGCCGGTCGCTGCGGGGGTCGGCGCCGTTGCCGGCGGTTTCGGGGCTCCGACGGCCGCAGCCAGGCTCTGCGGCACAGACGCGGCTCCGAATCTGACCCATATTCCGCCCTCGGCGGCTTCGACGGCCGGCATTTCGACGCCCCGTTTCAAATCGACGACGATGCGCGCGGTGTTGATGGGAAATGTGCTGAACTGGCTGTGACGGATACGGAGGATCGGCCCGCGTTTAACGTCCAGGACTTTCCGGGGCAGTTTATCGACGGCGCCGAGAAGATCGATGGCCGTCATGGGCGGGGAGAGGATGGGATTGGTCAGGAAATCGACGCCCTCCGTCGTCCGGATGAACACATAGGGCGCGGATGCGTCGCCATAGACTTCGATGGCGTAGACGCTGCCCTCAAATCCGGCCGGCGGGGCGTCGGAACCGAACCTGAGAACAGCGCCGTCTGGCGTGGAGGCCGCAGTCGCCGTCGGCGGAGACACCGGTCCGCCTGAGGCGGAGGGCGCCGGGGGCGCTGATCCGGCCGGCGTCGGAGACGCCGGTCCGCCTGAGGCGGAAGGCGCCGGAGGCGCTGATCCGGGCGCCGCCTCGGCGGGCACGTCAAGGATCATGACATCGACATCCGCCGTCGGCGGAGACACCGGAGACCCGGTTCGAACCTGGGGTTCTACCGCGGGAGTCGGCGCCGGGGCCGGCGGCAGGTCTTTATTGATTTCCTCAATCAGCTGTTTGGCCTTCTCATGTTTTGGATTCTGCTGGATGACCCGTTCGAGCATCATACGGGCCTCCTCGAGTTTGCCCTCGACGTACATGCGAGTTGCCGTCTGGAAGAGTTCCTCTGTGGTTTCGGCGGCGGCGGGAGTCAGCGCGAGGGGGGCGGGGAATGGAGAGAGAGAGAGAGTCAGGGCAAGCAGAAATAGAGTAAATCGATGAAACCCCCCTCCCGGCCTCCCCCTCAAGGGGGGAGGAGGTGTCGGGGCTGAGTGGAGAGTATGTGTCAGGCGGTTCATTGTCCGAGGAGCCTCAAGACTTTTTCGAGCCGGGTGCGCAGTGCCATGGCATCCGGGTGGCCGGGGTGAGCGGAGAGGAAGAGTTCGACGGCGCGTCTTGCGGTTTTATAATCTCCGCGGTTGACCATCGCCTGGATCTCCAGGAGCGACGGGATGGTGGACGCCGGCGCCGGCGTGGACTCGACTGCCGGCAGAAATTCGGATGTGGCCGTTCCAGGGCCCGGCGAGAGCGACACGACGAGGAGGTTGGCCCGGGCGTTGACGGAGTAGGCGTACCTCGAATCCATTTTGAGAATGAGACGCGGGGTGGCGGGGACGTCGGACGTGGCGTGCGCGGACAATTTGGCCGCGCGGAGTCCCGGGAAGTCGAGCGCGTCGTATTGAATTTCCCTTTGAAGGGAAGCGTTCGGAAAGGTCAAAACGAGCGCGTCGAAACCGTCCCCGTACCGGCTGGGCTCGGCCGCCCGGTATTCGACTGGCCCGCTGGCCAGAAGATAGATGTCGGTGCGGTCGCCGGTGTATCCGTAGGTTTTGAAATAGAGCCCCTCGATCCTGGAAGCCTTTTCCGGAATCCACCCGCCGCCGGCCTCTCCCGGACTGTCTTTGATCTGCAGGGTTACCCGCCCCGCCTGCGGCACGACGAGCCAGGCTTCCGCGGAACCCCCTCGAAAGAGTTGAGGGGATAGGGCGTCGGGGGTGACGATCTGGCCGCGTTTCTGACTGCCGATCCGGACGTGCCGTCCGAGAGATTTCATATTTTCGACGGGGTTTCCGAACGCGTCCACCGCGTTGACGCGGACGCGAAAGGGTTCGCCGGCCGTGACGGGATCGAGGACATCGACGCGATAGGACGCGGGTTCCGCGGGCAGAACGGTCACCGGATTGGATTTTCCGACGGCCTTGCGGTCTTCCGTCGCGACGGTGATTTCCGTCTGTCCCGTGGCGGACACCGCCGCCTGGACGAGGGCGACGCCATTGGCGAACCGTCCGGCATCGATCTGCGCCGGCTGGACGGAGGCGTTGCCCGAAGCGGAGAGGCGGATATATCCGGACGTTTGAAGCTGCCGGACCAGGTTGTAGTACATGTCCTGGGCCTCGATGCGGATCGGGAATTTTTCCCCGGCCTGGATGCGCGGCGACGCGGAGACGAGGAAGTGGTCCAGCGGTCCCGCGGAAATGTTGATCCGGCCGGACCGGCCGGAGGCCGATCCGAAGCGTTCGGTGGCGGTGAGGAGGAGGGATTCCGCGGCGTAGGTTACGACATCCACCTGCGCGACGCCCTTGGTGAAAGCCGCCGGCATCACGACAGCCGGTTGAACTTCACTCACCCCGGATGAATGGATCTGGACGCCCTGTCCCGTCCGGTCATAATCGGCCGGCGTATTTCCAAACGCGTCGCGCGCGCGGAGGGTCAGCCGGAACGGCTCGCCGGCGCGTCCCTGCGAGGGCAGGTCCAGATCGAAGTGGTGGAGTGCGGCGGGGAGGATTTCCACGGGACTGGACGTTATTTTTCTGCCGTTCAATTCCGCCGACACGCGCGCGCTTCCGGCCATGAAATAATTCACCGTGACCTCGGCGCGGCCCTTCACGAAGGCCTCCGGGGAGACCTCCGTCGCCGGCGGCGCGTTGGGCGCTTCAACCCGGACGGTCGTAACGTGATCGGAGCGGTCGAAGGTTTCGACGGTATTCCGATACGCGTCGACGGCCGTGATCCGGACGGTGATGCCGGCGCCCGCGGTGACCTTGTCCGGCACCGCCACATCAAGCCCGGCCGGGGGTCCATGCCGGACGATGACGCGGACGGGGTCCGACCGGATGATCCCGGCGGCGTCCTGGGCGGCAAGGACAATCTCCTCGGCGATGTTGTAGGAAAGCTTGCGATCCGCCTCTCCATTTTTGAATCCGGCCGCCGGAATATCAATCGGCGTAGTGGCGACCGACCCGCGGACTTCGAGAATGACGCGCTGGCCCGCCGACTTGGAAAGGTTGCCCCTGGAGTCGACCGTCCGGATTTTAACGCTGAAGGGGTTTCCGGCCTCGATGGCCGGCGGCGCCTCCAGCTCCAGCCGCGCGACTTTGCCGGGCTGAACCGCGACCGGCGCGGACGCTCCGGTGCGTCCCGTTCCGGGTTCGGAAACGAGGAGCGATATGTTTTCGGGTTTGTCATACAGGATCTTCGCGAAGGCCACGCCCTTGACGAACTTGTCCGGCGGAACTTGCGCGTTCGTGATCGCCCCGGACCCGTCGGAACCGATCACAACCATGGTGCCGACGGCGTTGAAATCGGTGACGACATTGCCGTAGGCGTCGAGCACGGTCAAGGCCACGTCGAAGGCCTCGTCGACCAGCGCCTGTCCGGGCGCCGTCACCTGAAACTTGACCGGCTCGCCCGGCCCCACCGAAATTTTCCCCGCCGACCGACCTGTGACACCGTCGGCGGGATCTTTGGCGATGATCTCGATGTCCCCGGTCCCGGTGTAGGTGATGGAGACGTCGGCGACCCCGCCGGAGAACGCCGCGGGCGCGACGCGCATCGGATTCAGGAGGCCGTACCCTCCGGTTGAGAGGACGATGCCGGTCGAACGCTCCTTGAAGTCTTTCAGGATGTTTCCAAAGGCGTCAACGGCCGTGATGGAGGCGCGGAAGGGCGTTCCGGCTCTGGCGGCGGCCGGCGTGACGACACGAAGTTCCGCGAGTTTCCCGGGACCCACCGAGAACGGCGGGCTTCGGAATTCCACTCCGGACCATGAGCCGCCGCGGGAAACCGCGGCCGCTCCGCCGGGCCGTACCGCCAGTTCAATCCGTTCCGCCACCTGATAGACCGCCTGAATTTCCGCCATGCCTTCCCGGAATGATTCGGGGGATATGGACTTGGGGCGGACATCACCGCGTCCGACCGCCCGGAGTTCGAAGGGCGTTCCGCGCCGGTCGAAGTCCATAACCACGTTGCCGAACCGGTCGCGCACTTCGATCTTGACGGTAAATGGCTCGCCGGCCCGGGCCTTGGCCGGAACGGTCCAGACGATGGATGCGGGCGACGCCGCGGATACGTCGACCTCGGCCGCGCGGGCGGAGAGAGGGAGAGAGAGCGCGGCCATGCAGATGGCTGCCCCGGCCAGCATTGCCTTACGTCCCATCAGAAATCACCTCCGAAGTCCATCCCGTCGCCGCCATCGCCGCCGGCGTCCCCGCCACCATCGCCGCCGCCGTCCCCGCCGGCGTCTCCGCCGAGACCATCGTCTCCAGCCCCGGCGTCCTCGTCCCCCTCGTCCTCGGCTTCATCCGTCTTTTTCTTGCGTCCGCTCCCCTTCTTTTGCGATTTCTTTGCATCTCCCGCCGCCTCAACCGGGGCTTCCTCCTCCTCGTCCTCTCCCTTGACCACCGGCGCCGGCCGCTTGGTGGAGTATTTCCAGTTGGACTGGGTCTTGTACACGTTGTTCTTGAGGGACTGGCTGAGATCGGCGAGCCCGTGTTCAAACGGGAGAGCAACGGGCGACGGGATCAGTCCCTCTTCCTGGACTTTGATGAAACTCCGGCCGATCTCAACGACCTTTTTTCGGGTCCCCCGGATACTACTGCCCTCCCGGACGACGATTGCGACATTGTTGAATTCGATGAGCGCCGTGCGCCGTGTGGGGGTATGGGAATAGACGGTGCCGACGAGTTCAATCCCGCTGACGTCGGTAAATTTTTCTTCCTCATCCCTGATTCCGGTTTGTTCGATCATTCCGGGCGGGAGGAACGGGTTATGCTGTTGAAGGATGCGCACGGCATAACTTTTCTGCGCCGGCGGCGCCGGCGCCGGCGGATCCCTGTGTTTGATCCGTCTCATTTGTTCCTCGACCCTCGCGCGGACTTTCCGGGCGTCCTCGAGACCGTAGAGGACGAAGAAGTCCGGGTCGAAGGTAAAGGGGTCGATGAGGAGGTATCCGGCGACCACGATACCGGCAAGGGACACGAAGATGAGTATCCGGACGAGCGGGACCTTCGCATTGATCTTGAAAAATAATTCCTTCAATTTTCCCATGCGATCAGGACTCCCCGATGGTCGAGGAATAGACGTTCGCGCTGAGGACGATCTGAAACCGCTGGGCTTTCTGTCCCGGCTCCATCGTCTCGGGGGTCAGGCTGATGACGGAGACGTCGATGATGCGTTCAAAATTTTCAAGCCGCCACAAAAAGTCAATGAATTGGAACCAGTAGCTGCTTCCCTCAATACGAAAGCCCACCGCCGACCAGCCCTCCCCCCGTTCCTTGCGTTCTTCGATCGATATCCCCGATACCCTCACTCCGGAAAAGGCCGCCAGGCCCTGAAGTTTTTCAATCAGCTCAAAGGACCCCTCTTCCGTCGGCAGGACTTTCTTCAGATCCGCCAGGCGGTATTTCAGAACTTCAACTTCCGCGTTCAGCCCGCCCATGTTCTCGGCTTTCCGGTGCGCGAGCCTGAGTTCCCGGACGAGGTCCTGAATTTCCACCTCCCGTTTCTGGTAGGTGTCGAACATGGGCATGACATAGAGATAGATCAGGGCGCCGGTGCCCGCGACGGCGAGGAATGCCAGCGCGCGTTTGTCGCTTTCCTTCAGCGCCATCTCACGCTCCTCCCGGCTCGGACTTGACGGAGACGGCCGTGTGATCGACCCGGAGATCAAACTGGACCTCAAACATATCGATCCCGCCCATGTTCGTTTTCCGCGGGCTTGGCTTGTTGGTGAGCGAGAAATAATTTTTCGTATATTCCGGGGATTGGAATCGTTTTCCGATGTCCGGTATTTCGGTCAGGGAATTGGCAATGACCTGGAGGGCGATTTGGTCCTTCGCCGGCATGGACATCGACCTCACCGAGGCATTATCGGGGAGGGTCCTGTCCAGCGCCACGAGTACGGGGATCCACTTGGCCTTGGCGGACACGAGACTCGCAATTGATTTTTCAAGGTCGTTGACGGTCTTCTGGTCTTTCTCGAGCTGCCGCGTCTGCATGACCACCGATTCGAGTTCCTGAACATCGCCCTGGAGTTTGCGGTAGAGCGTATCCTGATTGCGGGTGATCATGAATGCGTAGACGCCCAATTGAGCCAGGAGCAGGCCGGCCGCGATCGCCAGATATTTGAGGTCCCGGCCCATGCTCCGCATGCGCCGGATGGCCTGAATATTGGCGGGGATGAGATTGATATCGAGGGGAGTTCCGTCCAGAAGCCGCATGCCCATGCCGACGACCGAGGCGAAAATCTGGGAATTCAATGTTTCTCTGCCCGCCGGGGGCGGCGGGACCGCCGCGGTCAGCGGATCGAAGAGGACAACGGGAACATTGAGCTGGGCGGTCAAATATTCCGGCAGTCCCTTCAGGCTCGCGCCGCCGCCGGAAAGAATAATTTTTTTGACGTCTCCTCCTCCAAGTTGGCTGCTGAAGTAATCGAAAGAACGCCGGAGTTCGGTCACCATGCGGTCCGCGATGGGCTTGATGGCGGCGGTCACTTTGTCCTTGTCGATCTTTTCGTCGTCTCCGCCGCCCTCAAAAAGCGAGAACACCTCGCCGTCCTCGGCTTTCGCCGCGCCCAGGGATTTGCCGTCACCGGGTTTCGGAGGAAGGGGCCTGAGTCCGGGCGGAGGCGGTGCGGTTATCGGAGGTTTCGGCATGGCCGGCCCAGGGGGTGGCGCGGGCGGCATTTGCGGCATGGCCGCCACGCCGGGGGGCTTGGGCAGAGTGAGCGCCGGCGGTTTGGTGGGCGCGGCGGGGGGCGTCGGCGCCGGCGTCGTGGCGGGCGCGGCGGGCGCGGCCCCCGGCGGTTTTGGCAACGCCAGCGTTGGCGGTTTGGGCGTTGGCGGAGCGGCTGGTCCGGCCGGCGCGGCCGGCGGGGTCGGCGGCGCGGGGGGTGTCGCGCCCGGCGGTTTGGGCAACGCCAGCGTCGGCGGGGATGGCAAGGGAACTTCTGTCGGCTTTTTCGGTATTTCTTTTTCCTTGGCGCCTTCCGGCGTCGCGGCCGTGGGGGGCCGAAGGGACGGCGGCGTCAACCCGCCGGATTTGGGAGGGACGAGACCTCCTCCGGCGCTGGGCGGAACGAGTCCGCCGCCGGCGGCCGGTTTCGGCGGCATCAGGCCCCCCGCGGACGGCGGCGCAAGCCCGGGCGCCTTGGCCGTCGGCAGAGCGGCACCCGGAGCTTTGGGCGACGCGAGTCCCCCGGCGATGGGCGCGGGACCCTCGAGCGCGGCGAGGTCGACGGCGATGGCTTTGATCTCAGCGTGCCTGATCTTGATTCTCTCCGCTTTCTCCTCCGGAATATCCAGCCGCTTGGCGATGATTTCCGTAAAGCTTCGCCCGGCGATCGGGACGCTGCGCGTGAAAAAAACGCGCTGGTCCTTCAGAAACGCGATGTCGGTCGTCCCGGCGCCAATGTCGACGAAAACTTCCGCGCCGGTATCGGCCTCGGATTTTTGCTTGAGCTCGCTGTGGTAGTACAGGGAGAAGAGCGCGAGGGTGCTGACGTCGACGACCTGGACCTCAAGACCCGCCTCCTCGATGATGGCGACCATGCTGTCGAGTTTGTCCTGCTTGATCGCCACGAGCAGTACCTCGAACCCATCCGCGGTCTTTCGGGCCTCGCACCAGTCCAGAGACACTTCCGCCAGCGGAAACGGGATGTGCCCCTCGGCCTCGTGACGCACCACGCCTTCGAGCCGCTCCTTCGGGATGCCCTTGAGCGTCAAGTAGCGGATGACGACCGATTGGGCCGGAAGGCAGAAGATGACATTTTTCTGCTTGATTTTATTTTTCTGAACGAGTTCCTTGAGCAGATCCGCGGCCCTGGCTTCGAACTCCTTGCCGGAGAGCCCGGGGGGCATGGGAAGCGCGTCCCACATATCGACCCTGTACTTCCCCCTCCCGCCCGACAGCCGGCATAACTTCACGGCGGACGCCCCCACATCGACGGCCAGGTAGGACTTTTTCGCAAACAATGACGGCAGACTCAAACCCGATAGTTTGAATGCCATAACCCTCGCGTTCCGCCCTTCAGTTATCCGCGCCCCCCTTGGGCCCGGCTTCCGGCCCAGTTGGACCGACAACCCTCCCGCCCTGCGTCGCGAAACACAGAGCCGTGTGCCCCCACAGCACCCCCCTTCCTATTTACATTATCGGGATGTAAACCATTCGACATTACTTAATGAATATGTCCACGTCAATAAATACAGTAAACATTTTTGGCGGTCCCGGGCGTCGACTTTGGAGGAAAGTTGACAATTCCGGGCGGGCAATCCACAATTGGCGAAATTTTGGATGGAGGTTGCGCTGGATGTCAAAAGTACGGGAAGTGGGGGGCTTGGTGGAGTTGACGGAACCTCTGCCGCCGAGTCCCTACGCGAACGCGGACATTTCACCGACGCCGATTTCGGCGAGAAGCTGGAACTGGTGGCACATCGCCTGTCTCTGGGTTGGACTCAGCGTCTGCATTCCCACGTACATGCTGGCCGCGGGGCTCATCGCGGCGGGAATGACCTGGGTCCAGGCGGTGATGGCCATTCTTCTGGGAAACGCCATCGTCCTTCTTCCCATGGCCCTCAACGCCCACCCCGGAACCAAATACGGCGTGCCGTTTCCCGTTTTGATCCGGTCGTCTTTCGGGCTCAATGGCGCGCACATCCCGTCGCTGTCCCGCGCGTTCGTGGCCTGCGGGTGGTTCGGCATCCAGACGTGGGTGGGCGGAAAGGCCATTTATGAGTTGGTGAAGCTGGTCTATCCCGGGATATCGGAATGGGGACCGGGTCTTGTGTCCGCAATCGGGATCAACGGCGGGGAACTGGCGAGTTTTCTGCTCTTCTGGGCCGTCCACATGTGGTTCGTCTATGCGGGCACGGAATCGATCAAATGGCTGGAGACGGCATCGGCGCCGATTTTGATTTTTGTCGGCCTTTGCCTTCTTGGCTGGGCTTGGAACGCTGGCGGCGGCCTCGGATCGGTTCTGCGGCAGAGCGAGGTCTTCGCGAAACCCGCCCTCTCGGCCCATGTGGAAAACGGCCAAGTCACAGCGAACCTTTTGCTCTTGAAGGGGGCTGACGGCGTCGTCAAGGCGTCGGAAATGCGCGTGGCCGCGTCGAAGGAGGATCTCCCGAATGCCGAATGGCAGCCGGTCCGGGAGCAGTTTCCCGTGACCGTACCGTCCGAGGCGGCTCACGTGGTGGTGGAGATCCGGTCGGCCACCGGTCGTACGGCGGTTCTTACGGCTGTGGTCGAATCACCCGCCTCCGGTGCCGCCGCTTCGCGGTCGTGGTTGCTCACGGTTTTTTTCCCCCTCCTCACCGCGATGGTCGGATACTGGGCGACGCTAAGTTTGAACATTCCCGATCTCATGCGGTTCGCCAAATCCCAGAAGGATCAGGTCATCGGGCAGCTTTTGGGCCTGCCGACGACCATGACATTTTACGCGTTCGTCGGGATCGTGTCGACCTGCGCCGCGGTTCTTGTGTTTCCGGATGTCCTGGTCCCCAGCCAGGCCCCGTGGGATCCGGTGTCGCTCCTGTCGCATTTCGAGCATCCCGTGCTTCTCGCCGTCTCGCTCTTTTCCCTCATCATCGCCACCATCACGACGAACCTCGCCGCGAATGTGGTCTCTCCGGCCAACAGCATCTGCAACCTCGCGCCGGCCTCCATTTCCTACAAAATGGGCGGATACATCACCGGCGTGATCGGCATCCTCATGATGCCCTGGAAACTTCTGGAAAACGTCGGCGCCTACATTTTCACGTGGCTCATCGGGTATTCGGCCCTCATGGGAGGCATCGCCGGCGTCATGATCGCCGACTACTGGATCCTCCGCGGAGGGAAACTTAATCTTCCGGACCTGTACCGGGAGGGTGGTGAGTATCCGAGGTGGCGCTGGAAGGGAATCCTCGCATTTTTCCTGGGCGTGATCCCGAATGTTCCGGGGTTTCTGAACGCGGCCACCACGCCGGGCGGCCGGGTGGCCAACCCGGGATTTTTTGACGGCCTGTACGCTTATGCGTGGTTTGTCAGCTTCGGAATTTCGCTGGTCGTCTACATGATCCTGACAATGGGCGAGAAATCCCGGCCGCCGGCGGCCGCCTGACCGGAGAAGGCCGGCCCGTGAAAAAAAGCGGTTCTTCGGCGGGGGCGGATTGTCTTTTCTGCAAAATGGTTCGCGGGGAAATTGCGCCCAAGAAGGTGTACGAGGACGACCGGATTCTGGCGTTTCACGACGTCAATCCCCAAGCACCGGTGCATTTTCTCGTGATTCCGAAGGCCCACATCCCCACCGCCAACGATGTTACGCCGGAATCCGCCGGGGTCATGGGATACCTCCTGTCCGTCATACCGAAACTCGCGGCGGACCTTGGCATCGCCGAGGGCGGGTACCGGCTGGTCGTCAACTGCAACCGCGATGCCCAGCAGACGGTCTTTCACATTCACGTCCACGTCCTGGGAGGGCGCCCCTTTCGCTGGCCGCCGGGGTGACGGAATAGCTTCCGGTAGATGCGGTGAAGCCGGATAACCGCCGGGTGTGGTTTTCGCCAGGTTTTCCTCTTTAGTCCTGACAATCTCCGGACCCACTCGATGCCGATGACGGCGTTGGTCCGGAAGGCGCCCTCCGAATTTCCAATATCCTCAAGCGCGCCGTCTTTTTCCCGCACGGCCAGGCCGATTTTCCGGCAAGTTTTCAGCACCCAGGCCCGTGTGAGTCCCGGGAGACATCCCGTGCCAAGCGGCGGGGTGTGGATGACGCCGTTTTGAATCCAAAAAATATTCGCGCGGGATGTTTCGGCAATCCGCCGTCCGGCAAGTACCAGGAGCGCGTCGTCCGCGCCGGCGCGCCGCGCGCGGTCATAGGACCGGTCGAGGCCGCGGCGATCTATCGTTTTGAGACCGGGCCAATTGCCGGGATAACCGCATGGCGCCGCCATGGCGGCAAGATGGCAGGCGGGGAACCCCGCCGCCCAGGCGCCCCCCCTGGTGCCGCCCACCCTGGTGCCAGGTATTGACTTATTGACTTTTCGGGTCCGGGGCTGTGTCATCCGGCGGAATTCATGGATCATCGAACCGTCCGGTTTCAGAACCAGGCGGACGCGCCAGGGTCTGGCGGGCAGGAGGCGGAGCCATGCGATGGTTCGGCGTTTGAGATCGGGCGAGATTTGGATTCCCGTTTTCTTCGCGGACCGAGTCAGCCGTTTCCAGGATGCCTCGAAGAACGGCGCCGGATGCCGGACCTGAAGGAAGGTTTCGATGAGTCCTTTCATCAGCGGACAGGGATGTCCTGTCCCCAACGCTCCAGTCTCAGAAATTTTCAGGAGGGAAATTTCTCCATTGCGCGTTGGGGGCAGGCTCCCAGGGCCTCGAAAAATCGACCGGCTTTGAGCAGCGACTCCTCATATTCTTTTTCCGGGTCCGAGTAAATGGTGATCCCGCCGCCGGCTGTATAGCGGAGAACGCGTCCGACGATCGCCGCCGTCCGGATGGCGACGGCGAACTCCATGTCGTCCCGGCCGATCCAGCCGTAGGCCCCGAAGGATTCCTCGCGGGCGAAGGGTTCCAGGGAGTCGATGATTCGGCAGGCGGAGATTTTCGGCGCGCCGGTCACGGAACCTGACGGAAAGACCGCCGCCAGCAGTTCAATCAGCGGGATGGACTTCCGGAGATGACCCGAAACCCGGGAGAAGAGGTGCCGCGCATAGGGGATTCGCATCTCGATCGGGCCTTCCGCGTGGATACTGCCGGTCCGGCAGATTTTGCCGAGGTCGTTCCGGAAGAGGTCCGTGATCATCAGCAGTTCCGCGCGGTCTTTCGCGCTTCCGACAAGACCCCGTTCGCCCGTCCCGGCGGTTCCCTTGACCGGTTCGGCCTGGATGCGGGTTTTTCGGACCGAAAAAAACAGTTCCGGAGAAAATCCCAGGATCGCGGAGGCGCCGGTCCGTTCGAAAAATCCGAATCGCGGGTGCATCAAGCGGCTGGCGCGGTCGAAAATCCGGCGGGCGTCCGGGACGCGCGGGTATCGCCATTCCCATCTTTGGGAAAGGTTCACTTCGTAGGCGTCTCCCCTCTGCAGGGCTTTTCGAATCTTGAATATCTTGTCCCCGTAAGATTCGCGGTCGTCGGTTTGGGCGGTCTTCGCCCGTATCCGCGATCCCCGGCTCGCCGGTTCGGAAACCGGTTTGCAGGCGGAGACGCGGTGAAAGCGGAGAAGCGGCAACTGCCGGCGCCAGGACCGGGTAAGGCCCGGCAGGAACATCCGCCCCAGCTCGTAGGAGACAAATCCGATCCAGCCGGATTCCCAAGGCCGACCGCGCCTGAGCGTTTTCCGGCCGGCGTCAATCCGGTCCAGGCACCAGACCGCCTCGTCCGGAGTCCACGCGGTGAGAGTCTCTTCGATCCGCCCCGCACGCACGCGCCGCGCGCGCCCGTTCTCCCATCGTTCGATCAGAACTTCCGATTCACCCGTGTTTGTCGCCACGTCCCTCCAGAGTACCTAGACAGCCACGAAGACACAAAGGTACATTGGTGGACTGTCATGTCGACGAACTATCACATCAACGATTTTCTGAAAATGATGGTTGAAAACGGCGCATCCGACATCATCGTCAAGGCCGGGTCGGCGCCGGCCATGCGGATCAACCGGGGGCTGGTGAAGATCGAGATGGATCCCATCACCCCGGAGGGCATGGAGAAGCTCTGCCTGAACATCACCGACTGGGAGAAAATCGCGAAAGTCAAAGCGGGCGAGGAGCAAGACTTGGCCTACGGCGTTTCGGGCGTCGGCCGGTTTCGCGTCAATATCTTCCGCCAGCGCGGGTCCCTCGGGATGGTGATGCGGCACATCAAGGGCAACATTCCGAACTTCGAGGAATTGACGCTCCCGCGGGTGATGTACAACCTCTGCGGATTTCAGTACGGCATCTTTCTCGTGACCGGCACCACCGGCAGCGGCAAGTCGACGACGCTGGCGGCGATGATCGATCATATCAATACGAACATGGCCAAACACATCGTGACGATCGAGGACCCCATCGAGTTTCTCCACAAGGACAAAATGGGCGTGATCACCCAGCGCGAGATCGGGCTTGATACCGCCAGTTACGGCACCGCCCTGAAATATGTCCTCCGCCAGAACCCCGACATCATTCTAGTCGGGGAAATGCGGGACAAGGAAACCGTCGAGACGGCATTCACCGCGGCCGAAACCGGCCACCTCGTCTTTTCGACCCTTCACACCGCCAACGCCCCGCAGACGATCGAGCGAGTTTTGGAGTTTTACCAGGAGGAGGAGAAAGACCGGATGCGGATTTTGATGTCGGAATTCATCGTGGCGGTCGTGTCCCAGCGGCTTATCCCGAAGGCCGATGGAAGCGGCATGGCGCCGAACGTCGAAATCATGATCCAGTCGCCGATGATCAAGAAACTGATCGTCGACAACCGCATCCCCAAACTCAAATCCGCCATCCACCAAGCCCGGCAGGACGGCATGCAGACCTTCGACCAGTCCCTCGTCGATCTCTTCAACGCGGGCCTCATCAGCACCGAGGAAGCGCGCGCCCGCGCGTCGAAGCCGGCCGCGTGGGAGCTCTATCTCAAGGGCCATTTCCCCGACATCGAAACTGGTATTCTGGGGTAGAAAGGAACAGACCCGGGTATCAGACTTTGAATTATTGAGTTGTTGTGTGGAGAACAATTCAATAATTCAAAGTCTGATACCAAGTCTGTCTTTATGAAGTGCTGGGCCACAGATTTTTCGAAGGTTGGGCGCCGTGCTGCGGATGGATGGCCAGTCCGGGAAAAGCGCTCGCGGCTGCTTGCCGGGGAGATATATATCCCTCCCGCTCCCTATGATCCCCACGCCGGATCTGTCCGGGCGCTTTTGGTTTATCCGAATACCTACCACGTGGGCATGTCCAATCTCGGGTTTCTGTATCTCTACCGCCTTCTGAACGAGCGTCCGGAGATCGCCTGCGAGCGGGCGTTTTACGAAGAGGGGCTGAAGACGCAGAGTTTCGAAACCGGGTCGGGGATTCTGAGTTTCGACGTCATCCTGTTTACGCTTCCCTTCGAGATGGACGCTCTCCAGATTCTGCGGTTTCTGAAGGAGACCGGCATCCCCCCTCTGGCATCGGACCGCACGGACAAAACCTGGCCGCTGGTGGTGATCGGCGGGGCCGCGCCGAGCCTCAATCCCCGGTTTCTCCTTCCGTTCGCCGACGCGGTTTTCGCCGGCGACGTCGAACCGGTCTTTGATCAGCTTGTATCGGTCTTCGCGGATATCCGCCGGGAGCCGCGCCGGGCGGTGGTGGAACGTCTGGAGGAAATCCCCGGCGTCGCGACGGCTGCGCGGGTGGCGGCCGGCGCGCCCATTCCCAAACCGGAAATATCCACCCCCCGGGGGTGTTTCAATACGGTCGCGACGCCGCACACCGAATTTGCGCGAAGCCTCCTCGTGGAGATCGAGCGCGGGTGTCCCTTCCGGTGCCGCTTCTGCACCGTGGGCTTTGAGCGCCGCCGCCTGACGGAAATGCCGCCCGCCGAGGTTGAGAAACTGGTCCGGTCGGCGGAGGAGCATGGCCTCAGGTTCGGCATGATCGGATCGGCGCTTCTGTCCTCCAAACTCTGGAAGACCGAACGCCAGGTTTTCGAGGAATCCTCCGTCGACTTTACCTTCGCATCCCTCCGCGCCGACAAGCTCCACGCGGGCAACCTCCGATCTCTCTCGAAATTTCAGAAATCCCTCACGCTGGCTCCCGAAGTCGGCACGATGCGGATGATGCGGCTGATCAACAAGCGCATGGACCTTGCCGCGGCGCGCGAGAAACTGGCCCAGGCGAAAGCGGGCGGGATCCGCAAGGTGAAGCTGTATTTCATCTATGGATTTCCATTCGAGACCGAGCCGGACATCCGGGGTATCGTCGACTTCTGCGCCGACGCCGTCAAACTGGGCCTCAAAGTCCGCGCGAGCCTGAATCCCTTCATCCCCAAACCCCAGACCCCGCTCCAGTGGTTTCCGATGGAACCCCTCGCTGTTTTAAAATCCAAGTTCCGTTATCTCCGAAACGCGCTCCGTGCCGCGAAAGTCCACGACGTCTCTGGCTACAGTCCCCGGGAGGCGGTCCAGCAGGCGTTTCTCATTCACGCCTGGGAGTCGGCCGCGCCGGCCATCCTTGCCATGGCCTACGGAAAGGGGAGTGTATCGGGGTATCGGGGTATCGGAGTATCGGGGAATACGAAGGGTCACCGATACGCCGGTACTCCGATACTCCGATACTCTCCGGCCGAAGCCCTGCCCTGGGACATCCTCCAGACCGCCGTTTCCAAATCCTCCTTGGAGGCCGAGGCCCGCGAAATTCTGGAGGCCTGTAAAACGGAATCTATGATCTTGAATTCTCCCGCGCAGGGTGATTGAATGAGTGATTTGAATAGTGGTCGGCAGGGTTCTTCCGGAGGGCCGAACTGGCTGGCGGCGATGTCGATACCGGTGACGTTGCTGGTGTTGCCCGGCGTCGGGGGGTATGCCGGGGCTGCGGCGGATCGGCATTGGGGTGTTTCTCCGTGGGGAATTTTGGCCGGAGTTGTGCTGGGTCTTGTGCTGGCGGCGGTTCGGATTCGGTACTTGCTGGCGCAGTTGTCGGAGGAAGACCGTAAAGAGGGCAATACTGAAAATCGGGAGAAGTGAAGGGTATGGACATGAGGAAACGGATTTGGGCGTCGAGCGGGTTTGCGTTTGTTCCGGTGGTTGCGGGATTGCTGGCCGTGCCGGTGCTTGGCTCGAAGGGTTGGTGGAGTCTGGCCGCCGGCGGAGCGTTTGCGGCGCTGGCATTCGGCTCATTTCTTGAGATCGCCGGCGCCATTACGGGATTCCAGGGTTGGAGAACCGTCGCTCCCGTCGTTCTGCCGGTTGCGGCCTTGCTGGCCGTGGGTTTTCTCGGCGCCGTCAGTTTGGACCTGGTGACGCGTAGCCTGCTCCGTCCGGAGACGTTCGTTTCCGGGATTCTGGCGGGGACTCTCTTTTCTCAATTCGCGCTGATGGTGTCGGCCCAGTCCGCCGCCTCCATCCGGGAGTAACTGTGATGCCTCCGGGGGATCGGGTTTAGATGTCCGGTGGCGGCGGTCACGGGTCTTTAGAACCGCCGAATTTTATATCTCTTTTGCACGGCCGGTTTCCCGATAACCACGTTGTGCACTGGCTGGTCCAATACGAAAACATTCTGTTTGCCGTTCTGGCCGGCGTGTTTCTATCCGTGGTTTTCGCGGCCGGCACACGGCGGATGACGGTGGTCCCCGGAAAGATTCAGAACCTGATGGAACTGATCGTCGAGACACTCCAGGATTTTTTTACGGGAATCCTCGGGCGCTACGGCAAGACCTTTGTTCCCTTCCTGGGCACCCTGTTTCTCTATGTTTTCTGCATGAACATGATGGGTCTTGTGCCGTTTCTGAAGTCCTCGACCACGGACCTGAACCTGACCCTGGCTCTCGCGTTCTGCGTTTTCGTCACCGTCCAATACACCGCGGTCACGAAACTGGGCGCCAAAAACTACATCGACCATCTGGCCTGCCAGCCGCGAAGTCCCGGCATGTATTTACTGGCCGTTTTCATGCTTCCCCTCTTTCTGTTGCTCGACGTCATCATGCCGCCGATCACGCTTTCCCTGCGTCTATTTGGCAACATCACCGGCGAGGACACGCTCCTCGGCGCGTTCCTCGACATGAGCGCCCGGAATCTCTTTGAGGGATCCGGCATCGGATCCATCATCGGGGGGGGGATGTCTTTTTTGACGACCGTCATCCTGCGCTTTCTTTCGGTGCTCCTCGGCACCATCCAGGCTTTGGTCTTCGCACTTCTTTCGACCATTTACATTCTGATGGTTCTTCCGCATGAAGAACATGCGCACTAACAATTCTTAGAGGAGGTTTTCTGACGATGGATTATCAGACAGGTTTGGCGCTGGCCCTGCCGATTGGCGTGGGACTGGCGGGACTCGGCTGCGGGATTGGTCTTGGCAACGCCGTCCGCGGCGCGATGGAGTCGATCGGCCGCCAGCCGGAGGCTCACGGTAAGATTCAGCTCACCATGATCATCGGCGCGGCCTTTATCGAGGCCCTGACGATTTACGCGCTGGTGACGGTGTTTCTGTTCATGGGGAAAATCGGAGCTTAGGCGTTCGTGGAAAGCATTCTCCATTCGCTCGGGGTCGAAGGCCCCAAGGTTCTCACGAATGTCATCGGCTTTCTCGTCTTCTTCGGCATCCTCTACAAGTTTGCCTGGAAGCGGGTGGGCGACGCGCTGGAATCCCGGCGCGATAGCATCCGCCGTCAGCTCGAGGAGCTTGAGCAGGGCCGCAGGGAAATCGAGCGGCTGAAGGAGGAGTACCGGACGAAAATCGGCGCGATCGAAGCCGAGGCGAAGTCCCGCGTGGAGCGGATCGAATCAGACGCGCGGGAGAAGGCCCGGCAGGCGATATCGGATGCGTCGGACAAGGCGCACACCCTTTTGGAGAACGCGCGCAAGACCATCGAACTTGAGGTTGAGCACGCGCGCCGGGACCTGGTGGGCGAGATCGCGGCTCTGGCGCGCGCGGCGGCCGAGAAGGTTTTGGAACGGGAGATCAACGAGGATGACAGCCGGAAGCTGGTCGAATCCTTTTTGACGGATCTTGAACGAAGCAAAGCCGCGGTCTAGCGACGCCCCCTGCCCGCCGGCCGGGTTTGCGGGAATGGTGTGGTTTCACATCAAGTCCGTTTTCATCGACTACCCGGGCAAGCCGGTCTGGCGCCAGATCTTCGACACGATCCTCTCGGCACTTGCTCTGGCGCTCCTCATCCGGTGGCTTCTTCTCCAGGCGTTTTTCATTCCCTCCGCTTCGATGGAGAACACTCTTACCAAGGACGACCGGATTCTGGTCTCGAAGGTCCAGTACTATTTCCGTCCGCCCGAGCACGGCGAGATCATCGTCTTCTGGTTCGACGAGGAGGAGAAGCACTTCATCAAGCGCGTCATCGGCGTCCCCGGGGACCGCGTTGAGATGGTTCGGAAGAAACTCTACGTGAACAGTGTCCTCCAGTCCGAGCCTTACGCCGTCCACAAGGACATGAACTACGAATCCTCCCGGGACGACTTCCGTCCCCTGACTGTTCCTCGCGACCGGTACTTCGTCATGGGCGACAACCGGGACTACTCGAAAGACAGCCGGTTCTGGGGATTCGTCCAGGAAAAGGACATCGTCGGCAAGGCCTTCGTCATCTACTGGCCGCTGACGCGGGCCGGCCGGCTCCATTGAGTCTGGAAGGGAGAAAGGGAGATAGGGAGAAAGGGAGAAAGTCGCATTCTGCCTTTCTAAAAATATGTTTAACCTTTCTCCCTCTCTCCCTTTCTCCCTCTCTCCCTTCCCAGGCCGAAATCGTGGACCGCATCCTCGCGGTGGTGAACGACGAGATCATTACCCAGCGGGAGATGGAGGAGAAGGCCTACCCGATCCTCTTGTCCCTGCCCGCGCCCCCGTCCGACGCCGATCTGACCCAGATCCGGCGGAACATTCTTGTGGAATTGGTCAAGAGCCGGCTGGTGGTCCAAGCCGCCAAAGAAAAACGCATCCTCCTCGACCGGCAGGAAGTCGAGTCCTACGTCGCCTCGCGCCTGCGGGCCCTGTCGGACCGATACGGGGCAAACGTCGATGAAGTCCTGGCCGAGCAGGGGTTCAGCCTTGCGGAATTTTCGGATCTCCTTCGCCGCGAAGCCAAGCAGGAGCTGATCAAGTCGCGGCTGATCGCGCAGGCGGTCGAAGGCGGGGTCGTGGTGACGGACGATGAAGTCCGCGCGGAATATCACACGCGCATGATCTTGGCGCGGTCGAACGACGAGGCCCTCCGGGCGCTCCTGCAGCTTAAGTCCGGCAAGCTGACGTTCCCGGAGGCCGTCCGGCAGTTTTCCGCGGGGCAGGACCGGGACGAGGGCGGGGACATGGGGACATATCTGCTCGGGAAGTGGTCGGAGGAAATCGAGGCGGAAGTCATCAAGTTGAAGACGATCGGCGATCTGACCGGGGTGATTGCCACGCCCGCCGGGTTTGCCGTGGTACAGCTGGTGGAACGCGGCCTGCGCCCAATCGAAACCATTCCCGCGGCGGACCGCGAGAAGATCCGCGGGCGACTGAAGGCTCTGAAGTCCGTGTCCGAATCGAACGCCTACGTGTCGTCGCTGTGGGACCGCGCCTATATCAAATTCCTTGATTAATAACCGAACTTTTGCAAATTCGATTTACCGCATTTGCACAACTAACCCTTCCCCCCTTGAGGGGGAAGTTGGATGGGGGGTTTCCGGGGAAAAAGCAGTGACCCCCCTCCTTACCTCCCCCTCAAGGGGGGAGGAACAAATTTGAAGCTGATGTCCAATCCGATTCTCATCGTCACCCTCGGCGATCCGAACGGGATCGGGCCGGAGGTTGCCGCGAAGTCAGCCGGGCCGTTCGCCGCGGGCCATGCGGTGGTCCTGGTCGGCCCTCAAGAGTCTCTGCTGCCTTGGCGCCGCTTTCTCAAGCGCCCCGTGATTTCGATTCCCGCCGATCGACTTCAGGTCGCAGCGCGGGACGGTCTTCCGCCGGGACTTTACGGCGTCGAGCCGCCCGGTCCGCCTGTGTTGATTTCGCCGGGGCGGATGTCGGCCGGCGCCGCCCGTGCCGCCTTTCGTTCTTTTGATCTCGCGCTGTCGGCGCTCAAGTCCTTCCCGGCCCGGTTTGCGTTGATCACCGGTCCTGTCGCGAAGGAACCGATGTTAAGAGCGGGTCTTCCCTTCACCGGCCACACGGGCGTTTTGGGCCGTGCGTTCGGCGTCCATCCGGTCATGCTGCTCATGGCCGGGCCTCTGCGCGTGGCGCTGCTTACAGAGCACATCCCTCTCTCGCAAGTCCCGCGGCATGTCCAGACCGATAAAATTCTTGAGACCCTGAAAATCCTCAGCTCCGGCCTGCGGCGATTTGGACTGCGCCGTCCGCGTCTCTGCGTTCTCGGCCTGAACCCGCACGCCGGCGAAGGCGGTCTGATCGGAACCGAGGAGAAGAAGATCCTCCCGGCCGTTCGGGCGTTCAACCGATTAAACCTCGGCCGTGCGACGGGTCCCATTCCGGCGGACAGCGCGTACACGAAGTCGTCCTATGACGCGTATCTCGCGCTCTATCACGATCAAGGCCTCATCCCGGTGAAACTTCACGGCAGCGCCGGCGTTATCAACGTCACCCTCGGCATCCCCGCCGTCCGGACATCCCCCGCGCACGGCACCGCCTACGACATCGCCGGCCGCGGCATCGCCGACCCGCGCAGCATGCGCCTGGCGATTTCCTGGGCTGTCCGCCTGCAAAGGCAAATGAAGTAAATGGGGCCGGGTATTGACATTATTGACATTTGCAAATGTCAATAATGTCAATACCCGGCCCCAATCCCACCAATCCCCGGCGGATTCTTGAAGAAATAGGATTTCAGCCGAGCAAGGCCCGCGGGCAGAATTTTCTCGTGTCGGAGTCGACCGCCCGAAAAATCGCCGGGTCGGCCTCCGGGAAATTCGCGACCGCCGTGGAGATCGGGCCCGGTCTTGGCGCGCTGACGGAGGCGCTCTTGGCTGTTGCGCCGGAAGTTCACGCCATCGAGATCGACCGCCGGTTGTCGGCGTATCTATCCGAGCGATTCGGGTCTGAGCCGTCGTTTCATCTGATCGAGTCGGACGCTCTCGACCTAAACTGGCGCGAACGGTTTTCCGGAGCGCCCGCCCCGCGGGTTCTCTTCGGTAATCTGCCCTACTCCGTGGGCGCTCCGCTGATCGAAAAATTTTTCCAGAACGTGGATTTGTTCACGGAAGGCGTATTCTGTCTCCAGTCCGAAGTTGCCGACCGTCTGGTCTCGGCGGGCGGCCGCGGCATGGGCCCGATCACGCTTCTGGCCCACCGTTTCTCGCTTCGCCGCGAAAAACTTTTCCGCATCCCCCCCGGCGCATTTTATCCGCGCCCGAAAGTCACCTCGACGGTCATCCGCCTGGTCCCGCGCCCGGGCGTGGCGTGGACACCGCTCGACGCCGAAATTCCGCGGCGGCTGTTTTCCGGCCGGCGAAAAAAACTCTCGTCCGTCCTGCCGCGCCGCCTCCTGCCCGCCGGCCTTGCGGACAAGCGGATCGACGAACTCGACGTCGACACGGCGGCTTTTCTGGCTGACCGCCTCCGTGAGCCTTGAGATTTTGATATTCCTTAAGTAGGGTTCGCCGTGGAATGGATGCGATGCCCGTTCAGGTCGAGGGGGAAGCGGGGGGCGCGGCCGAGCCGGGGGGGTTTACGGTCACTCTGGATCGGTTTACGGGTCCGCTGGATTTGCTCCTCTATCTGATCAAGAAAAACCAAATGGACATTCTGGAACTTCCGGTCGCGCCGATCACCGATCAGTACGTCCAGTACATCGAGTCCCAGAAGGATGTGAACCTTGAGGTGGCCGGGGAGTACATGGCGATGGCCTCTGAGCTTCTTCAGCTCAAGAGCCGCATGATTCTGCCGCGTCCCCCCGTTTTGGAATCGGAGGAATCCGATCCGCGCCGGGCGCTGGTGGACCGCTTGCTCCTGTACCGGCGGATCCAGGCCGCGGGCGGCGTGCTGAAGGATCGTTCCATCGCCGCCGCGAAGCGTTTTTACCGGGGCACCGTCGATCTGGCAGCGCCTTACCGCAAGGGCGTGATCCTTCTTCAGGAGGCCACCCTGTTCACGCTGTTGGCCGAATACCGGATTGTTCTTGACGCCGCGCGCGGCCGCCGCCGGCCGCCGGAAGAAATCGCGATCGACGCTTCCCTCGTGGAGGAGCGTTCCACGGACATTCTGCGCCGCCTGTCCGGCGTGCCCTTTGGCGAGATCGTCTTCGATGAAGTGTATTTCGTCGCCGCCCCGCGCGTTGAAGTCCTCGTCCTCCTGCTCTCGCTCCTGGAACTTTCCCGTCTTCATCTCATCCTTGTCCGGCAGGAAGCGCCGTTCGCCGCGATCCGGCTTGAGCCCGGCCCGCGGTTCCGGTCCGATGTTCCGCCTGCGTCGCTGCTCCAGTCGGAGCAGGTTTTTGAAACGGATGAAACCCCCCTCCCAGCCTCCCCCTCAAGGGGGGAGGAGGTTTCGGCCGGGGCGGGGATGACATGACGACCGAACTGGCTTTGTCCCGGTTGATCGAGGCGTGTCTATTCGTCTCCGACTCGCCGCTGTCGGATCGCCGCCTGGCGGAAGTTTTGTCGCGGCCGATTTCGGAGGTGCGTGCGGGTCTGGCGGAACTGCGGGCGCTTTACGACGACGGCGGCTCGGCCTTGGAGCTGGTGGAGATAGCCGAAGGCTGGCGGATTGCCACGCGGGCGTCGCTGGAGCCGACCCTCGCGCGGATTTTCGGCGTGCGCCGTCTTCAGCGTCTGTCGCGCGCCGCTCTGGAGGTTTTGTCGATCATCGCCTACCGCGACCGCGCGTCGGACCCGGCGACGGCGCAGGATGTTGAGCAAGTCCGCGGCGTGGACAGCTATGCGGTGATCAAGGGACTCATGGAGCAGGACTACATCCGGCAGGCGGGCCGGAAGGAAGTTCCCGGCTCGCCTCTACTCTACGTCACCACTCCGCGGTTTCTCGAGTATTTCGGTCTCAAGGACCTGAAGGATCTTCCGGACGAAATGGAATTGGACGCACTCTTCAAGGAGTCCCCTCAGCCCGTGATGGAACCATCTCCAGAGCCTTCCTCGGCATCCCCCGCCGACAGCACGCCCGCGCCCCCGCCATGAAGCTCTCGGAGTTGACGCCCCTGCGCAAGCGCATCGACCGTCTCGACACCCACATTCTGTCCCTCTTGAACGATCGTCTGCGCCTGGTCCGGCAGATCGGGCAATTGAAAGGCCGGTACGATCTTCCCTATTACGATCCGACCCGTGAAAAAAAGATATTCGAGCGGCTCAACCGCCGGAACTCCGGCCCGCTCAGCGCCGACGCGCTTCGCCGGATTTTCGGCGAGCTGTTTTCCGCCTCCCGGAACCTCGAGCGCCCCCTCCGCGTGGCTTTTCTCGGGCCGCGATGGACGTTCACGGAGCAGGCCGCCCGCCAGCATTTCGGATCGGCGCCCGCCTACGCTCCGGTATCGGCCATCGCCGACATTTTTTCCGAAGTCGAGCGCGGCGACGCGGATTACGGCGTCGTCCCGATCGAAAATTCCACGGAGGGCCTCGTCTCCCACACCTTCGAAGCACTCCTCAGGTCGCCGCTCTACGTCGTCGCCGAGGAATTCATCCGCGTCCGGCTGGCCCTGCTTTCCCGGGCGCCGCGCCTCAAGGACATCCGGGACGTCTACTCCCACGCGCACGGTCTTGCCCAGGCCTCGTCGTGGCTCAGCCGGCATCTGCCGGGTGTGCGAACGCACGAAGTTTCAAGCACGTCCGCCGCGGCGAAACTGGTTCGGCGCCGCAAGCGCGCCGCCGCCATCGCGTCGGAACTGGCGGCCCGGGCCTATGAATTGAACGTTTTGGCGCCGAGCATCGAGTCTTCGAGTCAGAACCAGACGCGGTTTCTCATTCTGGGAAAAAGTCTTTCGCCCCGCAGCGGGACTGACAAAACCTCCCTGGCTTTTGTGCTCAAGGACAAAGTCGGCGCTCTCAACCACATCCTGAGTCATTTCGCGCGGCGCCGGATCAATCTCACCCGGATCGAGTCCCGTCCGTCCCGGAAGTTTTCCCGGATCAGCCGCCCCGCGGCCCCAAGTGCCGGCGTCTCTGACGCCGGCCGGAACCGCCACGGCCGGAATGGCGGCGCCTTCGGTTATATTTTCTTCGTCGATTTTCTCGGTCACATGACCGATCCCGGCGTCCGTCAGGCCCTGGCACGGGTCCGGACGGAATGCGAGGAGCTGAGAATCTTCGGGTCGTTTCCGCGCAGTCAGCCTGCCGGATGAAAAATGGCGCGCCACCGTCCCCGCGGCCGGAACTGCGGGGTCTTCCGGTCTATGAGCCGGGCCGCGCGGCGCCGCGTGGGGCCATCAAACTTGCGTCAAACGAAAACGCCTACGGCCCCTCGCCGGCAGCCCGGAAAGCCTTCCATCATTTTTCCGCCTTCGAGCGTTATCCGGACGGCGGCGCGTCGTCTCTCCGGCGGGCGCTGTCCAGGCGTTTACGGGTCCGTCCCGATCATCTTCTCATCGGCGCCGGCAGTGACGAGATTGGCGATCTTCTCGCGCGGGCTTATCTTCGTCCGGGCGATACCGTGGTCTATCCGAAGTACACCTTTGTCCGGTATGCCCTGTCAGGCCGGGCGTGCGGCGCGAAGCTGGTGGAGAGCCGTGTTGCCGCCGATTTTTCCGTGGACATCGCCGATCTTGCGCGCGCGGTCCGCGTCCGCGGTGTCCGAATGGTGTGTCTGGCGAACCCGAACAATCCAACAGGTGCCTACGTGGGCCGCGAGGATCTTCGCCGGATTCTCGACGAGACCCCAAGGTCGGCGGTGTTTGTGCTCGACGAGGCCTACTTCGAATACGCGCGTCTTTCCCCGGATTATCCCGACGGCGCGCGATTTCTCAAATCCCATCCAAATCTCATCGTCCTCCGGACCTTCTCCAAAATCCACGGCCTGGCCGCGCTCCGCGTCGGCTATGCCCTCGCGCATCCGTCGCTCATCTCCGAACTCCACAAAGTCCGGCCGCCCTTCAACGTCAACGCTCCAGCCCAGTCCGCCGCCCTCGCGGCCCTGGCGGATGAACGCCGAGTCCGGCGGGTGGCGGCCAGGAACGCGTCGGAACGCGCCCGTCTTCAGAAGGCAATGTCGGGTCTGGGCTTCACGGTCTATCCGAGCGCCGGAAATTTTCTTCTCGCGGACGTCGGCATGAACGGCCGCAGGGCCTTCCGGCGTCTCGCGCATCTCGGCGTCATCGTCCGCCCGCTCGACGCCTACGGCCTCACGCGGCATCTTCGCGTCACGGTCGGCAAGCCGTCCGAAACCCGCCGCCTCTGCCGCGCTCTCTCGCGACTCCGGACATCCCGGTGAAATCCGCGGCTGATCCGGCCGGCGTCGGAGCCGCCGGCACTTGGAGCCGCGGAGCGGCTGATCCGGCCGGGGTCGTCGCGATCGTCGGCGTCGGCCTGATCGGTGGCAGTGTGGGCCTGGCCCTCCGCCGAACGGGTCTGGCCCGCGAAGTGATCGGCGTCGGCCGGAATCCCGCTCGTCTCAAGCTCGCCCAAAAAATGGGCGCGATCGACCGCTGGTCGACCGATCCCGCCGCCGCGGCCGCCGCGGACCTGGTGGTCCTGTGCACGCCCGTCAAGCGGATCTACCGGGACGTCCTCGCCATTCTCCCGTACGCGACCCGGCCGATCGTTTTCACGGACGCCGGCAGCACCAAAACTTTTCTCGTGAAAAAAATAGCGTCGCGTCTCAAGATCGAGACCCGCCGCCACGGCCTGAGCCACGCCTACGTCGGCGCGCATCCGATGGCAGGCTCGGAAAAAGCCGGCGTGGAACGCGCGGACGACCGTCTTTTCGAAAACGCCGCCGTCATTCTCACGCCGACGCCGGGCACCCCTCCGCCGGCCGTTCGGCGCGTCGAATCTTTCTGGCGGGGCCTTGGCGGCAAGACGATCCATCTCACGCCCGGGGAACACGACCAGGCCTGCGCGCTGGTGAGCCATCTGCCGCATCTGGTCGCGACGGCGCTGGTGAACACACTGGCCTCCGGTGTTCCCCGCGGCCGGTCCCACGTTTTCTACGGGCTTTGCGCCGGCGGATTCCGTGACACGACGCGGATCGCCGAAGCCGACCCCAACCTCTGGTGGGAAATTTTCGACACCAACGCGCGGGAACTCCGCCGCGCCGCCTCTCTTTTCCAAAAACATCTTTCCAGTGCCGCCTCGGCGATCCGATCCGGGCGTTCGGCCCCCGTCAAGTCGGCCATCATCCGGGCGGCCCGGCTCCGCCGGCAGATTCCCAAAATCGGCCGCGGTCTTCTGCGCGCCGCCTACGACCTGATCGTCAACGTCCCGGACAAACCCGGCATGATCGCCCGGGTGGCCTCGCCGCTGGCCCGCCGCAGCGTCAATATCGCCGACATTGAAGTCCTGCACGTCCGGGAGGGCGAAGAGGGCAATCTCCGGCTGGCGTTTCGAAGCCTGTCCGACCGTCAGGCGGCCGCGCGGTATCTGCGCAAGGCCAGCCTCACAGTTGTGATCCGGTAATTCCACCATGATACGACTCTCGGGTCTGGTCCCGGACAAATCGATCTCCCACCGCGCCGCGATCCTCGCGTCCATGGCTGACGGCGAAAGCCGCATCGAAAATTTTTCCGCCGCCGACGATTGTCTCCGGACGTTGGCGGCCGTCGAGCAGCTCGGCGTCCCGGTCCAGCGTTCCACCTCCGCCCTGGTTGTCTCCGGCGGCGTCCGCCGCTTCGCCGCGCCCTCCGCGCCCCTTGATCTCGGAAATTCAGGCACCGGCCTGAGACTCCTTCTCGGTCTTCTAGCCGGCCAGGCCTTCCGGACCACTCTGACAGGCGACGAGAGTTTGCGGTCCCGCCCGATGGACCGAGTGGCGCGACCGCTCATGGATATGGGCGCCAGGCTGGAGGGGACCGACGGATTTCACGCGCCGGTTACCGTCACCGGCGCGCGGCCGCTCAAAGGGATTTCGTGGAAGCTCGTTCCGATCAGCGCGCAAGTGAAGTCGGCAATTCTGATCGCGACCTGTTTCGCCGAAGGCGAGACAACGATTCTCGAGCCCGTTCCGACCCGCGACCATACGGAGCGGATGTTGACCGCCGCGGGGATCGAGGTCCGCCGCGCGCCCGATCCATCCGGCCTGGAAATCCGGATGCGTGGCGGCCTTCGGCCAAACCCTTTCCATATCCGCATCCCCGGCG
This sequence comes from bacterium, assembly GCA_016202645.1. Taxonomy (GTDB): domain Bacteria; phylum Lindowbacteria; class 2-12-FULL-62-27; order 2-12-FULL-62-27; family 2-12-FULL-62-27; genus JACQOF01. The sequence continues at coordinate 33,421 of JACQOF010000012.1, forward strand.
ATTTTTCCGCCGCGGCCTTTTTTGCGGCGCTCGGCATCCTCTCCGAAAAAATCGGCGGCGTCGAAATATCCGACATCGGCCTCAACCCCACCCGGACCGCCTTCCTGGACGTGGCCCGGCTCATGGGCGCACCGGTTGAGACCCGCGTTGATCGCGAGGAATGCGGCGAGCCGGTCGGCACGCTCACCGTCCGTCCCGGGCCGCTTCGGGGGATCGAAATCCCGCGGGAGTGGATCCCGAACCTCATCGACGAACTCCCGATCATTTCCGTCCTCGCCGCCCGCGCGTCCGGCACGACCGTCGTGCGCGGCGCGGAGGAACTGCGGGTCAAGGAAAGCGACCGGATCAAGGCCATCGTCGAAATGTTGCGCGGATTTTCCGTTGACTGTTCCGAGCGCGAGGACGGTTTCTCCGTTACCGGCGGCCCGGCCCTGACGCCCGTCCGGGACCGCTTCAAGACTTTCGCCGACCACCGCATCGCCATGAGCGTTTTGATCGCCGCCGCGTCGTCCGGCCGCCGGCAGGTCCAGGTTGACAACACCGAGTGCATCAATACATCCTTTCCGAAATTCTTCGACGTGCTGAGGGAGACCCATGACTTCTAAAATAATCGCCATTGACGGCCCGGCCGGCGCCGGCAAATCGACCGTTGCGAGGGGGCTTGCCGAACAACTGGGATTTACCTACCTCGATTCGGGCGCGCTGTACCGCGCCGTCACATGGTATTTGCTCTCCGGCGGCCCGAAGCGTCCGCCCGGCCCGTCCGACGCCCGGGCTCTGGCCGCCCGCCAGGCCCAGACCGAATCCTTCATCTCCACCGCCTCGGACGAGGATCTTGCCCGCTCTCTGGACTGCCTGACCATCCGCATGAAGGACGGGCGGATTTCCGTCGGGGACCTCGACGTGACAGAGATCATCCGGGACCTGACCGTCACCCGTCTCGTCTCGATGGTTTCCGAACGCCGTCCGGTACGCGAAAAACTCATGGCCCTTCAGAGGGCCTTCGCCAACGGCAACATCGTGGTGGAGGGCCGGGACATGGGGACGGTTGTTTTTCCCGGCGCGTTTTTGAAAATCTATCTCGACGCAAACGTCGCCATCCGCGCCGGCCGCCGCTACCAGGAGCTGGGCGATTCCGGGGTGTCGACTGACTACGATGAAGTCTACGAAAACCTTCGGATGCGGGACGACCGCGACACCCAGCGCCAAATCGCGCCGCTCTCCCGCGCCCCCGACGCCGTCTACGTCGACACCACGTATATTTCTCCCGACGAGGTCGTGGGCCTGATCCGGAAACTGGTGGCGACCCGGGCCCGAAGTCTGTACCGGCGCTGGCAGAATTTTTTCTATCAGTCCACCTGGCTTTTCCTGAGGGCGCTCACGTCGGCCTATCTTCGCCGCCGCGCGTCGGGCACGGATCATCCGGACCGTCTGCCCGGCCCGGTTATTTTCGCTTCAAACCACATGAGCCATCTCGATCCGATTCTCGTCGCCGTCTCGACCCGCCGGCATCTCCATTTCCTTGCGAAGAGAGAGCTGGCGGAGATCCCCATTTTCGGCCAGGTCATTCACTGGCTCCACATCATCCCGGTCCGCCGCGGGATTCTCGACCGGGACGCGCTTGACTGGGTGCGGTCCGTCCTTGCGTCCGGCGAAGCCGTCCTGATTTTTCCGGAGGGCACGCGCAGCCGGGACGGGACCATTCATGACGCCAAGGCCGGATTCGGCAAACTCGTCTACGAGTCCGGCGCCCCCACCATACCCGTCCGGATCATCGGCAGTTACCAGTCCTTTCCCCCCGGCGCCCTCTGGCCGCGTCCCACGCCGGTGCGAATCCAATTCGGCGAGCCGATTCAATTTCGAAATGACCCCAACCTTCCCCGGTCATCCGACCTCCGGGAAGTCTATGAATACATCGGTCGAACGGTCATGGACCGTATTCGCGATCTGAGAGATCCCGCCGGTCCGGTAGAGTCCCCGTGAATCGGTCCACACCGGCCGAACTCGGCCTCAAGCGCCAGCGACTCCTCTATGGCGACGGAACGGGCCGGGAGTCCGAGGACGAACCGCTGGAGTTGATTTCCCGGCGCCTCATCGGCTCCCCGGAGTATTCCACGACGTCCCATCGACAGTCTCCCTTTGTTCTTGAATTCATGCGCCGCTACGGAGATCGAATCCGGAAGATGGCCGAAGCGGAAGTAGTGGAGGCGGAGGTCATATCGGCGCCAAGGCCGCCGGAGGCTGAGGGGGGTCCGATCAGACTGGACTTGTCGCCGGGTTCCGGCGAACTGGATCCCGCCGAACCCGCTCCTCCCGGCATCCGGTCGGGTGCGCGGCTAATGGTCACCGCCGTCGGCCTGCGCCATCAAACGCCGATCTTCAGCGCTCGCGCCGCCCGTGGCCGCCAGGCCTTGAGTACGATAGAGTCCTCCTGGGCCGGCGGCATCCCGGTCAGCGGCCGTCTGCTCGATCGCCTGGATCCTTCCGGCGGACAGGGAAGTCCAGTCCCCAATGCTCCAGTCTCGGGAAATTCCAGGAAGGAATTTCCTTCATGGCGCATTGGGGGCGGGTGGGTTGTCGATCTGGACGGTTTTTACGGCGCTCTCCCGGCCGAAGAAGCGTCGCCTGCCGACGTCGGGTCGGAGTCGGAGACTCCGACACTTGGGGCGCCGGAGGCGCTGATCCGAGACGTCGGTCCGCCTGGGGCGGAGGGCCGCGGCGCGGCTGATCCGTTGGAGTCATCCGCCTCACGACTCAAATTTTCCGTCATCCATTATGATTCGGCCGATTATTGCGTCATTCTCTCGAGGAAAAAATTTCTGGCGGAACACGAGGCCAACATCCGCCGTCGGGCGCCCGCGCGTTTTTCGCCCGGTCAGATCGTCAGCGGAACGGTCATCAAGATCGGGCCGACATCAGCCCGGATCAATCTGGCGGGCGGATTTCCCGCGGACCTCTCCGGAGAAAACGCCGGCCACGGCCCCGCCCATGAAAATCTCGCCGCTCTTGTGCCCGGCCAGCGCCTCCAGGTCTTCGTCCTCGACATCTCCCGGGAAAAAATTGACGTCGGCCTCCGCCAACTGACCCCGGACCCGTGGGCTTTCGTTCGCAAGGTCCTGCAGGAGGGATCGCGTCTCACCGTGACCCTCCAGGAGGTCCGATCCGACCGGCTGGTCGTGCAGCTTCCTGACGGTCTACGAGGTGAGATTCCGCTGAAGGAGGCGGCCTGGCAGTTCTGGGACGCGGCGCGCCTGACGGACCAGTTCCAGCCCGGGGCATCCGTCGAGGCGGTCTGTCTGTCGATCCTCCGTGAGGAGCGCCGGATTATTCTTTCGATCAAGGCGGTCCAGCCCGATCCGCTTCCGGACATCCAGCGTCGTTACGCAGTGGGGACCCGCACCGACGTGACGGTTCTCTCCTGGACGGACGAAGTCGCGCGAGTCCAGACACAGGACGGGTATCTGGGGGTGATCGGTCCGGAGGATCTATCCTGGACAGGCCCGGTTTCACCCCGGCAGTTTTTTTCCGGACGGTCCGGCAGGACCCAGGCGGAGGTCCTCCAGGTGGATCCCCAGACGCGCCTGATCCGTTTCGGAGTGAAGCAGGTGAAGCCGGATCCATTTGTTCTTCTGTCCCGCGAGATCGAGGTCGGCCGGCGGTACGTCGGGACAGTCGTCCGGAACATCCCCGCGGGATCTTTGGTGGAGCTTCGCAAAGGACTGGTGGGTCTTCTGCGCAAGAGCGAATATGCCGCGGAAGAAGCGATTCCGGCCGAAGGCGCGACCCTGGAAGTCCAGGTGCAGTCGATCCAGCCCCAGCAGCGCCGGATGGCGCTTTCGCGGCGGGCGGTCGTCGAGCAGGAGGAGAAGCGGGACATCCAGATGTTTTTGTCCGAGGGCAAGGCGGAGCGCCGGGTGGCCATGAAAGACCTTCTTCCGACGGACATCTTCAGGCAATTCTTCCCGCCCCCTTCGCAGATTGAAGGAAATCCCGTCCTGGGATTTCCCGAGTCTGGAGCTTCGGGGACTGGACATCCCTGTCCGCCGGACTCGTCCAAATGACCGCCGGAACGGAGAGGGCCGACCGCGGCTGGCGCCGGTTCTGGGCCCTGACCCTTGCCGCGTTTGCCCTCTTCCTCGCGCCCACGGTGGTCGACCTCTACCGTCTCTATTCCGCCCGTCGCGCGTCGGATCTTCCCATGGCCCTTGCGGCCTCGAACGACCTGTCCAAGGGTTTCTTCGGGCCGCTTCTGGCGCCCTGGCTGGATGATGTGTCGATGAAGATCCGGGATGAGGTCATCGAGGAGAATTTGCTGTCGATTCGCCGGCTGGTGCCGGATTCGCAGGAGTCAGCCTACGCCGAAATGGAGTTGGGCCGGCTGGCGGTCGAGAAGGGTGATTACACCGCGTCCGTGATCCATCTCGAACGCTATTTGAAATCCGGCCTGGGCCGGGACATCCAGCGCGCCCGGATGCTTCTCAGCGACGCTTACCGGGAGACCAAACGGTACGACGAGGCGGCGCTCCTGCTTCGGGTCGTCCTGAAGGAGACGCCGGATCCGCAGGAGCGCATGGAGAGTTCATTCCGCCTGGGTGAACTCTATCAGTTCCACCTGGGCCGGGTCGATGACGCTGTTGAAATTTATAAGAATGCGCTGGAGGACAAAACGGCCCAAGGCCGATGGCGCAACGATATCCTGACGAATCTTTCGCTCTTGAAGGAGTAAGTCATGACCGCTCGCCTTTCCGCCCGCGCCGCATGGATCCTGATCCTCGCGGTCCTGCCTTGTCTGACCGCCGCGTCGCCCGCCCGTGCCGCCGACACGGCATTGCCCACTTCGCCCTTCTTCATCCAATTCGATACCTACGGTCTTCCCTCGTCGCTGGATATTCTCGACGAGGGCAGTCGGCGAGAGGACGTGTCGGTGAAGGAGACCGCGCGGTTTTTGATGATCGACGCCGCCAGGAAATACTTCGATGGGCAGATGTCCGAGTCCATGGACCGCGCGTTGGACGGCATCCGCAAAGGCTACTACGTTCTCCAGCAGAAGAGGCTTCTTTCGCGGATCTATTTCATGGAGGGCCACCTCGATTCCGCGATTCAGATGGCCGCCGACCTCGCCGCCAACACGGATGCCATCCATTACGATAACGTCCGCCATCAGTACCTCCAGGGCGTCGACCGCTACCTCCGCGCCGAGGAAGAGACGGGTCCGCCCGCTTACGCCCAGGCTGCTGTTGTTCACGGGGACGAAAAGGCGCCCCACCGATTCATCACGCCGGTGGGCGTGAAATCGGACGACTTCGGCCGGATTCTCCTGTCGAGCTTCGGGTCCAACGAAGTCGTTGTCTTCTCAAAGGGTCTCGAATATCAGATGAAACTTCCGGGCGTCTCCAACGCCTTCGGACTCGACGTCGATCCGGACGGCGGCGTCTATGTCACCTCCTTCGGGCGTGACCGCGTCCACCGGTTCAAGCGGGGCGGAGAGACGTTGAAGACGTTCGGAAAGGGCGGCCGGTCACCCGGAGAATTTTTCGGGCCTTCCGGCATCGCCGTCTCGCCGGACCGCTACCTCTATGTGGTCGACGCCGGCAATCACCGGATCCAGAAATTCTCCCCGGACGGCGCGTTTCTCATGTCCTTCGGCGTCCGCGGTGACCGTCCCGGACTTTTTCTCTCGCCCCGATCGGTCCGGATCCTGTCCGTTCCCGGTACCCGCGAATACTCTGTTTACGTGATGTCCCAGGAGGGACGCCTGCTTCAGCGATTCGATCCATACGGAAATTTCATGGAGGAAATTCCGTCCGCCGGTGTTCGCCGGCCGAGGGATTTCGACTGGTTCGGCCCCGGCGGCATCCTCTTTGCCACCGCCGACGGCGAACTGGTCCAACTCGATACGAAAGCCGACACGAGTTTCCCTCTCATGGACCAGTGGGGCCGCCCTCTGTCCATTCCCGGCATCAGCGGCCTTTCGGTCGATCCGGAAGCCGGCCTCATTTACGTCACCGACCAGGTGGCTTCCGATCTCCTCGTTTTCCACCGTGCCGCCGTCGGCGAGCAGACCCTTCTGACCATCACCGACGTCGAATTCGACCATTATCCATATCTCGGGATCAATTTCCGTGTCACGAACGGCAACGGCGATCCCATCACGGGCCTTTCGCGCCGGAATTTTCGGGTGGAGGAGGACAACCAGCGTGGCCACATCGTAAGCATCAAGCCCCAATCGGCCGCCGGCCCCTTGAACCTGGTTGTCCACCTGGATCCCTCCTCGGCGGCCGCCCGGAAGGAGGTCCTCATCCGAAACCAGCTCACGGAAATCAGCAAGTTACTCCCGTCCGGTTATCGGCTGTCGATCCGCAAGGGCGGGAAGACCATTCTGGATTCGACCGACAATCCCTACCTCATCCGCAAAAGTCTCGACCAAATCAGCCGCCCGGAACAATCCACCTTCGTGCAGGACATCCGGGCTTCGATTCAGTCCCTCCTGCCCTACCGGGGCCGCCGCAACATTCTGGTCCTCACATCCCGCATGTCGGATCTTCCGGCCGAGTCCTACGCCGCGCTCTATCTCTGGCTCGCCAACCAGAATGTTTCCCTATTCACGGTCCACCTCGGTGACCGCGATCTGCCCGTCCTCAAAAAATTGTGCCGGCACTCGGGCGGTTCCTACAGAAATCTCACCGGCTTGTCCATTCCCGACCTGACATTCGATCTGGCCTCCTCCAAGACCGGGTCCTATTTCCTCGTATATGCCAGCCCCTTCGGGCAGATCCAACCCAACATGCCGGTCGATCTGGTGCTCCGCCTCTTTTATCTGTCAGGCTCCGTCGCCGACCGCATCGTCTATTACGCGCCCGAGATCCGGGAAGTCAAGTGACTGCTCTGCTTGAAAAAGGCCGGTTGCTGTGTTTAAGTCCCGTTTTACCGCAAAAAGCAAGCGATTCGGCGCGGGGTGTAGCTCAGCTTGGCTAGAGCGCTTGGTTCGGGACCAAGAGGCCCCGAGTTCAAATCTCGGCACCCCGACAACAGGATGTTGTCGTCCCCGTTTCGGGAATTCGGCGGAATCAGGAGGATGGAGCCGCCGAGAACGGGGACGAAGTTCCGAAAGCGGGACTAATACAAGGAGCATGTGGCCTCGTGTCTGACACCCTGTTCCGACTGCGCCTCCTGATCCGCGGCCGCGTTCAAGGGGTTGGGTTTCGATGGTTCGTTTTTCATGAGGCCCGCCGGTTGGGCTTGGGCGGATACGTCCGGAACCGCGGCGACGGCGGCGTGGAAGTGGAAGCGGAGGGCCCGGAGGATGCGTTGAACAGCCTGGAGGACGTCTGCCGGGGCGGTCCACCGGCGGCTTCAGTTGAGCGCTTGGAACGCTTGGAGAGAGCGCCACTATCGGGCGCGCCCGACACGGCATTTGAAATCAGGTAAAGACGGGATATGAAAAAACGGCCTGAAGAAAAGAAAATTGTGAATTCCATTCTGAAGCGGGTCCGCGGACGCGACGGCAAGGTCTCTCTTTCCAATCTTCTGGATACCCTCGAAAGCCGGAGCCTGAAAGGCCGCCGCCTGCCGCGCGTTGTGGCGAAGCTTTCCAAGCACGCCGAGATCGTGGACGATCTTGATGTGGATGCCGCCGCTCCCGAGAAGTCGCCGATCGTCACCCAGGGCCGGGATGCCCGGAGTTCTCTGTCGCTCTATTTTCGGGAGCTTTCCCGCATTCCGCTCCTGACCCGGGAGGACGAGGTTTTTCTGGCCAAGCGCATCGAGGAGAGCCATGTGGGGATCCGGAGGATCTGCCGAACCTGCAAAATTTCGCCCGGCGTCATGCGCAAGATGGTAACGCTTCCGACCCGCCCCCAGCGCCGCGCGTTTCTGGTTTCCCGGAAGATCCGGTCGAAGCGGAGCGAGCGGATCCTGGATGAACTGGACCGCCTGGAGCGGATGTACGCCCGCGCGAAGGAAAAAATGGTGTTGTCGAATCTCCGGCTAGTGATCTCCGTCGCCAAGCGCTACCAGAATCTGGGCATGCCCCTGGCCGATCTCATCAACGAGGGCAATCTGGGACTCCTCAAGGCAGTCGACAAATACAATTACAAACTCGGATTCCGATTCAGCACCTATGCCACCTGGTACATCCGCCAGGCCATATCGAGGGCTCTCACGGACAAAAGCCGGACCATCCGTCTTCCCGCGCACATCGCCGAATTCATGAGCCGGTTTATCCGCACCAAAATGCGCCTCGCTCACCAGATCGGCCGGGAACCAACCGCCCGCGAAATCGCAAACGTCCTCAAACTCCCAGTCAAACGCGTCATCGAACTCATGCAAGTCTCCCAGGACACCGCCTCCCTGGACATGCCCATCGGCCGGGAAAAGGACACGCTGCTTTTGGAAATCCTCGAGGAGGAGGGTCCCGACACCTACTTTCGCGAACTCAATATCTCCTTCCTCTACGACGAACTCAAAAAAATGCTCGAAACCCTCTCACCCCGCGAGCAGACTATCATCAAGCTCCGGTTCGGCCTGGAGGGCGTCCAGCCCAAGACCCTTCACGAAATCGGCAGTCAGCTCAACCTGACCCGCGAGCGGATCCGGCAGATCGAGGAGCGGACGCTGGACAAACTCAAAAAGCTTTGCATCCGGCGCAATGTTTATGACTTCCTTTCGGAAGTCGAATAACTTTTATACGGTGAGGAGACCGGAATGAAGACGACAGCGGACTGGAAGAAACTGATACGGGACGTTCCCGATTTTCCGAAACCGGGCATTCTCTTCAAGGACATCACGCCAATACTTGCCGACCCGAATGCGTTCGGCAGGGTTGTCGACGAGCTGGAGGCGGCGGCCCGGCCCCTGAATGTCCAGAAGATCGTGGCCCCGGAGGCCCGGGGGTTCATCTTCGGCGCACCCCTGGCCCTCCGGATCGGCGCTGGATTTGTCCCGGTACGCAAGAAGAAAAAACTACCCTACAAGACCGTCGCGGTGTCCTACGAGCTTGAGTATGGGACCGACACCGTCGAAATGCACGAAGACGCGATCCGAAAAGGCGAGCGGGTC
>JACQOF010000006.1 GCA_016202645.1 bacterium
GCCACGCGCTGTGCGTTGTCCGGCGGGAAGGACATCTCAAATTGAAATTCGGCGGCGCGCCGGCTGAGCCACTCGAATGCGGCCGTCGTTTCAAAAACGGTTTCGTCATCGGCTTCTGGCCGGCCAACGTCGCCGATGTCGAAGGCCAGGCCGGTCTGGTGTTCGGAATATCCCGGCGGAGCCACCCAGCGCGCCGCATGGAGGCGGCCGTGCCGGCGTTGCGCGTTGTGAAACAATTCACGTTGACGATCGGGCGAACGGTATCCGGAGAAGGCGATGAGACCGACCCCACTCGATGCGGCTGCGGATTTCATCCGCCCGAACGCCGCGGCCGCGTCGGGAGTCGACTGCGTCGGCCGGCCACGCCGATCTTGGTCGGCGGTTCTGAGTTCGGATTCGTTGGCGACCGGGTAGGGTTTATGTAGAACCAAGGTTACTATTCAGCCCTCTCCGTCATTCCCGTCCGCCTGAGGCGGAGGAATCCAGTCCGCTTGGCGATGCTCTGGCTGCCAGGCATGACGACCTGAACACTTACGACTGAAGTTTTGCAAAATTCCTCCTCCCCCCTTGAGGGGGAGGCTGGGAGGGGGGGTTACAACTCCGAAATACACTGCTTTTCCTTCGGAAACCCCCCATCCAACTTCCCCCTCAAGGGGGGAAGGGTTGGTTGCGCAAATGCTGTAAATCGAATTTGCAAAAGTCCAGTTACGAACCAAGTGCCTGCCGGGTGTGGAGTTTTCTCCATACATAGTAGACTGGGATCCCGATCAGGCAGACGATCAACCCGACGATCACTTTGTTGGTCTCAAGGTCGGCCACGCCGAGCGGGATCAGCACTTTCTCGTCCCATCGGGTCTGGATGCGGCTCACCAGCATCCAGATCGAAATGATGACGTAGAGACCCGGAATCCAGGGATAGCCCCAGCACCGGTAGGGTCGCGGAAGGTCCGGGTGTTTGACCCGCAGAACGAAGATCGCCGCGACGGTCAGGCACAGGAAAACCACCAGCGGCACGGACAGGAACGTCAGGATGTCCTCGAAATTCGCGCCGAAGAGCAGAATGAGTCCGCAGGACCAGGCGCCGGAAAACAGGATGGCGCCGGTCGGCGTGCCGTAGGTGGGATGCACCGTTTCGCCGAAATCAAAAAAGAGTCGGTCCCGGGACATCGCAAAAAGCGTCCGCGGATTTGTCAGAATCGACGCGCTCAAACAGCCCAACGCCGAAAACGCGACCAGAAAGGCGATGGCGCGGCCGGCCGCCGGACCGAAGAGAGTCGCCGCCGTGGATTCGGCCACCGAGGACTGCTCGGGCATGTCCGCCAGAGGGACCGCATAGAGATAGATGAAATTCATCGCGACGTAGATGGCGGCTGTCAGCAGCGTGCCGAGCGCCAGGGACATCGGGATGTTCCGGGAGGGGTTCTTCACTTCCTCCGACATGAACACCGTCGCGTTCCAGCCCGAATAGGCAAACGCCATCGGCACGAGGGCCGAGCCGATCCCGGTCCAGACGCCGGCGGTCGGCGCCGGCAGAGCATTCTGAAAATGCTCGGGATGGCCGGTTCCGATCGTGGCGCCTAGACCAATGAGGGCCGCCATTGCCACAATTTTGGCGAGCGTGATGGCGTTCGTCACGCCCGCGCCGAATTTCACGCCGAGGTAGTTGAGGTAGGACAGCACCAGCACCGCCGACAGCGCGAAAATTTCGATCCACCGGCTGTCTTTCGGAAATCCGAGCTGTTCCGCGAAGCCGATGGCCAGAAGCGCGATCGTGCCGGTGCTCGTGACCAGCACAAACGCCCAGCCGTACAAAAACGCCACGAGGGGCCCGTAGGCGGCCCGCAGGAAAACGTAATTCCCGCCCGCGTACGGATAGGCCGCTCCAAGTTCCCCGTAGGTGAGCGCCCCCGCCATCGCCAGAAAGCCGCCGATCGCCCAGGCCACCAGCACCCAGCCGGCGGTCGGCAAATGCGCGGCGATGCCGCCGGGCGTGAGAAATATGCCGATTCCGATGATGTTCCCGGCAACGAGCATGATGCAGGTAAAAAGTCCAAGCTCGCGCTTGAGTTCCCCCGTCATACCCCACTTATCGGCAGGCGGCGCGGCTGAATGAACGGCTACTTCGCGAGGGAAAAATCGAGCTGGCGGAGCGGCAGGTCGACGCGTTCGACCCGCACGCGGACTTCGTCGCCGATGCGGTGGCGCTTGCCGGTGTTTCGACCCACCAGGCTGGCGGTGATTTCGGAGAGGCGATAGTGGTCGTCGGTCATGGAGGAGACGTGGAGGAGGCCCTCGACGGTGTTGGGGAGTTGGACGAAACACCCGAAGGTCACGACGCCCGAGATGGTGCCGGTATAAATTTCTCCGACGCGGCTTTGCATGTCCTCCAGAAGTTTCACCTTGACTGATTCCCGTTCAGCCTCGGCCGCTTCGATCTCCCGCTCGGTGCTTCGCTTCGCCGCCTCCGTCAGGGCCAGATCGATTTTCTTCAGGTCCGGTTTCGGCGGCATTTTTTTCTGAAGGACCGCCGACAGCATCCGGTGCACCGTCAGGTCCGGGTAGCGGCGGATGGGCGACGTGAAGTGGCAGTAGCAGGAGGACCCGAGGCCGAAATGGCCGACGTTTTGGGTGGCGTAGATGGCTTTGGGCATCGACCGGAGGAGCTGGTAGTTCACGACTCGTTCCCAGGGGCCGCCTTTGACTTCCGCCAGCAGAGTCTGAATCCTCCGGGCGACGGTTTTCGAATCGGACCCGCGGGGCCCGTCAAATTTCCCCCGGAGTTTTACTTTGACGCCGAGATTGAACAGGAACTGTTCCAGGACCAGAAGTTTCGCCGGTTCGGGTTCGGCGTGGACGCGGTAGATCATCGGAAGCTTCCGCGCGGTCAGATATTCGGCGACGGCCTCGTTGGCGCCAATCATGTATTCCTCGATCAACTGATGCGACAGGGTGTGCGTCATGACCTTCACGTCTTTGACCTTCCCGCGCTCGTCCAGGATCAGTTTGACTTCCGGAAAATCAAAATCGATGCTCCCGCGGTCGGACCGCCTCGCCCGGATGTTCCTCGCCAGTTCCGCCAGGTCCCGCAGAAACTCGAATTTCGGCGGATAGACCTGCCGGTCGAATATCTCGTCCACCTCGTCGTAATGAAACCGGCGGCCGACGTGGATCACGCTTCGCGCGAAACTTGCGCCAAGAAGCCTTCCGTCCGGCGAATAATTCAGGAAGGCCGACAGGGTCAGCCGGTCCTCCCCGGCGTTCAGACTGCAGATGCCGTTGGAAAGTTTGGGCGGAAGCATCGGGATGACGCCGTCCACGAGGTAAATCGACGTGCCCCGCTCGACCGCTTCATCCTCCAGGGCGCTGCCGGGCTGAACGTAATGGGAAACGTCCGCGATGTGAACCCCGACGCGCGCGTGGCCGTCCGCAAGACGCTCAAAGGAAATCGCGTCGTCCAGGTCCCGGGCGTCGATCGGGTCGATGGTCAGAATCGGGAGGCGCCGCAGGTCGGTCCGGCCGGACAAGTCCGCATGGGCCGGCCGGTCCGGAATTTTGTCGGCTTCGTGCCGGACGTCCCGGGGGAAATCCCGCGGGACGGAATATTTCGCCAGGACGGTTTTCATCTCGACGTCCGGAGATCCGCTCGCCCCGATGACTTCGATGATCTTGGCCCGCATCGGCGCATACCCGATCAGCTCGGCCGCCACCCGGTCGCCTTCCCGCGCGCCGGCCAGATCGTCCGGCTCGACGGTGATGGTTTCGTAGACCCGATAGATCATCGGCAGTAGATAATAGAACGCGCCGTGCCGGCGCAGTTCCCCGATGATCCGCCGCATGCCTCTTTCCAGAACCTCGATCACGCGGCCTTCCCGGCGCCTGCCGGGCGGTGCCGAACCCTGGGGTACGGCGCGGACGCGGTCGCGGTCCTGGGCGCCGCCGAGCGCAGCGCCCTTCAAAAACAGATCCTCCCGGGTTTTGTCCTCCGGAACAAAAAACCCCGCGCCCGCGTCGATCCGGCGGACCGTCCCAATCCAGGCTTCCTGCTCCGCCCGCCCCCGCCCCGTTTTTCTGTCCGGCCGGCTGTGCCTCCGGCCCTTTTGAAATTTTTTCGACATGCCCTGATCATAACCGAATTCCGGCGTTTCGCAAGTAGGCCCGGTTCTATTGAAAAGTCGGGGGGGCAAGGTAGACTGCGGGCGAAATCAATTCGGAGGGGTGGAGAGATCGAAGCGAACCCGATTTTGCAGTACGCAACCCTGATTGTCGTGATGCTGATGGCGGTGACCGTCCACGAATTCTGCCACGGCCTGGCGGCGTTCCGGCTTGGAGACGACACCGCCCACTATGCGGGCCGCCTGACCCTGAACCCGATCGCGCATCTCGACCTCATCGGAAGCATTCTCCTGCCGATTCTTCTGAGCGTCGCCTCCCGGGGCGCGTTTACCTTCGGCTGGGCCAAACCGGTCCCGGTCAACCCTGTCAGGTTCCGCCGGGACGTCACGATGCGCGGGGGCATGGCCATCGTCGCGGCCGCGGGGCCGCTTTCGAATATTTTGCTCGCCGGCATTTTCGCGCTGCTCTTCCGTCTGAGCGCCGTCAACCCCAGCCCGTTTTTCGGAACGGCGGCAGGCCTGGCCGAATATGCTGTCACCCTCAACCTCTTTCTGGCCTTTTTCAATTTGGTCCCGGTCCCGCCTCTGGACGGATCGAAGGTCCTCATCCCGTTTCTGCCCCACGGCGCGGCGCGGGCGCTCATCCGTCTTGAGGCCTACGGATTCATGATCGTGATTCTGCTGTTCTACGTGACGCCGGTGGGCCGCATCGTCGCCGTCCTGGCCCACGCGACCGCGGGCATCCTGCTGGGGCGCGCATGAAAGACCGGATCCTGTCGGGCATGCGTCCCACGGGGCGATTGCATCTCGGAAACTATTTCGGCGCCCTGAAAAACTGGATCGAGCTTCAGAAAACCTACGAGTGTTTTTTCTTTATCGCCGATTTTCACGCTCTCACCACGTCCTACGAGTCTCCGGCCGATATCCGGTCGAACGTCGAGGAAATGGCGCTCGATTTTCTGGCCGCCGGGATCGATCCAGGCAAAAGCACGCTCTTTCTCCAGTCTCTCGTGCCGACCCACGCGGAGGCGCATCTTCTCTTTTCCATGTTTACGCCGCTCGCATGGCTGGAACGGACGCCCAGCTACAAGGAAATGATCGAGACCCTCAAGGACCGCGACCTTCGCACGTACGGGTTTCTGGGTTATCCGCTCCTGCAAACGGTCGACATCGTTCTCTACCATCCCAAATTCGTCCCGGTGGGCGTCGACCAGGTTCCGCACATCGAGCTTTGCCGCGAAATCGTCCGCCGGTTCAACCATCTCTACAAATCGGATCTGCCGGAACCCCAGCCGCTCTTGACGGCGTCGCCGAAACTGCCGGGGATCGACGGGCAAAAAATGAGCAAGTCTTACAACAACACGATTGAGCTGTTCGGGTCAGCGTCGGAAACAAAAAAGCGGATCATGTCGATCAAAACCGATTCGACGCCCGTCGGCGAGCCCAAAGACCCGGCCGCGTGCAACGTGTTCGCGATCCTGTCGCTTCTTTGCGGCGACGCGGAGCGCAAATCGTGGGAAGAGCGCTACCGGGCGGGCGGGATGGGCTATGGCGACGTGAAGAAGGCCCTTGCGGAAAAATACGAGGAAGTTTTCGGCGCGATGCGCGCCCGGCGTGACGAGCTGGCCCGCGACCGCGGCGCGGTCTGGGAGATTCTCCGGAAGGGATCGGCGCGCGCGCTCGATATTTCGACGAACCATCTCGCCGCGATGCGGCGGGCAATCGGAATCGCGTATTAACAGGAGGAGGCTGACATGGGCATAGTATTTGGACGGGAACTGATCATCGAGGCGGTTCGGATCACCGAACCGGCCGCGGTCGCTTCGGCCCAGAAAGTCGGCCACGGCGATCCCGACGGCGCGGACCAGGCGGCGGTCGACGCGATGCGGCGGATGTTCGAGCACGTGAACATCCGCGGGACCGTCGTGATCGGGGAGGGCGAGAAGGACGAAGCGCCGATGCTCTACATCGGCGAAAAGGTGGGCACGGGCCAGGGCCCGGCCGTGGACATCGCGGTGGATCCTCTCGAAGGCACAACCATCGTCGCGGAGGGGCGGAACAACGCCCTCTGCGTTCTGGCCATCGGCGAGCGCGGGGCCTTTCTCCATGCGCCCGACGTCTACATGATGAAAATCGCGGTCGGCCCGAAGGCGGCTGGACATATTGATCTCCGAAAAAACATCGCCTTCAACTGCCGGGCTGTCGCCAAGGCTCTGGAAAAACCGATCCGTTACCTGACGGTGGTGGTTCTCGACCGGCCGAGGCATGAGGACATCATCCGGGAACTGCGGCAGCTTGGCGTTCGGATCAAACTCATCGGCGACGGCGACGTCTCGGCGGCCCTCTCAACGGCCGTCCCCGACTCCGGCGTCGACATGCTGATTGGCATCGGCGGATCGACCGAAGGCGTCCTCGCCGCGGCGGCGCTCCGGTGCCTGGGCGGGGAAATCCAGGGGAGACTGACTCCCATCGGCGACAGTCAAGTCAGGCGGATCCGGGAACTGAAAATCCGCAACGTCGACCGCGTCTACCGGACGGCCGACATGGCGGGCGGTTCGGACGTCATCTTCGCGGCGACCGGAGTGACGGACGGAGATTTTCTGAAGGGCGTGCGTTTCGGCGACCGATTGATTTACACCCACTCCATGGTCCTCCGCGCGAAAACCGGCACCGTCCGGTATATCGACGCCCAGCGGAGATATTTCAAGAAGCCGTGATCCGGCCGTTCAAGGGCGTTTCACCGGACATCGCCGGGAGCGCCTACGTCGACGAGTCGGCGGTGATCGAGGGGCAGGTGACGATCGGCGAAGAAAGTTCCATCTGGTGCGGCGCGGTGCTTCGGGGAGACGTCAACCGGATCGTGGTCGGCGCCCGGACCAACGTCCAGGACAACGCCGTTCTCCACGTCCGGCGCCGCGCGCCGCTCATCATCGGGGATGAAGTCACCATCGGTCATCTGGCGCATCTCCACGCCTGCGTGGTCTCCGCCCGGTGCCTCATCGGCAGCGGATCGATCCTGCTGGATGAATGCGAGATTGGCGAGGGCGCGGTCATCGCCGCGGGCGCGCTGATTTCTCCCGGCGTCAAAGTCCCGCCGCGGACCCTGATGATGGGCGTGCCGGCGAAACCCAGGCGTCCGATCACGGACGAGGAATTCCAGGAAATCCTCTATTCTTCCCAGAACTACGTCCGGTACGCCCGGGAACACAAAACACCCTGACGCCGTGGACGTCTTTCTCATCCGGCACGGCCGCTCGACCTGGAACAACCTCCGGAAAATCCAGGGTCATAAAAATCCCAGGCTTGCTCCGGAAGGCAAATTGGCCGCCCGCCGGATCGGCCGCCGCCTCGTGGCGGCTTTCGGTCCGTTCTCGGATTCGGACGACGTCCTCCTCACCAGCCCGCTCTTTCGCGCGCGCGAGACGGCACAGATCATTTCCGAAATTCTACGATTGCCTCTCCGGTCCCGCCTTCACCTGCGGGAGGCATGCCTCGGGGAATGGGAGGGCCTGAGCGTCGACGACATTCGCAGGCGCGACGGCGCGAGACTTCGGCAGTGGTATCGCGACCCGACGCGGGTGCGGCTGTCGGGCGGCGAGCCGATCCCGTCGTTTCGGAGGCGCGTGCGGTCGGAGATGCGCCGCCTGCTCCGTCAATACGGCCGGAAACGACGCCTGATCCTCGTGACACACGGCGGCTGGATATCAACGCTCCTCACGGACGTGGTCGGCATCCCACTCGGCCGGATGTGGACTTTCGTCGTCGACAACTGCTCCCTCACGCGCCTTCACTGGGATGGCCGGAAACTGTATCTTCGAAGCTTCAACGAGTCGGCCGGACGTCCGCCAGGCGCATCGGCGGGCACGTCCAGTTTCCGCCTCCCGCCCAGGCGGACAGGGATGTCCAGTCCCCGAAGCTCCAGACTCAGGAAATCCCAGGACGGGATTTCCTTCAATCTGCGAAGGGGGCCGGCTTGAAAAGAGCCCGCCGGTCTTTTACCATTCCGGTCCTGTGAAAGACCGCACGCTTTCGGAGTGGTTCCGCAGGACGTTCCTGACGGGAATTCTCTTTCTGGTCCCCGTCTTCGCCACCATCTGGGTGGCGATGTTTCTCTACAACAGCACCATCCGGCCGATCGCGGGTCCCATGGTCCGGTATGCCCTCGGCCACCTCGCGATCCCGGTCTCCCCCCTGTTTGTGACCCTCGCCATCAATCTTGCCGCCGCGCTCATGCTCGTCTCCGTCATTCTCTTTGTGGGATTTCTCGGCCGAAATGTTCTGGGCCGGCGCCTCCTCAAATTGGGAGAATCTCTCGTCGCGCGGGTCCCGGTCCTGCGCGGTGTTTATTCGGCGGTCAAGCAATTCATGGAAACCTTTTTTTCAGAGCAGAAGGCGACCTTCAAACAGGTTGTCCTGGTCGAATATCCGCGGCCCGGCATCCACTTTATCGGTTTTGTCGCCTCCCGTATTCAAGTTCCCAACGAGCCGGACATTCTCAACGTCTTTCTCCCCACCACGCCCAATCCCACGTCCGGGTGGTTTGCCATGGTCCGGGAGGATTCGGTTCAAGTGCTGGACATGTCGGTCGAGGATGCGATGCGGATCGTTGTTTCGGCCGGGGTCCTTTTCTCCGAGGACCTGAGAGCCCGTGTCCTTAAGAATATTGAAAAAATCGAGAAAAAGTCATGACCGCTTGCGTGCCGACCCTTTGGCGGGTACGATGGGTGCATCCTGACTTGGAGGTGAACCTGTGAAAGCATCTGTTGGAATGATTCGAATGTTGGCGGCGCTGATCGTCGGGCTGGGCGTTTGGGGAATCCCGGCATGGGCGGATATGCCGCCCGTGCTGGCGGAACTCGACGCGCTCCGGGCGGAACTTCAGAAGGCGGTGGATGGCCAGAAATTTGAGGAGGTCGCGTCTCTGGCCTCCGGGGTCCGCGACGTCGCGATTCGGATCAAGGACAAGCCGGGCGTTGAGGATCCGGAGATCAGCCGGAGCATTGCGGGCGCGGCACAGGAGGCGAAAGTTCATTCCGACATGCTGGAAAAAACCGCGCAGTCCAAAAATTCCGGGCATACGCGTTACGCTTACCGGCTTCTGACCGAATCGATCGACGCGATCGGGAACTATTACAGAACCAAACCGAAACCCAAGCCCGAACCGCCCGTTCAAATGAAACCGGAACCGAAACCCGCGCCCGCGGCCGACACAACGATCACCACCGGGGATTCGGACACCGCAATCCGCGCGGATACGGCCCTCCGGCGGGCCAAGTCGGCCGTTCCATCCGACACGGCGGCAAAACCGGCGGACCAGGCCATCAAAAAAGAAACCCCACCGCCGACCGAAAAGAAGTCAACGGCCGCTCCCGCCAAGCCGAAGAAGGCCGCGCCATCGAAGGGTGCGGAGACCAAGAAACCGGAAACCAAGAAAAAGTAATTTTTATCGGGTTCGGGGTTTGAGCATCGGCAGGAGCGCCATGCCCGCGATGAATCCTCCGATGTGCGCCCACCACGCCACGCCGCCCTCGTCTCCGCCCGCCGTCGACCAGCCGCTGGCCAGTTGCATGCCGAACCAGACCAGAAGCAGGAGCCACGCGGGTACTCGCATCATCCGGGTATAAATGCCCAGCGGCACGAGCGCGAGCACCCGGGCGCGCGGAAACAGAAGGAGGTATGCGCCGAGAACGCCTGAAATCGCGCCGCTGGCGCCGATGCACGGGACGGTCGAATCCGGATTGGTCAGGATATGCGCCGCGGATGCCGCCGCGCCGGACAGCACATAGAACGCGATGAATCGCGCCCGCCCCAGCGTGTCTTCGATGTTGTTTCCGAATATCCACAAATAGAGCATGTTCCCCGCCAGGTGCATGACGCCGCCGTGAAGAAACATCGAACTGATCAGCGTCCCGTACGCTCCCGCGCCTCCGACGCCTGTGATCTCCGCCGGAACGACCGCAAACTGCGCGTAAAATCCCCACAGCATCTCCCGCCCGGGCAGAAGCGCCTGATAGAGAAACACCGCGACGTTAAGACCAATCAGCCCGATGGTCAGGACCGGCGTCGATTGGGTTGGGTTGTCGTCGTGTAATGGGATCATGCTGCTGTTCCTTGTGTTGACGCAACAGGGACTATACACCCCTGTCTCCTCCGCATTCTTGCGCCGTGCTCACCATCCATGGTTGCGCGCGGCGCTGCTACGGGGACTATACATCCCTGTATGCCGGTGGAGGGAGTTGAACCCCCACGACCTTGCGGCCACTAGGCCCTGAACCTAGCGCGTCTGCCAGTTCCGCCACACCGGCGAAGCCATGTGGGAAGCATTGTTACTGCTCAGCCTTCTCCGTCATTCCCGCGAAAGCGGGAATCCAGTTCCGACTGGCTGCGATCTGGATTCCCGCCTTCGCGGGAATGACGACACGAACAGTATTGGTGCAGTATACATTTTTCGCGCCGTATTCAAAGCCTTCTGTCTGATCCAGGACTGAGATAAACTTCACCCGATGACCGACGCCGATCCGCCCGAACTTGATTCGTCCGACCGCGCCGCCCTGATCCGCAAGGGGAACGAGTGTCTGAACCGGGGCGAGATTGAACTCGCGTCACGCATTTACGCCACCGCAAAATACGCGGACGGACTCAAGCGGATCGCCGAATATTATTACCGGAAGGAAAAAAACGTGAAGAAGGCTGTCGAACTCTACAAGCTGGCCGGCGGTAAGGAAGAGGAAGCGATGTACTATCTGATCGCGCAGGGCATCAAGCGTCTTCTGGCGGACGATAAATCTTGAGAGAATCGGAGAAACGGTAAAACGGAGAACCGGACATCTCAAATAGGGTAACGGTTCAGGTCGTCATTCCCGCGAAAGCGGGAATCCAGTCCGCCCGGCGATGATCTGGATTCCCGCTTTCGCGGGAATGACGGAGGGGGCCGAACCGTGGCAAAATATGTTTCATTTCCCCAGAGTACGCGGACCTGTTTTTCCATCTCCCCCTTTCGGGCCAACATGGAATCGTACAGCGCGGTCATGCCGCGGGCCCGGGCCAGGTTGTGGGCCGGCCGCGACGGAAATCGCGCCGGGTCCCAGCCAAAGTATCGGTCTTCAAACGCGTCCCGGACGAATCTGGACGCCAGCTCCAGCGGAATCAACAGACAGGCCCTTACGAGAAGTTCCCGTTCCGCCGCGCTGACGGGCGCGCCGGATTCCCGGTATCCCTCCAAAATCGCCTGAAATCGGTCCATCTCAAACGGCGCCTCGGCGTCTTCGGGGCCGCTACGGCACCAGGATCGCGCGGCATCGCCGAGATCGACGAGAACGGAATGTCGCGCGCACGAGTCGAGATCAACCAGGCCCACGGCTTTTCGGGCCGCGATATCAAACAGGACATTGTTTATTTTGGGGTCCCCGTGCACGACGCGGGAAGGAATCGGCGCCGGGAGGAACCACCGGGGAAGCTCCGTCTCGATGCGCCGGATCAGCGCCTCCGGCGCCTCCGGCGGAACCCGCCCGACCGCTTTCCGGAACGCGTCGAAATGAACGGGACTGTCATGCAGAGCGCGCCGCCGGGTAAAGGCGTACCGGAATTCCGCAAGCGCCCGGTGAAATTCTCCGAGAAGCCGCGCCGCCTCACGGGCCATCCAAAGGTCCGACACGCTTTCGACGGTCGCGCCCTCCAACCGGGTGATGAGCCGGTATCGTCCATCCGTTCCGTCCAACGCGGGTCTTCCTGACGTTGTCCGAACCAGCCGCGGCGCCGGGAAATTTCGCGCGGCGAGGGCTTCCGTGACAGCCGCAAAATCTTGAAGACCGTCGTCGCCCGCCATGTCCGGGTGAAGCCGTTGGAGGATCCACACTCCCCGGTCGGTTTCGGCGCGCCAAGTCAGATGGATCAACCCCTGCGGAATCCGCGTCAGGGAGCGAACCTCCCCCACCGGATATTCCAATAGAGCCCGCCGGGCCATCGATTCGGATGCTGTCATTCAGCTAGGCTAGGACGCGGCCTCGAAGCCGTCAAGGAGAACACATGACCACAAGGGCGGCTGGTATTTCTGTTGTCAAAAAACCAAATTCATACAGTTGAAAAAGAGGTGCTTTGTGTTGTAATCAGAACTTACAAAACAGGTGGGTCTCGATAGGTGGGATTACACCAGGTCCGGATAGGTGGGTTGTGACAATCGGGTGGGCGCGGGTGCGTGAGTGCCATGGTCGTTAGGCGACAGATGGCTCAGAAAAATTGATTTGATGAAAAAAAAGGGAGAGTGACATGATGAAGATCAATAAGTGGATATTTCTTGGCGTTTTATTTGTGTGTATGGCCGTGTTGCCGGATTCTAGCCCGAGTTTTGCAGGAAATGAGTTGCCTGACAAATATAGATATTGGTCGGGAGACGTGGAAGTTCTACTGACCGGAATCTCCATCGTTGGACACACATATTTTACAACGGATAGAGTTCCTTCCTTCAAATTTAGGATTGAAACAAAGCATCGTGAAGATTTAATGCCGAAAGTGATCGACCAAACAGGAAGACTCGATAAAATGACATGTGATAATGAATGGTCACCAACGGAAGACCAAATATCGGAAGTCACGGATATGGCCAAACTCAATAAGGTGGAACACAAGGGGACCTATTATGTGTTTATGAACATTCCAATGCCGCCACGGACCGCGCAGACGATTAAAGAACTTGAAGGCAGTATTACCGTCTATTATCGAGAACCGGAAAAGAAAGAGGTTTTTTTAGAGTATTCTGAAAAAGGTCACCCCTCGGTAGATGCAGGCCCGTTTCGTTTGACATGGACTGATATAGATGATGAATCTCACCTAAGAGTAAAACTGGCGGGTGAACGTCTAACAGATCATCATGTCAAACCAATCAACTTATATGAATGGGAATTGGTTCTCAAAAATGGAAAAAGTATTATGAAGGAGGGCATGGGCACTTCTGGGATGAAAACAGGTAAAAAAACAGATTTCACACCTCGCTTTCCTTTTAAAGGAGAATTGGATCAGATCAAAGGTCTAAAAATCTCTTGGTATGAAGATATAAAGGGAGCTGGTGGAACAACGATACCGTTCGCTTTTAGGGATATCCCATTACCATAATGAGTAAATTTTTGGAAGAACGGAAAAACGGGGACGGTGATTTACAAATTCCCTACGTGTTCTGAATTGAGTTGAATTATAGATATTATAAAAGTTGCATAATTCAGCTAAATTTGATATAAATCAAACGTGGATCCAATAAATAATCCATTTTCACCTGGCGCCGGTACACCGCCGCCAGAGCTTGCGGGTCGCGATGAATTGCGGGAAACCGTTCGAATTGCGATTGAACGTATCCGTTTGGGCAACCCATCCAAAAGTGTTCTGATGGTTGGACTTCGTGGGGTCGGAAAGACTGTTTTGCTCGACCAAATGAGAATGGACGCGGAAGCTAAAGGCATACACACCCTGTGTATCGAAGCGCCTGAAAACCGTTCCCTGCCTGCCATCCTTGCTCCTGAATTGCGCCAAGTGCTGCTAAAACTCTCACGAAATAAAAAAGCCAGGGATCTCGCTCAGCGCGGGCTAAAAGCTTTGGCGGGTTTTGCCAGGGCGCTAAAATTTAAATTTCATGATATCGAGGTAGGATTTGATTTCGATCCGGAGCCGGGATTGGCCGACAATGGGGATTTGGAACACGATCTACAGGCATTATTGGAAACCGCGGGCTTGGCCGCGAAGGAAGCGGACACGGCCTTGGTCGTCTTCGTTGATGAATTGCAATACGTAAAAGAAGAAGAGCTCGCGGCGCTGATCACCGCCCTCCACCGCACCGCGCAACGGAAGTTGCCTGTCGTTCTTGTGGGAGCCGGCCTGCCTCAGTTGAGAGGTCTGATGGGACGCGCAAAGTCCTACGCCGAGCGGCTATTCGATTTTCCGGCGATTGGCCCGCTTTCTCCGGATGCGGCAAAGCTCGCCATAGCAAAACCGGCCAAAGATCGGAATGTGGAAGTGACTTCCGAAGCTATAGACTTGATCATTGAAAGGACGCACCGATATCCCTATTTTTTGCAGGAGTGGGGAAAGCATTCGTGGGAATGCGCAAGCCACAGTCCCATCAGAATCGATGACGTTGAGAACGCCACTCAAACGGCCATTGCCGCCCTTGACGAGAGTTTTTTTCGCGTGAGATTCGACCGTCTAACGCCATCCGAAAAGCGATACCTTCGGGCCATGGCGGAACTTGGAGACGGCCCGCATCGGTCAGGCGATATCGCGGAAGAATTGGGCCGGGAAGTCACTTCTTTCGGGCCCACAAGAAGCCAGCTTATCGCCAAAGGCATGATTTGGAGTCCAACTCATGGCGACACCGCTTTTACTGTTCCGCTCTTTGATTCCTTTATGAAAAGAATCATGCCCGGGAAGGAATGGAAAAAGAACAACTAACGGACAGGGATGTCCAGTCCCCGAAGCTCCAGACTCAGGAAATCCCAGGACGGGATTTCCTTCAATCTGCGAAGGGGGCGCGCCGGGCGTAATTCCCGATTTGTTTTGGCGGCCCCCTTGACACCCGTTTTTTTTTGATAGGGTACCCACATGAGTCGCAATTCAACGCATCGGATGAAGGGTGAAGACAAATCAGATGCGAAAAGGTGAGCCAGGGTGAGAATTTGTCGATGAGCCGGGCGCGCGGAAAGATTTCGATCTGGGTCGGTTTTATGGCGATATTGGGCGGGGTTGAGCCTGCCGTGTCCAGTCATCGACCGCTGGTGTTGCCTTCGCCGAGCGTCTGCGACGCCACCATCGGAAGTGAAGGCACGGGCGACCATTCTGTCGGCCGCATCGATGGAATAAGTCAGGTGATGCTGGAGGGAACGTGGAAAGCTTACAAACGTATTCGGAATCCGGCATCCGATAATCCATACTACATATATCCGTCGGCGCCCGACCAATACATCCTTCCGGGAGCGAACAATGTGTTCGGGTGCCCGGTGGTCGGAATCGCCCGCGGGGAAACCTTCACCATTGCGAGGCCCTGCGCGGTGTTTGCGGAACGTCCGACGTGGTTTGACCTGACGTTGATCGATCCGGTCGCAACGGGGGAGGAGGAGCCGTTCGACTGGCTCGGGCAGATCATCCTGTTCGGCAGTTCGTCGCGGATGAGGATCGAAATACAGGTGATGAACGGGGGTACATGGCGGGACGTGGCGACGTCGGACAAGGTCAAGTTTGTGGAGGCGGATGAGTATGTGAATGGAACCATCAACCCGGAGATCACGGAGGAGTTGTTCGCGCCGTTGGGATTCGAGTTCGGAACGCCGGGGACGTATCGGATGACGTACATCTGGATGATGATCAACCCCGCGACGTGGACCAGGTTTTCAGGCCCCGATTTGATCGAGGCGAGCCGCTCGTCGCTTGTCATCGTCGTGAATCCGATGGGAGAGATGACCGTACAGCCGAAGGGGACGGGGGGGACAACCACAAAGTCATATACATTTACGTCTGATCCGCTGGCCAAGCCGGCGTTGACGCGGCTGGCGTTTTTGGTAGAACGAAAGGGCGGAAGCGGCGGACACGAGGCCGCGCAACATTTGGGTGGAGCGGTGCCGAAGGGAGCGTGGGAAGTGATGAAGGGGACAAGTGAGGCCGCGCCGGTGACGCACCCGACGGGAAGGATCACATCGGCGCTGGTGGAGGCCCGCCAGGATTCCATCGTGAAAGAATACGAATCAAGTTCATTCGGCGGCGATGAGCGTGTGTCGATGTATCTGGTGCCGCCGACGTTCCCAACCGTCACGACGCAAAAGGACCTGAGGGCGGCGTTGGACGCGCTGGACGCGAAGGACAAATGCATCGCGGATGTGGTCGAGATCGAGGTCAAGGTGCCGGATTTGATTCGGCTCCGCGATCTTCCGGGAAATGGACTCTTGGATCATTACACGCTTGTCGGCGGCACGGACAAGCACGTGGGACCACCCGGATCAACAAATCCAGATAACAATCATTATGGAGAAGAAAACGCGATACAAGACTTGGATAGCGTGGCAGTGACGGTTCATCAGACTTCGTGGAACACATCAAACGAAAGACCAAAAATAAATGACATCAGTTTACCTTTCGGTGGTGGATTGGATGTCGGTGGGCATTGGGGACAGGACCTTACTGACCCCGCAGTTGGCCATGCATCACATCGGACCGGCAAGGATTTTGACCTGAACAACAATTCACTATTCGATAATAACGAAACAAGATTTCGGGCGCTTATGTGTGCGGCGGGTTGGAAATTCATTCCTGTTGCTGGCGCTGCTGATCGACATTTCAGGTATAAATCATGTCATTGATTAAAACCGTATCCGTCGTTTGCGTTGTTTGTCTTGCTCTCTCTATTTCCAACGGCGTAGCACTTTCGTCAATCAGGGATAACTATAACCAATTCGGTTATGATCCATCGAGTTTTGTCCCTCCAAATCAAATTCAATTAAAAGTATCCCCAACGCTAAGTCACGATGTGCCGAGCGGTGAGTTTATCTATTCATATAAGGTGGAAAGTCTACCACCGAGCAAACAGAAACTGTTTGCCTTTGAAGTGGAGACGGAAGATCGGCATGGGTTCACGGCAGATAAACTTGGATGGTCGGGTGACGCGTCTATATCAGCGGGATTCAGATTTTTACCGCCAAATTTCGTCGGCTCCGTCTTATGGTCTGTCGAGAGGATTGAACTTGCCGGAAGAGAGATCACCACAGACGAAGAACGTGTTGAAGCGCCTAAGAACGCCATTGGGCCAGGTGAAAATGTTTCTTTTTCATTCCGTTCGAAGGGCATTCCTACAGTGCGTAGATTTTGGGCTAGGGGCTGGGTCAGACCTTATTTCGAGAATGAAGTGATTGCCTACGCCGCCCACGTCACAGGAGACTCAACGATTGACAACATGGATGCAATTCTGGACAACGTTTGGGATTCCATACCATCACCCGAAGGATATCGGGATGCATACCAAGGGAAAATTTTGTCTGCGCGTATCCCACCGTCGAATCCTGTGATTCTATGCGACACCTTCATCCTCGACCTGATCGGCCATGTGCGCGAAGCGGCGGCGTTGGGCTGGATCAAGCACGACCCGCTGAAGGGCGGTGATCACGGGAGCGGCGACAACGTGGAGAAGATATGCCACCGGCCGGGGACGCCGGCGCAGATGACGCTGGTGGTTCCCGCCGGGGCCGTCGCAGGGCACCTTGGGCATGGAGACCGGCTGGGATCATGCGCGGGTGAGGAAACCGAGCTTCCTGAAATTGCCCGTGCCGTGATCGCAGACCTTGCGCAAATCCGCGAGGATTGCCTGGCGGGCCGATTTTTCGACGCCCGCCGGGGCCTTCGGGGGTTGATCGCCCTGACGAGACGCGAGCGCGGCAAGACCCTGACGGACGAGGCGTACTACCTCATCCGATTCAACGCGGAATTCCTGCTGGAAAAACTCTGAATTTCATCCCCTCTCACCCATTCGGGGGATAGGACGGCCGAAGGCCGGGTGAGGGGGGAGAATTTGTTTTGGCGGCCGGGCGCAATTCCGAAATTTCATTCCGGCGATCTCATGTGATACACTGCCCGCAATGGGCCAGGTGTCCCGCGTTCGAAAATTCGGAATGTTGCCCGTCTTGGCCGGCTGGATTCTCGCGGCCGCCCTCCCGATCCCGGCGGCGGACCCGCCCGTGGGCGGGGTGTACCGGGAGGCCATGCCTCATTATCACGCCGGACTTGGACTGGAGCGGGCCGGCAATCTGGAGGCGGCGATGCGGGAGTACCAGGCGGCGCTTGCGATCGGCGGAGACCTCCGCGCCGTTGTTGGGGCGCTCGTCCGGACGGCCAACATCCACATGATCCGGCGGGATTTGGAGGCCGCCAAAGATTCCCTGGACGAAGCGTTCCGTCGCGACCCTGGAAATTCCGATGCGCTCAGAATGCAGGCCCGCTTCTGGATTCTGCGGGATCAACCGCGCCGCGCGGTGAAACCTCTGGAAGATTTGGTCCGGCGCGCCCCCGATGCCCTGTCGGGAATGATGGGCCTGGTGGAGGCGGCACAGGTTCGGGCCGATCCCTCCGTCCTGCGGGATGCGCAGGCCCGTCTGGACGCCGCCCTGGGATCCAGTCTCGAAAACCGCCTGAGGGCGGCGGAGCAGGCCCGTGAGGACGCCGAATTTTTCGCCGCCGCCGACAAACCCGCCCTCGCGGAATTCCTCGCGTCCCTTTCCCTGCGGATGGACCCCTCTCCCGGAGGCAAGGCATTCCTGGCGATGGCCTACTATCAGTCCAACCGGCTTGATTCGGCCGCCGCGCTCTTCCAGGAAATTTCAGCCGATCCGGAATTCCAGTCGAGGGCCGCGGAGATGCTCTCCCAGATCGACATCCAGAAAAAAGAAACCCAAATCGAGTTCCGCCGGGCGCAAATGAAGGCCCTTCAGGCCGCGGTCCGGGAAGCCGAACGGGCCGGCCGGGTGGAGGATGCCGTCCGCGCGTGCGAGGAGATAATTTCGTTCGGCCGGGATGTTTTTGCGTACGAGATTCGCGAGGCGGAGTCGAAACTGGTCCTCTTCAAAAAAGAAATCTCCGAAAAAACGGCCGTTGAATCGCGCCGCAAGGCATTCGACCTCATGAAGACCGGCCGCCACGCCGAGGCGGCGGCGCTCCTCAGGCAGGCCAAGTCTGTCATCGGCACGGATCTTCTTCTGGACGGAATGCTGGCCGAGGCCCTCCTGCAGGGGTCCTCGAATTTGACGGAATCAGAGCAGGAACCGGCCCTCCGGGAAATCCTCGGCTTGGCCGCCGCCCTTGCCGCATCCGGCGGTTCCCTGCCGTCGCACGTTCTCGGCGCCGCGCACGCCCGGCTTGGCCTGATCATGGAATCCCGGAAACGCTGGCCTGAAGCGCTTGAACAGTATACCGCCGCCCGCGCGCGAAACGCGGACATGCCGGATATTTCGAGAAGACTTCTGAAGGCCCGCATTCGCGCGCGACTCCCGCAGGTCTTTCTCCTGCTGGCCGCCGCCGCCGGTTTCGTCGGACTGACGGCCTGGCAGTGGCCGAGGGTCTACCGGACGATCCTTGCCTGGATGCTCTATCAGGTTGCGATCCGTCAGGCCAACCTGGAACGGGAATTCCGCGCCCTCAAAGACCTCGCGACGCTCTTGCCGGGCCGCCTGGACCTCCGTCTGAAATTGGCGCACCTGGCGTTGAAAAAAGGCGATGAAGAACTCGGCCTGTATTTGCTGGATCAGCTTCGCAGGGAACACGGCCTGGAAAAGGACGACCTGGTCCGGCTCTACGAACTGTACGAACGAAAGGGTGACCGGTCCAAGCTCTACACGCTCCTGGACGAGCTTCTAAAATTTCCCCTGGATGCCGGCCTCCGGATCCGCTTTCTCGAAAAAAAATTGGATATCGAAATGGAAAAAGCGTCGACCCGAATGGCCCTCCGGACCGGCCAGGAGATTTTACAGATCCGGCCGAGCGCGGGGCTGGCCCGGCGGATGGCGGACCTGACACGCGCCGATTCCGATTTCAAAAATTATCTCTCGCTCCTGCGGACCCTCATCCGGCTGGATCCTGAATCGGAGAGGCCGGTGGTCCCGGAGCTGGAAAAAATCCTGCCGGCGATCGAGTCGACGGATCCGGAATTGGCGAAGGACACCCTGCGACTCCTGATCGATTTGCACCTCAGGTCGGGACGGCAGAAACGCGCCGCCGAACTCCTCGAAACCCTCCTCCCCCGCGAGTCGAGCCCCGCCCCGGTCCTGCAGAGCCTCCTGAAAATATATACCGGTCTCTCCGAGACCGAGTCCGTCTTCCGAATCAGCCGTCTGCTCTTCGAGGCAGACACCGCCAGCCTCGAATTCGGCTTCAAGTACGCGGCGCTTCTGGAACTTCGCGGCCGGCCCGCCGACGCGCTGGACGTCTATCTAAAAATCCTCCCGCACCAGCCCAACAACGTCGAGCTCGTGAGGCGCCTGCAGGACATCGGCCAGGCCGCGTTCGTGGCGGGATCGGACAAGGATCTTGATTGCGCGGTCCGGATTTTTCGGGAGATCATCGGGTACACGTTTCTGGACACGAAGGAAATCCGGCTCATGCTCGCGAGGTGCCTCATGAAAAAAGGCCGGCATGACGAGTCGATCGCGATTCTTCAAGCCATCGAAGGCGGCGGGTACCCGCGTCTCCGGGCGCAGTCCCTGGCCGCCCAGGCGTTTTTGCTCAAGGGACAACCAACCCTTGCGGTCGATATCCTGACCAAAATCAAATTCACCGACCCACAGCTCACGGAAGACCTCCGGAAGGAAATGCGGTACCTTCTGGCCGACGCGCTGGAGGCGACCGGGCAGACCGGGCCTGCCGCCGAAATTTTCGACCAACTCATCCTGGAGGACATCACCTATCGGGATGTGCAAGCCCGTCACGCGCGGCTCGCGCGCGTCTCCCGGGCCGGGCAGGCGCAGGCCTGTCCAACCTGCGGCAAACCCAATCCCGCCGCATCCCGCTTCTGCGCCTCCTGCGGGTCCGCCATCGCCCCAGCATGACCGGGTCAGCCGCCCTGCGGCTCCAAGTGCCGGTGTCTCCGACACCGGCGGCGTGTTGACTTCGATCCCTTGCCTGTTTACACTCGGCCCCATATGAAAATCCGAATGCGGATCGGGGCCGCCCTCCTGGCGCTGGCGGCCCTGGCGGCCTGCACGAGTGAATCGATAGAGTTTGGCGTGCCTGACAGTCTGAGAAGAATTCATGTCCGGACGTTCGAGAACAACACCTACGAACTCGGAATCGAGGACCTCATCACGCACAAGACCATCGAATCGCTCCTGCGGGACGCGCGCGTGGCGGTCACCAACATCGAGGCGGCCAACGCGGTCCTCCAGGGCCGCATCGACAAATATGTCCGGCAGCCCATCGCCTTCGACCAGAATAACGTCGCCACGCTCTACCGGATCTACATCACCGTCCAGGCGGCCCTCGTTAATCCGCAGACGAAGGAGGTCTACTGGATGGAACCCCTCATCGACCATGAAACAACCTACTCGACAGTGTCCCCGCCCATCGAAACCGAAGCGGCGGCCAAGGAGCGCCTGGCGACGCTCCTGGCAACGGATCTTCTCACGCGCGTGACCGAGGGCTGGATCAATCTCCGAAAATAGACTGACTTGAAATCCAAATCCCCGCGCGTATCCCTCAGCCCGGAGGCCGCCCTCAAGCGGTTTGAACCGGCGGCTGGAAGAGAGGAATGGCCGGCCTGGATCTCAGTTCAATGGGAGGAGCCGTACCTCTTCAAACGCTGGCTCGGCCGCTTGTGGGACGTGATCCGGGCCTCGGATCCGGAATCGGCCGAACGCGTGGTTCTCTATCCGGCGGACTCGGCAACTTCGGCGGGCCTCCTGGAGGAGATCGGCGGCGCATCGCTCTTTTCGTCCACACGCCTCGTCATCGCGCACCTTCAACGCAATACCCGCCGCTGTCTGCAGATTCCGCTCCTCGCCGAGCGTCTGGCCGGAATACCGGGCCGCACGGTCGTGGTTCTGGCCGCGGAGGGCGTTGGATGGTTTCGGGAAGACACCGAAAAATTGATGGCGCCCTCGCCCGGTGGCCGCAGGGCCCCGCTGGAGCTGGTTTTCTGGAAACCTTTCCCCGACCGGATCGACGCGCTGGCGAGGGAAATTTTGTCGGTCACGGGTCTCAATGCCGACGCCGAAACCCTGTCCTTCTGGCTCGACCGGCTCGGCTCGAATCTCGAACGGTTGCACATGGAGTCAAAGAGCGTGAAGGCCCTGATTCGGGGGAGCGAAGTGACGCGGGAAATACTGGAAGACCTGTTCGAATCACCGCACGTGCATGACCGGACCCTCTGGGACGCCCTCAAACTGCTCTTTCAGCAGGACTCCCGGGCGCAGGCCGAAGTCGAGCGGCTCCTGCGGTCCTCCGACGCGCAGGCCGTCGTTGTTCGACTGTCGCAGGCGCTCCTCTGCGTTCAAGCCCTGGTTCAAGTCCGGCTCGGAATCGATTCCCGGGGACCGGATGATGTGTTCAAGGCGTTTGACGTTAAATGGAAACGGCGAAAGGACCTTCTTCTCGAGGCCGCATCGCAACTCTCACGCCCGATCCCTCATCTCGCTTCGCGGCTGCTCGATCTGGATGTCTCGGTGAAACAGGCGAAAACCCCGGCGGCTCGTCAGGAGACGGTCCTCCGGTGCATGACGGCGCTATGCGGCGAGCCTGAGCCGGCGGCGTAACCCGGCGATCTTGCGCGCGGCGGCATTCTTGTGAATGACATGACGCTTCGCCGCCTTGTCTATTGCGCTTTGCGCCGCCTGAAGAGCCGTTTCAGCCTCCTTCAGATTTTTCGCGCCGATCAACTCATGGACCTTGCGGCTCAGCGTATGCACCCGGGTCCGGTAAATTCGATTTTCCTGCGTCCTCCGGACGTCGTGCCGGGCCTTCTTGATGGCAGATCGAATGTTGGGCATGGATCACCCTCCTTTCCCACGACTCTACCAGCGCACGCCGCCATCGTCAACTGGCCTCAGTCCACGCTCCGCGCGGCCGCTTTCCTGGCCGCCCTGCTCAGCCTCGGTCCCTCCGCATCCGCCTCGGTCGGAGAGCTGGTTCATCTCCGCAGCGCCGGGAACATCGACGTGTCGCTTCTCGAAGGCCGCCGGCAGGTCACCTTTACCGACAGCGTCGTCTTCGATTACGCCGGATATCACATGAAGGCGGGCCGGCTGACTCTCGATGAAGTCGTCGGCCGGGCCTGGGCGGAGGGAGGACTGTCCCTGGCCGGGCCGGGCGGGTCGGCGGTGGCGAGCGAAGCCTGGATGGATCTGAATCGGGATCGGATCGTCCTCCGGAACATCGACGTGCGCGCCGGCCCATGGTCGGCCTCGGCGGCGGAGGCGACGGTGGAGGGCGAACGGATGGACCTCATTGAAACACGCATGACGGTCTGCCCGACACCCAATCCCCTCTATTCCCTCCGCGCCCGGCGGCTGTCGCGTGAAACGCCGTTTCGATACGTCGCGCGCGGCGTCGTCCCCTATTTCTACGCCATCCCTTTTTTCTATCTCCCCAAATATTCCTACGAACTTGAAAAATCGGCGGAGGGAACCTTGGTGGCGAGCCGTCAGGGTCCGGCGTTCGAACCGGGCCGCGGAAACTTTACGGGAATATTTTTCAAAACATTCTGGCGGAAAAAATTCCTGGATCGCCGCCTGCTGTCGACGTCCCACTTCGACTATTACACCCGGCCGGGGCCCGCCCTCGGGCAGGAACTCGAGTACCGGTCC
Organism: bacterium; assembly: GCA_016202645.1. Lineage (GTDB taxonomy): Bacteria > Lindowbacteria > 2-12-FULL-62-27 > 2-12-FULL-62-27 > 2-12-FULL-62-27 > JACQOF01. Next base: position 23,423 of record JACQOF010000006.1, read on the forward strand.
AGGTCGTCCGAACACTACACCTTCGCTTACTTCACCCGCCAGCGTGTCATCAACCACGACAATTTCAGCCGGCCCGGCGGCCGCGTCAACCGGTGGCGCCTCTGGCAGACGTGGACGCGGAAATTTTCCAACGGGCATTTCAAATCTTTCGTGAACGAAACCTCCGACAGCGTGATGGAGGATGATTATCGGCTGTATTTCGACGACCGTCGGCCCCCGGAGCGCGAAGTCAATGTCGAGTTCGTGTACGACAGGCCCCAGGTGAGGTTCAAACTTCTGGGCGAACGCATCAGGTCCCTGAACATCGGCGGGCCGCGGGAATACCGGCTGGACCGAAAACGCATGCCGGCCGTGCGCGCTCTGACGTTCCCGGCCCTGCTGTCCCGCCCGCCCGCGCCGACCGCGCGGCTCTACGGGAGCCGGCGGCTCTACGGATTCGCGGACGTGACGGCGGGCCGGGGCCGGGACCGGCCGGACCGCGCGGACGGCGAGTTTGGCGAGGCGAAACTGTCCGGCCTGTTCGCCGTTTCGCTGGCGGAAAAACTTTCGATGACAACGGAAGCGGGCGTTCAGACGGATTATTATCAGAAAAAAATCACGGGCCAGACCCGCGCGAACACCCACATCGGCGGCGGCCGGATGACCGTCCACCGTCCCTTCTGGGGCGAGCGCCTCCAGGCTGACGCCGGGTATGCGTTCCGGAAAGCCATCACGAACGAGTCTCTGTACGCGGCGGATGACGGACAGGTTGAAAATCAACTCTTTCTTTCCCTCCGCCAGTTTCGGCCCTGGTGGCGCGCGTCCCTCGACGGCGGTTATGATTTTCGGAAAAGCCGCCGGGATATGGCGACCCTCGATCTGCTCGGACGCGTCGGCGGTTCCGCCCGATGGCTCTCATCCGTCGCCCGGTACGACCCGACCCATAACCGCCTCCAGAGCGTCTATACCAGTGGCGCCTTCAAGTGGGGAACGGCTGTCCGGGCCGGAATCGGATATCAGATCGTGAACACGGACACGGAAAATCAAAGGCAGTTCTCGCCCTACCTGGAATTCACGCCGCCGGTCTGGCCCTACCGGCTCTCCTTTACCGGTCTCTACGACGCCGATCAGAATCGTCTGAGGACCCTGCGCGCCGCGCTGACTCGGATGTTCAACTGTATCGAGACAACATTCACGGTCACAAAAGCCGACCGGGACATTCAGTTCAATTTTTCATTCCGGGTCACGGGATTCGAAAAAGGAGAGTCTCTCTTCAACCAGCCTCGACTCGAATCGGGCCGATAGAGGCTCAGAAGACAAATATCAGGCGGTAGAAGAAGTATCCCAGGGTGAGTAAAATCAGGTTCGGCGTCCACACCATCAGGAGCGCCCCGTCCGGCGCGGCGGAACGGCTCGCGCCCGCCAGGGCCAGAATGATGTAGTACCCGGCCAGCACGCCCAGCGTCAGCATGAACCCGAGCACGCGGTTGCCGCGCTTGATCAGCATCGAAAGCGTCGCGGCGAACCATGCGAAAAAAAACGGCGCGAATACCAGCGCCATTTTTTTATGATACTCGAACCTCGCCGCGCCGCCGGGCATTGCCCAGAGTTCCAAAATCCCGAGGTCCTTCGGCCGCGCCCCGCCCGTTGACGGCTGGGGCGGCGGCAGAGCGTAGGCGGCGGACTGGAACTGGACCGACAGATATTTTTCGGCCTCGGTCCAGAGTATCTGCCCGTTGCCAAACTGAAACTCGGGCGCCGCCCCTTCCCGGTCGATCCACGCCTTTTCCGCCATGATCCGGTACGGCGGGTCTCCCGTGTACTCGAAAAAAATGTTCTTAAACACCGGCACCCGGCCCGGCTCGACTCCGTCACAGGAGAATTTGATTTTGCCGAAGGTCAGCATCGTCCCGGGCTGGATGAGGTTTTCGATCCGGGCGTCCCGCGTGATCTCCGTGAGTTTTTTCTGGAAGGTAAGCCGCGCCGGCGGCGCCACCCAGGCTTCGTTCACGAAGAGCGCCAGGGTCAGAGCCGCGCCGAGATAGATCGCCGGCGACAGCAGTTCGACGGGCGACACGCCGGCCGACCGGATTGCCGTCAGCTCCTCCTGCTGGGCCATCTGGCCGTACCCGATCAGAATCGCAAACAGCAGGCTCATCGGGATCGCATAGGAAATGCCGCTGGGCATCCAGAGCGCCACGATGGAGAGAATATTGAGCAGCGGCGCGCCCTCGTTCAGCACCAGCCTCAGCAGATCCATGAGCCGTCCGAGCACGAGCAGCCCGGAGAAAAAAAACATCGCGGCTCCGAAGAGTTTCAGTTCCTCGCGAAGGCAGTAGAGAGTCAGAATCCGCATGTGACGGGTTTACCAGAAACCCGGCAAATGCAGAAGCTGAATGGCCTCCATATTTACATTTTTCGTTCGCCGTTTTACATTGAACCCCGTCATGTCCGGACATTCGAAGTGGGCGAACATCAAATTCCGCAAGGCTGCGCAGGATTCACGGAAGGGGGCTGTCTATTCCAAGCTCTCGAAGGCAATTCTCCTTGCGACCCGGCGCGGCGGCAAGGACCCCGAAACGAATTTTGACCTGAAGAACGCGCTGATGAAGGCGCGGGAGTTCGGCCTCCCGAAGGACAACATCCAGCGAGCGATCGCGCGCGGCGCCGGCGAGGTCGAGGGGATCACGATGGAGGAACTGACGTACGAAGGCTACGGCCCGGGCGGCGCCGGCATTATTGTCGAGGCCGCATCCGAAAACCGCAACCGCACGGCCTCGGATGTCCGGCATCTCTTTACGAAATTCGGCGGGTCCCTCGGGACCATCGGCTCTGTCTCCTGGAAATTCAAACGCATGGGTCTCATTGTGGTCCCGAAGGACATCGGGGACAAATCGGTGACGGAGATGGAGGCGCTTGAAGCCGGCGCCGACCTCGGGGCGGAGGACGTGAAGCCCATTTCAGACGGATACGAGATCCTGACCTCCATCGAGGACTTTGGCCGCGTCCGGCTCGGACTTGAAAAACGCGGCCTTGCGCCCAGACTCGCGGAACTTTCACTCCTCCCCTCCGTCCAGATCCCGATCGTTGGGGACGACGCCAAACGCACCCTGGAACTCGTCATGGAACTCGAATCCCTGGAGGACGTCCAGAATGTCACCACCGACGCTGACATCCCCGACGAGCTTTTCTCCCAAGCGGCCTGAATGCTGCGCCACCTGCGAGGCCAACTCCTGAAAAAGGATCCTACCTCCGTCGTCATCGACTGTTCCGGCGTGGGCTTCGGGGTCCACATTACCCCCAAGGACGCCGAGCGAATTGGCCGTTTGGGAACGGAAGTTGCTCTCCATATATATATGCACGTCCCGGAGGGGGATGTCCGGCTGTACGGGTTCCTGGAAGAATCCGACCTGGATTATTTTCAATTCCTTTTTTCCGTGGACCGTGTGGGTCCCAAAACCGCCATGGCCGTCGTTTCGGTCCTCCCATGGGATACTTTCCTGGCCGCCGTTTCCGCCCAGGACCCCGCCCCTCTCTGCCGAGTCCCGGGCATCGGCCAGAAAACAGCGGAGCGGATCGTCTTTGAACTCCGCGAAAAAGTTCCAGCCGCCAAGTCCGCCCACGCCGTTTCCTTTGACGCCGGCGCCGTGGAAGCCCTCCTCAGCCTGGGCTTCGACCGCCGCTCCGCCCAGAAAGCCGTCGCGGAAGCGCAATCCGCCGGCGCCGCCTCCCTGGAATCCCTCGTCACCGCCGCCCTCAGAAAACTCGGCCAGCCTTCGTGACCTAAAGGGGCTTGTCAAAGTCCTCTTCGTCCTAGTAGGATGCCGGATCCTATGGCCAAACTTCTGGTGATCGATGATGACAGGGACACGATGCGGATTCTTGAGGCCAAGCTGACTGACGCCGGGTACCAGATTCTGCAGGCGACGGACGGCAAGGCCGGGTTGGAGAAGGCGCAAGAGACTCTGCCCGACCTGATCCTGCTTGACGTGATGATGCCGGAGCTGGACGGGCTCTCAGTGCTCAAGCATCTGAAATTCGACGCGCAGACAGAAAAGATTCCGGTGATCATCATGACGGCGAAGGGGGAGAAAATGGAGGGCGTCTTCAAGATGGAGGGCGCCGCCGGATATCTCACCAAACCCTTCGTGTTCGCCAGCCTTCTGGAGGAATTGAACAAATCTCTTCCGAAAGAGCGCGGGCGATGACCGTGTCGGCCGCGCCGTCCGCCGCGGAATTCCGCGCGAAACTTCTGGCCGCGGTTGGCCGCCGGATCGTCGGCCAGGAGGCCGTGCTCGATCAGATGGCGGTGGCGCTCGTGGCCGGCGGGCACGTGCTTCTCGTCGGCGTTCCGGGCCTGGCCAAGACTCTGATGGTGCAGAGTCTCGCGTCCGCCTGCGACCTTTCTTTTTCCCGCATTCAATTTACGCCGGACCTCATGCCGTCCGACATCATCGGCACGGAAATCCTGGTGGAGGACCAACAGCGCCGCCGCGAGTTCCGGTTCCAGCGCGGGCCGATCTTCGCGTCCATCATTCTCGCCGACGAAATCAACCGCACGCCCCCCAAAACCCAGGCGGCGCTCCTCGAGGCGATGCAGGAACGCCAGATCACCGTCGCCGGCGCGGACCATCCCCTGCCCGATCCGTTTTTTGTCCTCGCCACGCAAAATCCGATCGAGCAGGAGGGGACTTATCCCCTGCCCGAAGCCCAGCTCGACCGGTTTTTATTTTCGCTTGAAGTCCGCTACCCGACGGAGGATGAGGAGCGGAAGATCCTGACGCGCGAGAGCGCCGCGGCCGGCGAGCCGATCCGGCCGGTCGTCACGGGCGACGAGATCAAAGCCTTCCAGGCCCAAGCCCGCGATATTTTGGTGGCCGACAGTCTCGTGTCGGCGGTGGTGCGGATGCTGAGGGAGAGCCGGCCGGAAGTGTCCAGCATCCCGGAAGTCCAGCGGCATGTGAGGCTCGGAGTCGGGCCGCGCGCCGGGACGTTTCTCATCACGGCCGCCAAGGCCAGGGCGCTGCTTTCGGGCCGCTCGCATGTGACGCCGGAGGACATCCGGTCGGTTGCCGCGCCGGTTCTGTCCCATCGGTTGCTCATGGATTTCACGGCGGAAGCCGAAGGAGTCCGCGCCGGACAGCTCATCGAGCGTCTCATCGGCCTCATTGCTTGATTGAACATCAACTCCATCCGGCCGGCGGCGGCCGGGCTCAAACCCTCTTTGACGTAATCGGCGGACTCAAAGTCCGCCCGAGATTCTGCCGCGCCGAAGGTCCCTCGGGACTGCATCGGTCGCCCCAGCGCGGCGAGACTGTGGAATTTTCGGAATACAAACCCTACGCGCCCGGCGTGGAACTCCGGTTCCTCGACTGGAAACTCTACGCCCGGACCGACCGCCTCTACGTCAAATCCTTCTGCGACGAGCGCGCGTCCCGGTTCCTTCTCGTCGTCGACGACAGCCCCTCGATGCGGTTTCCGCCGGAAGGCCGGACGAAACTGGATCTCGCGCGGGACTTGGCGGCCGGCCTGGCCTTTCTGGCCGCGCAGAAGCAGAAGGACGCCGTGGGTCTGTTGCCGCTGTCACAGGTTGCTTCGGGCATCTCCGGCGATTTCCGGTCCTTCGGGTGGCTTCTTTCCGAACTTCAAAAAGAATCTTTCGCCGCGCCGTCCCAACCGTCTGCGCCGCCCTCTCCGCTTGCGGACGCGCTGTCGATGCTGGACCTCCGGCATCCCACCACCGTGATTTTTATTTCGGACTTGTACGAGGCGCCGTCCCGGCTGATGACCCTGGCGCTCGGCGCGCGCCGCCGGGGCCATGAATTCTGGTTCATGCACGTTCTTTCCAAAGAGGAAATCGCCCTGCCCTTTTCGGAATTCCGAAATTTCGTTGACATGGAATCCTCCGAACGCGTCGACCTCGATCCCCAGGCCGTCCGGGCACACTACAGCGGCGCCCTCCACGATCACCTGCAGGCCCTGAAACCTCTTGCGGGCATGGGCCGGTATGGAATGGGCATCCTGGGACAGAACCCCGCGGACATTTTGAAGAGGTTTCTCGCTGACTGAGCCATGAACTTCGGCGTCCCGGCGCTCCTGCCTTGGATCGGGCTTCTCGCATTGCCCTGGATCCTGCATCTTTTTCTCTTCCGGAAATCAAAAACTTTGCTCTTTCCGTCGGTGTTTTTTCTCAAACGATGCGTCGGCTGGTCCCGTCGGCTGAAACTCCGCCGCCTCCTGCTCCTCCTCACCCGCTCGGCGCTCATCCTCTATTTTGTTCTCAGCGTCCTCGATCCGCGGATCGAACGGGCCGCCTCATCCGTGTCCGCCGGTCCCGCTCTCATCGTCCTCGACGACCGGCCGGCCATGCGGATGAAATTGCTGGCGAAGTCCGAATCGTTCCTTCAGCTGTACCGGTCGGCCGCCGTCGAGGAATTGAATCGCCGTCCCCCGGAATCGGTCCTCGGAGTGTCGGTGCTGTCGGAATTGGCTCTGTCCGGATCTGCCGGCCACGTGTCTCCGGGCAACTCCGCCGCAACGCTTCGGAATGCCGCAACCTATCCGTTGGATTTTCCGGCCGAACCCCTCCTTCGCTCCGCCGCCGCGCGGATCCCGCCCGGCGCCCGGATTATTTTCTTCAGCCCCTTTCAACTGAATCTTCAGGATCCGAATATCGTCCGGACAGGGCCAGTGTCCCCGTCTGAACCGAACCTGAGTCTGCTCTCTCTGGATGCGCCCGCCGCCGGGGCGCTCGGAACGCCGGTTTCGGTCCGGGCAACGGTGGTGGACCAATTCGGCCTTCCCGCGGATGCCATGGTCAGGCTTCTCTTGAATGATCGGCAGATATCAGTCGCTAGAACGGAGCAGGGCGTGGCAACGTTTCTGGTTGGAGAACTTCCGGCGGCCCGCCACCTCTTGCGGGTCGAAGTGGCCGGGTCCGAAAGCGACGCCTATCCGGACGACAACTTCCGCATGGCCCAAATCGACGTGCGGACGGACCGCCCGGTCGGGATCGCGGCGCGGGTCGTGCCGCCGGCCCTGATCGCGGCCCTGCGTGCGCTGGGCGCGTCCGATCCCGAATCGTTCCGGATCGCCTCGGAAAAAGAATGGCGCGTCCGCGAGCGCATCCTCGTGCTGGACGGCGGCGCCGCGCGGGAAGAATGGATCAGTGATGCGTTGGCCCGCGGCGCGGAGGTGATCGTCTTCGGGGTCCCTCCGGAATCTGGAACAGTCGGAACCCCGGCTGAGCTTCGCCGGAGGATAGAGTCTCTCGGTTCCGGGGGCTTTGTCCGGGCCGCGTTTACCCTCGACGACCCGTCTCTCCTGGTGGACCCCGTTTACTTGATGCTCGTCCGGGAACTTATTTCTTCGGGTCTGAATCGGAAAGAGGCGCCGCCGCCGTCTGCCGTCTTCGCCGAAATGCCGCTCGCCCGCGGCGCGACGATCCGGATCGGGCCGGCCGCGCCTTCCGGAACGGTGCGGTTTGTACGGATCAGCCTCTCCGAGGCCCCAAGTGCCTCCGCCTCCGGCGGAGGCTTGGACAATCAAATCATTCCGCTGGCGCTGGGTTATTCCCGGGGAGCGTTTTACGCCGAACTGCCGTCCTCCTCTCACGCTCCCGGCCTCTACCGGTTCTTGATCGGCGCCGAGGAAAAGGGCCGCGTCCACGTTCATGCGGCGCCGCCCCCGCCGCTGGCCATTCCCGTGGCCGCGGAATTTCAAAAACGGCGATCGTCCGTCGGGCCGTTTTTCTTCTGGATTGCCGTCCTCCTGATGGCGGTAGAATTGTTGCTTCTGCGTCATATGCGTTCCGGCGCAAGCCCGGCTCATCCGGGAATCGCGGGTTGAAATGACCGCGGCGCACTTCGAATTCCTCAGCGACTGGCGGACCATCGGCCTCGCGCTTCTGGTTCTCGCTTCGCTGTTGGCCCTCGCCGCCGGATTCGTCTACCCGGGACGGTTCAAAACGGGGCTGACGGCCCTGCGTCTGGCGGTCCTGATCTGTTTTTTTCTCGCCATTGCGTCCTTCACGGTCGTGATGACGCGGCCCTCCGGCGAATCGGACGTGCTGTACGTCCTCATGGACCGGTCGGTCAGCATGGACCGGAAGGAGGAGGGATCCCAGCCGGAAAAATCCCGCGCGGACCGGGCGTTGGAGGCGCTTGACGGCCTTGCGGAATTTTTCCGGAAAGAAAGCCGTGACGTCCATCCGATCTATTTCGCGGCCGCGGCCTCCGAGTCGCCCCGCCAGGTGGGGGACCGGCGGATGACGCAGTACGCGCCCGCCCTCGCGCTCCTGCTCGAAAAAATATCGGCCGGACCTTCCCGGAAAGCGCGCGCGGTGATGATTTCAGACGGCGCCGCGTCGGACGAACCGGGCATCGATCCGCATCTGTCCGCGCTGGTGACCCGCGGCGTTTCCGTGTCGGTCTATCCCGTGGGCGCAAGGCCCGAGGACTGGGATGAGGAATCTCAGCCGGGAAATCAGCCGCCCCGGCTGTTTTTCAGGGTTCCGCCGCCCGCAACCGCCACCGTCGGCGAAAGCATCCCGCTGGATCTCGGATACATCTCGTCCGCCGCGTCGAGCCTGACGGTCTTTGACGGATCGGCGGTACTCCTTCAGCGAAAAATCCCCGGCCGCGGCGGTCCGCCCGACCTGCCGTCGTCCCTGAGTATTTCTTCACCGGGTCTGAAAACAATCCGGGTTGAGGCGAAAAATTCCGCGGGCAAGTCGGAACTCCGGTTTCGGATCAAGATCCTGCCGCGCCTGGCCTTCGAACTGCGCGGCCGCCCATCCTGGGACGCCCGATTGTTTCTGACGTCGGCCGGCAGCCGCCCGCAGATATCCGTCCGGGGCGGGTGGGGCGCGGAAAAGGCGTCTCCGAAATCCGACCCCTCTCCGGAACATCCAGTCCTCTACGTCCTGTTTGATCCGGGACAGGACCTCGCCGTGCCGGAGCGCGCGCCGGCGGTCTACTGGCCGCAGATGGAACCGGCGCGGATGGACCGCCAAACCCGCGGGATCCGCTGGCTGGGCAGGCAGACGGGATCGTTTCTTCCGGCTTTTCTCTCCGAAGATCCCCGCGCGTCTTCCCGGATGCAGCCTCTGACGGCCCGGCAAAAAATTTCTCTGGACCTGGGCTGGAAAGTCCTGGAACGCTACACGGATGGCGAGGTCTTCCTGGCCGAGCGGGATGACACGCAGGCGCCGCCGGCTTTTCTGGTCAACGGGGAGGGTCTCTGGCGCTGGCGCCTGAATCCCCAGCTCATGAATGCGCCCTATTCGCGCGTCCTCGAACGCATGATTGCCTGGGGATGGAAGTCGACTTCGCCGCCTGTCGAATTGTTCGCTCTTCAGGAAATCGGGCAGATCGGCGCTGGTCTCGACATCGTTGCGCTCTTTTCCGCTCCGCCGAATGGCGTGCCCCCCTTGGAAATTCTCAGGCCGGACGGCTCGCGACAGACCGTTTACGGCGCCGGCGCCGCCGCCGCCCGGTATTCGTTCGTTCCGTCTCTCGAAGGTTCGTACCGGGCGGTGATCCGTTCGCAAGGCGCACCTACCAGCCTGACCTTCCAGGTTTCCGATATTCCATTTGATATCGCGCATCCGGAAGCCCGGCCGGACACCCTGCGCCGGATCGCCGCGCGGACCGGCGGCGTTGTTTTGCGGGACCGCCCCCATCAGCCGCTTGAAGCATCCCTGGGCCATGCGCTCGCCTTGCCGGAAAATGTCTCGCCGAGTTTCGAGGAACATCGCGTCACCCTGTCCCGCACGCCGCTGTTCTTTGTCATCCTCGCCCTGCTCATGTGCGTTCTCTGGACCCTGGAATCCCGTTGGCTCCGCTGACAAGGTTCTGGGCGTTGGTTTTGCTGTCGATCCCGGCGGGTCTCTCCGCCGCGGCCTCCGAACTGCCGGGCTTCGCGCGAGTCTCCTACGGCGGGGGCGGCGACTGGTACAACGACCCGGGGATTTTGCAGAATCTCCATCGGTACGCCCAGAAACGGACGGGGTTCCCGTTCGACATTCAGGAACCGGTCGTTCGGCTGACCGACCCGGACCTGGCCGAGCACCCGTTTTTATATCTCACGGGTCACGGGGACGTCCGTTTCTCGGACGAGGAGATATCCCGGCTCAGGGCATTCCTGCTCGGCGGCGGCTTCCTCTACGCGGACGACGATTTCGGAATGGATGAATCCTTCCGGCGGGAAATGAAAAAAGTCTTCCCGGAAAAATCTTTCGTCGAACTGCCGAAATCCCACAAGCTTTTCTCAGCCTGGTTCGATTTCCCGGACGGCGCCCCAAAAATCCACAAACATCATAGCGGCCCCCCGAGAGTCCTGGCTCTCATGGAAGGCCCGCGGATCCTCGCGCTCTACACCTTCGACACCAACATCAGCGACGGCTGGGCCGACCCGGAAGTCCACCAGGATCCCCCGGCGGCCAGGGAGGCGGCGCTGAAGTTCGGGGTGAATATTCTGATGTTGCCTTTTTTGGAGTAGACAACGGTCCTCTCCGTCATTCCCGCGAACGCGGGAATCCAGATGATCGCTGGGCGGACTGGATTCCCGCTTTCGCGGGAATGACGACCTGAACAGTTGCGAAAACTTGAGCATTGAAAATTGAGTGTTGATTATTGAGCCTTCCCACCCCCGCTCACTTCTCCCCTTTGCTCTTCCGGATCAGCTTCCACGGATGACGCCGCACGTCGGAGGAAAGGGCCTTGAGGTTGTCGCTTGTCGTGTTCAGGTTCTTCACCATCTCGTGGATCTCTGGTCGATTCTCCGCAGTCATCCCCTTGAGGTTCTCGGCCAGGGCTTCGATGTCGCCCGCCGCCGCCTCGATCTTTTTCAACAGACCCGGTAGATGGTCCGAACTTTTCGCGGCGTTCGACAGAATCCGCTCAAGATCGTCCCCGTGCTCGGCCGACAGGCGGCGCAGAGTCGAGGTCACTTCGTTCATGTCCTCAGTCAGTTTCAGGACGTTCGCCGCGACCTGCCGGATGTTGCCAGAGGTCTTGTCGTCCAAAAGAGAGCCGACCTGATCGAATATCTGCGACAGGAGGATCGGGTCGGACCCCCGGAGGACGTCGCCATCCGGAAGGGGCTCTCCCGCCGCCGGCAGAATCTCCACGACTTTCTCGCCCATCATGCCCATCGACGCGATCAACACCTCCGCGCCGCGGCTCACCGGAAGATCCTTCGGGACCGTCAGCGTCGCCCGGAGCCGGACGGGCGTCCCGGGAAGAATCTGGACCGATTCGACCTTGCCGACCCTGTACCCCGCATACTGAACGGGCGCGTCTGGCCCGAGCCCGTCGACGTATCCAAATTCAACCAGAACTTCCCGGGTCGGGCCGGTGAATTGTCCGATTGAGAAAACAAACACGGCAAATATCACAATCCCTGCCGCCGCAAAAATGCCCGCCGTCAGTTCCTTTCGTTCGTTCATATGCGCCTCCCCGTTATTATTCCGCCCCCATCATGCTCTTCAAATATTCGTCCCGGTGCCGTCTCAGCGGGATGGGACCGTCCGGCTGGCCGTCGATGAATTGCCGGATCAGCGGGTCCCTTGACGCCCGGAAGTCGCCCGGTTTCCCCTCCGCAACCACGACGCCCTCGTGAAGCAGGATCATGCGGTCGGCGACGGTGAACGCGCTTTTCATTTCGTGCGTCACCAGGATCGTTGTGATCTTCGTCTTCTTCGTCAGATCCAGAATGAGCTGATCGATCGCCGCCGACATGACCGGGTCAAGACCGGCCGACGGCTCGTCCATGAACAACACCTCGGGGTCCAGGGCCATCGCCCGGGCCAGCGCCACGCGCTTGGCCATCCCGCCGCTGATTTGCGAGGGCTTTAAATCCCCGAATCCCGTCAGTCCGACCATGTCGAGCTTCATCTTCACCATGATGTCGATCACTTTTTCCCCGAGATCCGCGTGTTCGCGGATCGGAAACGCGACGTTCTGGCCGACCGTGAGGGACCCGAATAGCGCCCCGCCCTGAAAACAAAATCCCCAGCGTTTCCGCAGCCGGTCCAGCTCCGCCTCCGACATTCGGGCGATGTCCTCCCCGTCATACCTCACGGACCCCGCGGTCGGCCGCTCGATTCCGGACAGCACCCGCAGGAGCGTCGATTTCCCGCACCCGCTTCCGCCCATGATCACCACGGTCTCGCCGGTCTCGATGGTGAACGTCACGCCCTTGAGAACACACCGCGGGCCGTAGCGCTGTTCGACTCCGCCAACTTCAATTTTCATATCGCGAAATAAAACAAAGCCGTAAAGAGCAAATCCGCGACGATGATCGCCACGATCGACATGACCACCGTCTCGGTCGTCGCGGTACCGACGCCCACGGCGCCGCCCCGGACGTAGTAGCCCTTATAGCAGGCGATGAGCCCGATCAAAATCGCGAAGATGATGCTCTTGGCGAACCCCGTCAGAAAATCCTTCATCACGAGGCCTTCGACGGCCACTTTGTAGAAAAGCTCCGGCGGAAGATGCAGATACCCCCAGCCAATCACAAGTCCCCCCGCGATCGCCACGGAATCGCCGATGAGGGTCAGGATCGGGAGCGCGATGATGAGGCCGGCGACGCGGGGGACGAGAAGGATCCGGACGGGATTCAACGCCATGGTCCGAAGCGCCGTGATTTCCTCCGAAACGGCCATCGTCCCCAGCTCCGCCGCGACGCCGGCGCCGACCCGGCCCGATACCAGAATCGCCGTGATGAGCGGTCCGAGTTCGCGGACGACCGAGACCGACACAAGCGACGCGACGTAGAGCGTGGCGCCGAACTTGGCAAGCTGGTAGGCCGTCTGCATCGCCAGGATCATGCCGACGAAACCGCAGATGAGAACGACGATCGGCACGGATCCGACTCCCATCCGGTGGATGAACCAGACGATCTCGGCGCCCTTTGGAAATTTCCCCCGAAGGGACTGCAGGAGCCCCCGTTCGACAATGTCTCCGGAAAGCAGACAAAACCGGCCGAACCGCTCCAGGCTGTCGGCGAGCCTACTCGACAATTTCGAACACCTCCATCAAGTGCGCTATCTCGAAAACCGCCTTCACCTGCGGCGTCATGGCCTTCAGCACGAGCCGGCCCTTGGTCTTGTTCAATATCTGGAGCATCTCCACCAGCGTGGCGATCCCGGATGAGTCCATGTACGCGACGCCGGCGAGGTTCACCGTGACGGTCTTCAGGCCCTGGGCGGATGCGGACTTGAACAAGTCCCGAAGTTTCGGCGATGTGTTCATGTCGACTTCTCCCGCGACATGGATGACCGCCTCGCCCGGAGACAGGACTTCGCTTTTGAGATCCAACATGACTATTCAGACCTCTCCGTCATGCCCGCGAAGGCGGGCAACCAGACACCCACCAAGCAGACTGGATTCCCGCTTTCGCGGGAATGACGGCCTGAATCGTTACGATCTAACACTCCAACCGCCGCCTGAGAACCAGCCGGTTGCCGTCCGGCACGGATGGATCGTATCGGAACTCCTCGAAAATTTTCCGGATGAAGTGGACCCCAAGACCACCCGGCCGCACGTCTTCAAGCGCCCGGCCGGCGACGCGGGCGGGGTCGACCTTCGGGCCGTAGTCCCGGACGACGGTTTCAAAACCGTCCGGCGAGGCCTCCATCGTGATTTCAATTTCCCGCGTCTGGTCGTTCTTGTACGTGTGGCGGATCACGTTGCTTACCGCCTCCGACAGCGCCACCTGGATTTCCGTGAGAATCTTGGGGTCGACGCCGGTCAGCACCCTTGCCGCGGCGTTCCGGACCAGGGCGAGATAGGCGGGGTGGGATGTCATTTCAAAGCTGAGGCGGGAAACGCCGGCCATGTTTCCGAAGCCCACGGCGGTCGTGTCGTCCACGGGATCGGACTCTCCGCCGAAGCGGTCGAGATCGAGATAGATTTTTTCGAGAAGAAGCGCCGGCGGCAGATCGTTTTTGGAGAGCAGGGCTTCAAACCGGCCCATCCCGTAAAGTTCTCCGGCGGAATTTCTGGCCTCCGTCACGCCGTCCGTCACCGCCAGCACCCGGGACCCCGGCGGGAGGTCGACCCGGTGCGAGACAAACACGCGGTCCGGCAGGATGCCGAGCGGCGGATTCTTGTCGCGGCTCACGCTCTGCCAGCGGCCGTCCTTGTACAGAAGATACGGCAGGTGCCCCGCGTTCGCCACCGTCATTTTCCGTCCGGTCGATTCGATCAGAAACAGAATCATCGTCACGAACATCCCCCGGGTCGACTGCTCCGCCAGGTGGCGGTTCACCGCTCCCAGCGCCGCCTCCGGCCGGCGGTCGTGCTTGAGACTGCCCCGGATTTCCGTGACCAACCGGCACATGTAGAGCGCCGCGGGAAGTCCCTTGCCGGAGACGTCGCCGATCAGGACGGCAACGCGGCCGTCCGGCGTGCGGAAGGCGTCGTAAAAATCTCCGGAAACCTGTTGCGCCGGCGCCAGCCGCCCCGAAAATTCCGTTCCCTCCAGCGCCGGGAATTCCCTCGGCAGGTAGCTTTCCTGGACCTGCCGCGCCGCCGTGATTTCCTGGCGGATCTTTTCCTGGTCGAGAAGATGCTTGTGGAGCCGCGCGTTTTCGATTGCCACGCCGAGCGTGCCGGAAAACGCGGAGAAAAGCCCGAGGTCCTCGTCGGTGAAACTGCCGCCATCCGTCCGGTTGATGACCTGCGCCACCCCGATCAGCCGGTCCGCCCCCTCGATGGGGACGCAGAGGACGCTCCGCGTCTGAAATCCGGTCTTGCCGTCGAAATAGGCGTTGAAGCGCTTGTCCTTCCGGACGTCCTCTATCAGGAGGGGCTGGCGGTGCTTCGCGACGTGGCCGGCGATGCCTTCGCCGACACGGATGCGGTGATTTTTCAGGATGTTTTCCGCGTCCCCGAGCGCGACGGCGAACTCGAGGTATTCGCCGGTCGGATCCAGAAGCAGAATACTGCCGGTCTCGGCGTCGACGACTTCCCGCTCAAGCTCCAAACTCCGCTTCAGGACCTCGGAAATGTCCAGGCTTCCGGCCACCGTCTGGTTGATCCGGATAAGTTTCCTGAGCTTGGGCGAAATATCCGCTTGGGACATCATCCCCGAAACGCTACGTCAGGGCGGTTGAAGTTTCAAGTTGCGTAGGATATATCCATAGGCATGGCGAAGGAACGCGAGATCATTTTCCAGTTCCGGCTGGACGACGATCCCCCAAAAAATAACGCCGCCGTCGAGCGGTTTTTGAAAGATCTGATCCGGGCCTGGGAAAAGAGCGATGAGATCCGGACGGAACTCGACGCGGTGAAGTCCGAGGGCGGCGCTTACAGCGTCGACTTCCGGGCCTACGTCCCCAAACTCTCCACCGACGTCCGGGGCGTCGAAATCGTCGGCCGGGGAGACGAGGAATACGACCAGATTTTCGAACTGGCGATCCTGCTCCTCGAGGAAAAACTCCAGAAAAAAGAAGTCCCCTACATCATGCGCGCCTCCAAGGAGCGCTTCACCGCGGGTTTCGAGGACCTCCACATGCGGCTCGACGAGATCGACGAAGTGCTGAAGGAGAAGAAGCTGACGGAAGAGGAGCGCAAGGAGATCGTCGCGGACCTGTCGGGGATCGTTTCCAAGCTAGATTTTCTGGCGCTGAACATCCGCCTGATCGAGGACCGGATCGTCGAGATGATGAACCGCTATGAACTTGAGATCCAGAAAGCGCCCTCGTCCACGCCGTCCCCGGCGCCCCAGCCGCCCCAGGAACTCGCCGTGAACCGCCCCCGGGACGACTTCGTTCAGCATTTCTCCGCCGGCAGCGGGTATTTCGACCTCGGTCTCTACAAGGAAGCCGCCGAGGAGTTCGGCCGGGCGATTGCCATCGACAAGAAGGACTTCGGCGCGCGGACGAACCTCGCCTGGGCGTACCTCCTCGACAACAAAATCGACATGGCGATCAAAAAATTCCAGGAGATCCTCAAGGCCCGGCCCGAGTACGTCCACGCCTACAACGGCCTCGGCTACGCGCTTCTTCGGGCCGACCGGAACTTCGAGGCCCGCACGGCCTTTCAGAAAGTCCTTGAATCTCCGGCCTCCGACAAAAATACCCGGTACTTCGCCCATATCAATCTGGGTCTCCTCTACGAAAAAGAAACCGACCCGGACCGGGCCATCCGCGAGTTCGAGAAGGCGTCGGCCCTGCTCCCGAAAAATCCCGACGCGCATTTCAACATCGCCAACGTCTATTACAATATCGGTCTCTACGACGAGGCCGAACGGAAGTACAGAAAAACCCTGGAACTCAAGCCCGGGTCCACCACCGTCAAGCATTTCATGCTCGCCGCGCGCGCGCAGACGGAAATCCAGGGGAAAAAATACGACGAGGCCCGCGCGCTCTATGAGGAGATCATGGCGGCCAAACCCGCCGAACCCATTTTCTATAATAATTTCGGGTCTCTCCTCGAAAAAATCGGCGACTACCCGGGGGCCCTCCAGGCCTACAAGGACGCCACGCGGCTGGACCCGTCCTACGCGATTTCCTATTTCAACCTCGGCTATATCTTTGACCGCATGATGAACGCGCGCCGGGCCATCGGCTATTACAAGAAATTTCTGGAATTTCATCCGGAAGACAAGATCGCCCTCAACAACCTCGGCTGGGACTATTTTGTGCTTGGAGAAAACGACAAGGCGATCTACTACTACAAAAAAGCCGCGGCGATTGACGACAAGTTTACCTATCCCGTCAACAACATGGGATGGCTGTACATAAAAACAGGACAGTACGAGGAGGCTGCATCATGTTACGCGCAAGTGTTGAAAAAAGATCCGAGGAACGCCCTCGCCTACAACGACCTGGGGTATCTGTATTACCTCAAGGGCCTGTACGACCGGGCGATCGTGGAGCTGAAGAAGGCGGTCAAATTTTCGAAGAAGGAGGACGTGGCCTACGTCTACGCGCATTACCACCTGGGGCTCGTGTATCATACGATCGGCAAGCCCGACCGGGCCCTCGAGGCCTTTACGCTGGCCCTGGCGACGGACGACAAATACGTTTCGGCGCACGAGAAAGTCGCGGAATTGTACGAGTCGCTGGGGAGCTTCCAGAAAGCCAAAGACCATTACAAGAAATGCCTGGAACTTCTGGACCCGAAGAGTTCGCTCAAGGAGAAAATCCAGTCCAAACTCAGGAGCCTGTCCCAGCGCGAGAAGACCAGGGGCGAGGTGTAAGGCATCAGGGGCGGGGACAGCGCCCGCCGCATCGCGGAGACGGCCGGCCGCTCGTTCGGACTCTCCGCCAGCGGCCGCCCACGCGTCTTCGGGATCAGCGCCTGGCGATCCTGGTCGACGTGCAGAACATGTTTTATTCGGCCAAGTACCAGCACAACGCCAAGCTGAATTTTTCGCGGCTCAAGGACATCATCGTCTGCGGCCGCCAGCTCGTTCGGGCGATCTGCTACATCGTCCAGACCCCGGAAATCGACCAGAGCAATTTCATCAAGACCCTCGAGGCCATCGGGTATGAGGTCAAGAGCAAGGACTTGAAACTCCGGCAGGACGGGTCGGCCAAGGGCGACTGGGACATGGGCATCGCGATCGACGCCATGTCGATCGCCTCCCGGGTCGACGTCATCGCGCTCGTGACGGGCGACGGGGATTTTTCGGAACTGGTGTGGCACCTTCGCGGCCAGGGCGTCCGGCTTGAGGTCTATTCCTTCGAGCAGAGTACCGCGGAGGAACTGAAACGCGCCGCGACGGCCTATTGTCCCCTGAGCGAGTCGGTCCTCATGTGATCGAGACCTTCCGGCGCGGGCTTGCGCCGAAATTTCTCCTTCTGATCGGTCTGGTCGTCGCCGGCGTGACGGCGGCGGTGGTGTACTTCGCGCTCAATGTCTACCGCGACAGCATGTACCGCCAGCTTCTCACGCGCGCGTTCAACAATCTCGAGAACATCAACACGCGCCTGCAGAATTCCCTCTGGACCAAAACCGGCCGGCTCAAGGGCGTCCGGGAACGGTCGATCTCCGCGGAGCTTCCGCCGGAACTGGTCTACCGCGTCGAAAAAATTTTCGACGACCTCCTGAGAAGCGACGACGCCGTCCGGTACTTCGTCCTGCACTACCCCGGCGGCACCCTGATCTATCCCGGAATCCCGGGGCCCAAGAAGGGACGGCTGAAAGCGGACCGGAATTCTGTCAGGGACGTGGAGAAAGTTGACGCGCGCTACAACCGCGAGACCGGCTACGTCGAGACCTTCATCGCCATTCCCGACCGGGAAAACAACGCGTGGGCCCACATCGAAATGGGCTTGAGCACGGCGGCGGTGGAAAGCGGAATTCTCCGGACGGTCGTCAGCAGTTCCATCGTCGCGCTCCTTTGCATCGGGGTCGCCCTCGCCGTCGCCCGGCACTTTCTGAAAAATATCCTGGGGCCCGTCAAACGCCTTCAGACCGCCGCCGCCTCCATTTCCTCCGGAGACCTCGCCCAGCGAGTGCCGGTCACGACGACCGATGAGATCGCGGACCTCGGACGGTCCTTCAACACGATGGCCGACAGCCTCGACCACCGCATCCAGGACCTGAACGCGGTCCAGGCGTTTTCGAAGGAAATGAGCGCGAAGCTCAGCCGCGAGGAACTTCTGCGGACGATCGTGCAGACCTTCGCCAAAATTTCCGGCGCGGGCCAGTGCGCGATGCTGTCGCTGTCGAAGGACAAGAGCCATTTTTTCGTCTCTTCCGGGATCGGCGTCGTCGAGGAACACGCGAAACTTCCGCCCGACGGCCGGGTCCTCTCCCGCCTCGGAAACGGCGTGGAGGATCTTCACCTCGCGGCGCCGCTTGAGGCGTGCCCGGAGTTGGAAATTTTCTATCCGCACGGCATCCCCATTCCGTCCGCGCACGGCGCGCTCGTCCTCCCCCTCCGGATCCGCGACCGCCTCGACAGCGTGATGCTCCTGCTGGGGGAAAATCTCAACGCGGGCGCGGACGACCTGCGCCTCTACCGGACCCTGCTCGGGCACACAGTTGTCTCGATTCAAAACGCCAGATTGTATGAACTGGCCATCACGGATGGTCTGACTGGACTTTTCCTTCGCCGGCACTTTCTCTTCGAACTCGATCGCATCCTCGAATCCCCGCCCGGCGTCGGCCTGGCCCTCGTCATGCTCGACATCGATCACTTCAAAAAAGTCAACGACACCTACGGCCACCCGGAAGGCGATTTCATCCTCGTGTCCGTCGCCGAAACCCTGCGCCAGACTCTCCGGACGGCCGACATCCGCCGTGCCGCGCGCGATCCGGACATCCTCGGCCGGTACGGCGGGGAGGAGTTCATCGCGCTTCTGCGGAACGTTGACCGGGCCGGCGCCCAAATCGCGGCGGAAAAAATGCGCCGGGCAATCGAGGACGCGGCGTTCGCGGGAGAAAAACACCGCCATCGAATCACCGTCAGTCTTGGGGTATGCCCGTACCGTCCGGGCCTGAAACCGGAAGAATGGATTTCGCTGGCGGACGGCGCTCTGTATGCTTCGAAGTCCGGGGGAAGGAACCGGGTGACGGTGCATGAATGAAGTTTTGCAATTTACTTCCTCCCCCCTTGAGGGGGAGGCAAGGAGGGGGGTCACAACTCCGA
>JACQOF010000013.1 GCA_016202645.1 bacterium
CTACACATGTATGCTGTTTCGCTGACACGATCAAAAATCTCCCCGGGGGTCGACCGCCGGATCCTTGTCCCGCGCGAGTTTCAATGACGGCAGGTATTCCTGCAGGCTTTCGATCAACCCTTTCAGATCGGATCCCTTCTGAAAAAACGCGTCCGCGCCCGCCTTGAGGACCGCCTTCTCGTCCTTCACGTATCCCGAAATCGCCAGAATCTTGATGCCGGCATAGGTCGGCTCCGACTTGAGCCGGTGAATCACCTCGATGCCGTCCATCTTGGGCATGAGCAGATCCAGAAGGATCAGGCCGGGAACTTCACGGCCGATTTTGAGCAGGGCCTCGACGCCATTGTCGGCGGTGTCAACCCGCGCGCCCGGGTACCGGGCCAGAATGCGTCTTGGGAACGTCTTTAATATGGAGGGTTCATCGTCAGCCAGCAGGATGAGCGGGCGGTCCGGCTGAAGCTCCGGGGGAATGGGCAGGCGGTTCGTCCGGAGGAAGTCCACAATCTCCTCTTTCCGAAATCGGGAGTGCCCCCCGAGGGTCTTGATCGACGGCAGCCGCCCCGAATTGGCCCAATCCGCCACCGTCACGCGGTTGACCCTGAAAATCCGGCAAACATCCTTCGTCGACAGCAACTCCGTCTCGTCCGTCACAACCCCTCCCCACCCCAGGATCCCTCCCGGCGCCCTCAAGTCACAAAACTGTTATATCGTACATTTCTAACATTGTCAACTATATTTTCAATAAGGGAGAAGGTAGGGGGTCATTCTTCCTCTTTTACACTTTGAAACTGGGTGCCGAGGGTGCCGGTGCCGGTGCCAGGTGCCGGGTGCCGGTGCCGGGCGTTGAATTGTTGAATAAAAATTGGAACCCGGAGCCAGTTTCAGGTTGCCGGGGCCGCCGGGCCGGGATGTCCCGGTGCGGAGATTCGCGGCCGGCGGACCGGACCATTATTTCAGAAATTCCAAATCATCGAGTTTCCGGACGCCGTCGGGGAGGAGGAGTTCGAACCCGCCGTCGGCTTTCCGCCTGCCCGCGACTTTCCCAAAACGACTGACCGGCAGGGGGCCGGCAGGCGTTTCTTTCAGGAAGATCAGGACGTCCTCATTGGCCGAGAAACCCGGCGCATCGTACACCTCATACTCGATTTCCGGCAATTTTCCGCCGTCCATGTCCAGCCGCCACGTCTCGCGGGCGGTTCCCTTGTACTGTTCATAGGGGGAAATCTCAACCCGCGTGATGACCAGGCGGTCGGGACTCGCCAGAACTTCGACGGACTTCACTCGACCCGTCAACACCGCGTCGGCCTGACGGTGGAGTTCCTCCAGCGAGGGCGGGGCCGACCGGACCTCCACGCCGGCGAACTCCTTGATCCGCCTCTTGAATCCCTCGAATTCATAATACGTGGGGACGGTTTTGACTTCCACGCCATCTTTCTTCAGATCCACAACATGCGCGTCGGAGAGGTCCCGCGTGAGACGGCTCACGCCGGCCGCGGAAGCCTGCTGATAAAAAATGCCCAAGGGCAGACCATAGGGCCAGTACCGGCCATCGAGCTGTTCCAAGAAGACCATCACCTTTTGGCCAATTTGAAGTTTCGGCAGGCCGGGGCCCGCCCATTCGGCGCCGTTGTAGGTTCCACCCGGAATGACAAATCGGCCGGCCGGAGGCGCTCCCCCCTCGCTTTTTACGGTCTCCTGGATCGCCAGCTCGACTTCCGTCAACACCTGATCCCGGTCGTCGTCATAAAAGGCGGTGGTCCGGACGACGTTGCCGAAGACAACCTGCCGCGATTCAACCGACATCCGCTGGATATCGATGTTCCAGACATGGATGGCGAAGGCCGGCAGTGACCCATACAGGAAGGCCACGAGCCACAGCAGACATCGGGAAACTGGAGACTGGATTCCCGCTTTCGCGGGAATGACAGACACGGAGCGGTCAGGACGACCTGAACAATTACGGTTCATGGGAAATCCCCATTTCTGAAATCGGAACGGTGTGGTCAAGCCATGACGCATAGCACCAGCGGCCATTCGCGGCCGCATCGGCGTCCCGGAACGCTCCCGTAGACGCCAAGCTCGTGTCGGACTTCGCGCAGCAGGCCTCGGACGTTATCTTTTCGCCCGGATAATTCAGGCGGATCAAGGCCAGATCGAACGCCGTCAACTGCGGGATGAATTTATAGGCCATCACCGACTCCTCCTCGAAATAATGCGGAAATCCGATGGCGTGACCGTTCTCGTGCAACGTCAGGTTGCGGAGGTTGTCACGGTCCCGGAAGTATGCGTCCGCGTATCGGACATTATACTCGACGTATCCGACCGGTGGATAGTATGCCCAACCTCCGATGCCGGTCGGCAGTTCGTTCCACCGAGCGAAAATCTTTTCGTCTCCCTTGGCCCAGGACTGCGTGACGCCCCGGTAGCAGGACGTGAGCTTCGCGCCATCCACCTTCGCCCAATCGTCGAGGCCGATCCGGCTATATTCGATGAAGGTTCCCTGCATCCGGCCCGGGACCTTTGAGACGTTCATGCGGTAAGTCAGGGGCATGTCCGCGTCGCTCCAGCGGTACGGTGAAACTTCGGGATCGCCGGCATGAAGAACCGCCGGCCAAACGGCCAAGAATGCCGCCGCCAATCCAAATATCCATTGCATCCGCGGGCGACTGCTCATGAACTGCCTCCTCTTTCGCTGTGCCGTCGTAACTATTCGGCCCTCTCCGTCATTCCCGCGAAAGCGGGAATCCAGTACGGGGTAAACTTCGGCGGACATCCAGATCCACCGCAAAGCAGACTGGATTCCCGCTTTCGCGGGAATGACAGACATGGGGCGGGCATGACGACCCGAATAGTTATGTGTCGTCATCGTACCACACCCACGCGTCCTTTCTTGATATTACCACTGCCGTCCTTCAAGAGAAACAGATACATTCCGCTCGCGACCGGGCGGCCGAGCCGGTTCTTGAGGTCCCATCCGATGTGAGCGTCCGCCGCCGAGCCTCGGGCCGATCCGTTGACATCGTCTCCGCCGTCGTTTTGGATTTCCCGAACGAGTTCTCCAGAAACCGTATAGAGTTTTAGAACGCTGGACGCCGGCAGGTACTCGAAGACCACCCGGTTTGTGGCGTAGGCGGCCTGGTAGGGATTGGGATAGATGAGAAGTTGGCTGAAGTCGGAGTAAGTCGGCGCCGCCGCGGCGGGCGACGCGAGCGACGTGTAGATCGAGAAGTGCTCGACGTCGGCCCGGATTTCTCCGGACGACGCGTCCGTCGTGCCCGATACGTCCTCAAATTCGGAGGTAGCCGCGTTGTAGTGCGCGATCTTCGCCGATTCCGCGGGAGCGAGGCCCGCGAGAGAAAACGCGACGCGGATTTTTTTTGAAAAGCCGCTGTGGATTTCCTCGCCGGTCTGCGCGTCCATCAAAACGTATTCGGTGGCCGTCAGAAGCCGGAATCCCCTGGCCGACGCGGCGGCGCGGATTTCCTCGATGTTCGCCGGCTCCCGCAGGGTCAGGTAAAACCGATCCGCCAACGCTTCGCCCGGAATTTCGATCCGCGCGCGCGCCGGACCGTCTCCGACAGACGCCTCTTGCGGCGCGGCGGGATCGTCCACGCGGCGGCTGAGTCCAGTCTTCAGATCGACGGGTTCCGCCGAAAGCGCGCCCAGCACATGCGCGATGGCGCCATCCACCAGCGACACCCGCTTGAAGGTGGGATAAGAGCCGACTTTCTCCACCCGGACTACAACTTCTTTGACCTCATCGGCAATTTCCGGCGGCTCAAATTCGCCCGTATCGTTGGGGGTAAGCTCGGCCAGCCTGGCCCGGCGGCCGGCCGTCACGTCGAAGAGCGTGACGACAGTGGACGAATCGGAATTGGAAATCTTCCCGCGAATGACCCGGCGCGGAACGAGGTCTTGGGAAGACACGCGGTCGTCCTTGTCTTTATCCTTTTCCCGGACCAGATGGTACTTGGCCTGCACCCCGACGTTCCTTTCCGGCCAGTTCAGTTCCTGGACCACCAGAAGTTGAACCGTGATCTTGTCTTTGCCGTCCCAGAGCGCATTGGGGATCACGGTCAGAACCACCGGGCGAATGTCCTCGGCCGGCATCCGGCCGAGATCGCCGGTGTCAAAGAAGACGGTGTCGACGTATGCCGGGCCGTCGATCACGACGGGCGCGACCCTCACGCCTTCCGCGACGTCCCGGGGATTGTTGGACATGTTCCGAAGCCGGAACGTCACGGTGGTATCGGCGCCCTGCATGCCGGAAGGGTTCCAGGAAAGAGTCGGTTTGAGATGTTCCGTATCGGTTCCCGGATCTGTGTCCGTTCCGGTATCGGTGTCTGTTTCGGTGTCCGTGTCTGTTTCAGTGTCGGTATCTGTTCCGGTATCCGTCTCCGACTCCGTATCCGTATCGCCGCCGTCCTCCGGATCCGTTGGGTCTCCGGGCGGATCTTTCGAGCCCGGGTCAAACGGGAGGACATAGATGTCGCCCTTGCCCGTGCGGAACGACACGAACGCGATTTGGGTGACATCCGGGCTGAAAGCCGGATAGAGATCGTCGGCGATGTGGTCTGTGAGCGGTTTGGCCTCGCCTCCATCGGCCGGCATGTACCAGATATTGAAATTCCCAAGCAGTTCGTCATAAAGCCTCATGACGTCCTCCAGACCGTCCGCCACGCCCCCGAAGTCGTCGACTTCGATCAGGCGGCCGCCCGTCAGCCGGGCGAGTTCCGCGAGACGGTCGGGGTTGGCCGGATAGAGAGAGTTGTTCACGAAAACGGAAAAGACGCGAATGTTGTTCGCCAAGGCGTAATCAACGGCGTCTGCCTGCGTCTTTTGGCTCGCGTTATCGTAGCCGTCCGACACAAGCACGGCGATGCGGCGGCCGTCCCGCGCGGCCAGCCGTTCCATCGACGTCAGGAGCGCGTCGTAGATCGCCGTCGCACAGCCCAGTTGCCGCGCGCCGACTGCGGCTTTGAGCTGTTTCTTGTCCTCCGTGAAATCCTGAACATATTTATTCCGGTGATCGAACTTGGTGATCGAGACGGGGATGCCGGGAGCGAGATTGTCGATGAAGCGGTTTACGTTGTCCGTCAAATCCAGAAACGCCAGGTCCTCGACGCTGCTGCTCTCGTCCAGCACCAGCCCGATGTTCGTGCGCTCGCGCGGCGCGTCCGGCACGCCGATCTCCGCGCGGCGGTTGGAATGAAACGCGATCCACTTGCCGTCGCTCGACCAGTGCGGGTGCGCATCGTAGGCGGCGCCGGGCGTCAATCGGGCCGCCGGACCCGATCCGTCCGAGTTCTGAACGAAAATGTCGTAGTTTCCCTCACGGTCGGAATGAAACGCGAGACGCCGGCCGTCCGGGGACCACGTCGGTTTGTTGTCCTCGCCGGACCATGCGGTGATCTGAACGGTCCGGCCTGATGCGTCCGGAACGCCGTCGGCGTCGCCGTCCACGTCCTTGATCCAGACGTCGTAGTTCCCGGAACGGCGGGACCCAAACGCGATTTTTGTCCCGTCCGGAGACCACGCGGGGAGCTGGTCGTTGGCGTGTTCCGCCGTGAACTGGATGATCGCGCCGGGGCTGTCGGTCCGCATGATGTACAGATTCAGCGCATCGCTTGTGCCAACCCGCCGACCGGAGAAGGCAATGTAGACGCCGTCCGGAGACTGAACCGGATAGAGTTTGGCGTAGGAGGTGTCTTCCGTCCCCGGCGGAGGCGGCGGAGGCGGCCACGGCGGGTCTTTCGGAATCGGAACCACTCTCGTCTGCGCGCGGCCTGTCCGAACGCCATCCTCGACGACGACTTCGTAATCTGTTCCGACAGTCGGCGCAGGAAACGCTGGAAACCGCAAACGGCCGTCCGGCGTGAGCGGGACCTGAGACATTTCGGTCAAGCCCTGGTAGAGCCGCGCCGTTCCGGCCGCCACGACCTGGCCGTTCGAATAGGTTGCGGTTCCTTCCACCGTCACGGGATCACTGGCGAATGCGGAATAGAGCGGCGGAACCGTCACGACGATGCTCAAGGGCGGCTCTTTCGGTTCCTCCGGCGTTGTTTCGCCTTCATCCCCTCCGTCTTCCCCGCCTTTGTCATCTCCGCCTTCATCCCCTCCGTCTTCCCCGCCTTTGTCATCTCCACCCTCATCCCCACCCTCTTCCCCAGGAACTTCCGGCTTCACCACAAATAAAATCTCGACGTCGTCATACCCCAACCCCTCATACTCATCCGACCCAACGATCGGATAGGCGCCAATCCGATCCGGCGCGCGGAAAATCCGCACGAACCGTTTTTCGCCGGTTTCATAAACGGCGTCCCATTTTTCTCCGGTGACGCTGTTCTCGACCAGGACCGTGTCGGTCTCGTCCGGAACGGCGCCGGTCGAGTAGCTCACCGCCACCCACGCCGTCACGGACTGGCCCGGCGCGACGAGATCCGTGTCGAGGGTCAGGTCGATCGTTATGCTTTTTTCCGGCGGTGGCGGAATCGAATAGACTTTCAGTCCGATCGCCGACTCTCCGGGGCCGTAGCGGTCCTCGGCCCGGACCGTCACCAGGTAATCACCTTCCGACTTCGGCGCCGGCACGGCAATCCGTTCCCGCCCGCGAAGATCCGTCCCTTCGCCGACCGGGACCGCTTCAATTTGCGTGTCGGATACGACGCCGCCGGTCAAGCTGTCCGACACGGTCACCCGCCAGATGCCTTCCCGGTACAGCGGATATCCCCGGGGGTGGCGCCCGGAAAAATCCAGATGAATTTCCGCGGGCGGCCCGATCCGTCTCAGCCAGGACGCCTCGTCCGGCACGTGATCGGTGTCAAGGGACAGATCAAGCACGATCGAATCCGCCTGAATGTCCACGTGCAAATATTTTTCAGCCGACGTCACGCCATCATGGACTTTCACAACATACGTTTCGGTCCCGTCGATTTCCGGTAGGTCAATGCGAGTCTCAAACAAGCCATCCGCACCCGTCGTCGCGCTTGCCGGAGCAACCGATCCCGAAATCGCGGATATGTCGACCGCCCCTCCCCGGACCGCCTTCGGCCTTTCGACATATTCCGCGGAACCCGAAACCGCCGCGCCGCCCGGCATCCGGGCCGGGACCGGGTCCGCCGGACCGCGCGCGTCGAGGGAAATCGTCAGCGGCAAAACGTCGATCTCCACAAGGCCGGTACCCGTGCCGCCGAAAGGATCCGCCGCGGAGAGATTTATTCGATACAGACCCGACGAATCCGGGGCCGTCAGGTCAAACGTGAATGCTCCGCCCGTGCCGTCAAATCGGGTTGAAGGCACATCCAGCCCCGGGGGCGCGGAGGCGACCGACAGATCAAAGATGTCCACCGAAAGGCCGTCCGGATAATCGGCGCGGCCCGTGAGCGCGAACGTGTCTTTGCGGTAGATCGTCTCCGGAGAACCCTTCGCCGAAAGAACGAGGGGCCGATCCAGCACGATGAACGCCGTTTCGGCCGAGGCGCTGAGGCCCAGATCGTCCGTCACAGTCATCTGAACGATGTAGGTCTCCGGAATTTTCGGCGCATTGACGGCCCATGAGACCCGGCCTGGATTTTCCGGGAGAATCAACTCCTGTCCGGAAAGACCGGCGGCCGGAACCGTAAACGCGGCGGACGCCTTCTCGACCGGCCACCTCCTGCCCGCGTACTCGTAGTTCGCTTCTCCCAGAAACACGATCGACCGGCCGATCCAGACGGGCGACGACCACGGAACGAGCGACACTTCCATCTTCAGGGGATTGCCGTAAGTCAAATCGAGCACGATCAAATCGGTCTCCGCTTCCGCCTTCGCCGCGCCGTCCGTAACGCTCACGCGCACCGGCAATGTTCCGGCATAAGCCGGCGCCTGAACGAGAGCGATGTATCGGCCTTCAAAATCCGTCTTGATCCGGACTGCCGACGAAGTCCACGATGGCGTGACCTCGACAGCGCGGTCCACGAGAGGCTCGCCGGTGAACCGGTAAACGGCCGTCCCCGAAACCGCCGCGAACGCCCCCGTGAAAACGACCGGCGGCGATATCCGTTCAGTCAGGTCGATCGGCTGTGACAGGACCGCAAGCGGCGCGAGCGCCGCGGCCAGGGTCTCCCCGTCCGACACTTCGGCGCGCACCTGGTAAAGTCCGGGATCGGCCGGCGCCGGGAACTCGACGAAAAAATCGCCGGCGGTGTCCGTCAATGTAAAAAACCGGCGGGCGGTCTCCTCGATCTCAATGGCCACCTCCCGGCGCACCAGCGGAGCGGAATCCTCATAGACCGCGCGGCCGGATCCGACGACCGGGTTGAGCGGATAAGTTTCGGAGGGGTCCACCTTGAAAGACATCAAAATTTTTCGGGCCACAACCTCAATCGGCGCGACGGCCGAAGCCTCCAGGCCGGACGCGTCAACTGAATGCGCGGTGACGCGGTATGATCCGGGCGAAGCCGGCGCCGGAATCCGGAGAAAATACCGGCCGGCCGAGTCGGCGGCCGTCTGATACGATTCGGCCCTGTCGCTGACGCCGATGTGGACGGGCACGCTCGCCCCTTTCGCAGATTGAAGGAAATCCCGTCCTGGGATTTCCCGAGTCTGGAGCTCCGGGGACTGGACATCCCTGTCCGCCGCCGGCCCGCCATAATTGTAACCGACCGTTCCGCTCAGGCTGACTTCGGTCTGGACTGGAAACATCCGGGACGGATCGGCGGCGAGGGTCATCTCAAGTCCCGGAACCCAGACGTCCACGCATTCTTTTCCTTCCGCCGACGGCGCCTGAACGTACAGGCAGATCGAGTACCGTCCGGGCCGGTCGAGAGGCGGCTGCCATGCGCCGAGTTCCGCGTCGAACAGGATGGTTTCAAGTCCCTTCAGGCTGTAGAGAAGTTCCGTGTCGGACGGATCATCCGCGGGGGAGACTTCCAGACGGTAGCCGTCCGCCGGGATCTGGGAAAGTTGATCGGCCTGAAGGATCGCGAAGGCGCCGCCCCAAATCGCCACGCGGCCGCGGACAATCTCTTCGGACCGCGGCGCGGACAATCTCGCGACGCCGCTCATTTCTCCCGGCCGGATTCCCGTATCGACGTTCACGGACAGCTTGATGATTTCGCCGCCGGTGTCCGGGAGGCCGTCTCCGTCCGAATCCCACGCCTTCATGAACACGTCCCAGTCCCCGTCGCGGTTCGAGGAAAAGAGAAGATACTTCCCGTCCGCCGACCAGCTCGGGAACAGGTCCGTCCAGTCGCCTTCCGTTACCTGCCGGGCCTCCGGGATGGCGCCGCGGAGCGTGATGACGTAGACCCGCCAGTCAGAACCGGACTTCCCGGCCATGACGAGACTCTGCCGGTCTTCCGACCACGAAAAATGCGCGGTGTCGAAGTGCGGCACGGCAAGCCGGACGAACAGATCTGTCTGCATGTTCTTGAAGAGAACCCGGTCGATCCCCGGGATCCAGAACGCGCGGGTGTCGCCCTCCGGGGTCAGCACGGCAATCCGAGTATGAACGGGCACGGTCACGGGGCCCCAGGTCGTCTCATTCCCGTCGGTGTCTGAAGCGGACAGATAATATTCGATGGAAGGCGCTTGAATGTCCGCCGCGCCGAGCGACGCCTCGTGGCGGTTCGAGACCGTATAGGTCAGATAGCGGTCCGCATAGGCGGCGTCCCCGGATTTTCTGTAAAACATCCGGGCCCACGCCACGCCCCGGTTGTCGAGAACCACGGCCGACACGTCGACCGGGATCCCTTCGATGAGTTCTTCCGGCGGTTCGCCGATGGCCTGATGCAGAATCACGGGAGGGACGGTGTCCCGCTGGACGGTGAAGACGTTCGGGCGGTCGGGTCTACCCGGCGTCTGTCCCCCGGGCGGCGCGTTGCCGGCGGCGTCCGACGCGTCGATGTAATATTCGATCGACGGCGGCGTCACGGCGGCGGCGGGGATATCGGCCACGTAATACCCTCCGAACGGCCGCATCGGAGACGAATCATATTCCGGGAATCCCGTCTGACGATAATACACGTCGGCATGCGTCACGCCGACGTCGTCCGAAATCTCCGCCGATATTTTGACCGCTGTCAGGCTCGGCCGGGCGTTCGCCACGGGCGTGTGCACGATGACCGGCGACGACCGGTCGATATAGACCACGGAAACTTCGTGCGGCTGGACGGCGCTTCCGGGATTTCCTGTCGGCGGCGCGTTTCCCGCCGAATCAGCGGCGGTGAAATAATATTGGAGGGACGGGGCTTGGAGCAGGGTATCGGGAATCGTGACGCGATAGATCCCGGGCGCGGCGGGCGACATCCGGTACCGTTCGTATGCCGTCGCGCCGCCGCGGCGCGCGAACACGTCGGCCCACGCCACCGCCACGTCGTCCGTCAGGCCCGCCGAAATCGTCAGTGCATGGCCGGATTCCGCCGTCGTATCCGGCGTGTGCCGCAGGTCGGGCGCGGTCACGTCGATCATGGCAATCCGGTAGACCGGCGTCTGCGCCGCGTTGCCCCTCGCGTCCCGCGCGGTGATCCGGTACTCGACCGCCGGCGGCTCGACGGTTTCTTTCGGAATCACGGCTTCGAACTGGCGGCCGCCGACGTACGACATCAGGGTTTCGGTGAAGGACGGGTCGCCCGCCCGGCGGTAAAGAAGGCGCGCGCTGTGAACGGCGACGTTGTCTGTGATGCTTGCGCCGATCGCAACCGAAAGACCCGGACGGACGGACTTGACGGGATCGTGGACGATCACCGGCGCGGTTTCATCGCTTGATGAACCCCGCGCGGCCTCGACCGCCGCGGCGGCGTCAATCCGGCCGTGGCCGTAGACGACGTCAAACCCGGGCTCGCCGAGATCCACCGACGTCTGACGCAAAATTTGCCGGACTTCCTCGTTGGACAAGTCCGGATTCACGGAAAGTATGAGGCTCGCCACGCCGGCCGTGTACGGCGAGGCGAACGAAGTCCCGTCAACGGATCTGTATCCGCCGCCGACGGCGGTGGTGAGAATGCCGGCACCGGGCGCGGACACGTCGACCCAGTTTCCATAATTCGAAAACCCGGCCTTGCGGTCCTCCGGCGTCGTCGCCACCACCCCGATGACTTCGGGATGCGCCGCGGGATAGACGGGCGTCTGGTCATACCAGTTTCCCGCCGCGGCGATCAGGACGACGCCTTTCGAATGCGCATACTGGATCGCTTCGTGCAGGGCCGGCCAGCCGCCGTACCCGCCGAAACTCATGTTGATCACGCGCGCGCCCTTGTCCACCGCATCGCGGATGGCTTGCACAACGGCCCATATCGACAGCGACCAATCTCCGACGCGATACGGCAGGATCCGACACCGCCAGTTCGTCCCCGCCACGCCGGTCCCGTTGTTGCCGGTCGCGGCGATCACGCCCGACACCATCGTCCCGTGTCCGCCGACATCGTTCGGGTCCGGGTCGCCCGCATAATAGTCATAGCCCGGTAAAAAACGGCCCGCCAGGTCCGGGTGATTCGGGTCCCGGCCGGTGTCGATCACCGAGACGATGACGTCGACGTCGCCGGTCGTGACGTCCCAGGCTTCCATCAGCCGCATTTTCTCGACGGCCCACTGTTCGCCGAGACGCGGATCGTTCGGCGCCAGAACCGGATCGTACAGCCCGTGAGGGTGCGCGTACGACACCGAGGTCTGCGCCGAGAGATCCGAGAGAACGGATTTCAGGTCGAGCGTCGACGGGACTTTCATCCGCACCAGACGAGCCGGGTTGTCGATCGCGATGACACTTCCGCCGTGCCGCAGGATCAGGGTGTTGATGGCGTTTGGTATGAGATCCGGCGGAAGAGACGGGTCGATTTTCAAAATGATTTCGCCCTCCACCACCTTCACGTTCGTCCCGCTCACGTCGTCCCGGTAGACGATCTCGCGAAGAGCGGGCGGAGGCACCAGGATGACGGTGAAATAATCCTTCGACCGGTAAACCTGCCCACCCGTGTAGGAGGCTTCAAAGTAATAGTTGAGGCCAAGCGGACTCAGCTCGGAACTTGCCAGGACCGTCCGCCAGTTGTTGTTTCGCATCGGATCGATCAGGTTCTTCCGGCGAAAGTCCGCTTCTCCCGGATTTCGGTAAAATAAAACGGCCCCCGACACATTCGGACTGTCCTGGACATTCGTCAGGATCAAAAGGGTCTGCGAGATCAGGTGGCTGTCTTTGGCCGCATGTGTAAACCGGCTTGGATCCAAAGTCGCCGCGGCGGCGGCGGAGACGCAGAACGACATTATAATAAGGAGAGGGAGAAAGGGAGAAAGGGAGAAAGGGAGAAAGTCGAACAGGGTTGACCGATGTTCAGATTTGCGATGGTTCTCCAAGTCGCCCTGTACTCTCTCCCTATCTCCCTTTCTCCCTCTCTCCCTCTCCATGCGACGGATCATCGGACCGTCAGCGTCACCCGGTGGGATGCGCCGAATTCCTGGCCCGGCGTGTAGGCGTAGTCAAGTTCAACCGAAGAAAACCGAAACCCGATTCCACCGCGCAACGGAGATGAAAGCTCGGAATCATCGCTGTAGCCGGCCCGGAACCGAAGCGCCCCGAACAAAGAAACCTCCGCGCCGGCGGAAAGAAAAACGGGCTGATCATTGTATCGCACTCCGTCAACGGACAGCTTCAAATATCCGGCATCGTAGCTGATCCCCGCGCGCGCCGCCATCGGCAGTTCATCCTCCTGCTGGATAAACTTCACCGGACGGCCGACATTGAGAACGGCGGCGCCCAGGGAAATCCCCGGGAGGGGGGTCTGATACCGAAACCCAATGTCGGCCGCCGCGGTGGAAGCCTTGAAAGCGTCAATTTTTTGCTGGATGGTTTTGCCGAAAATCCCGAAGGAGACGCGTTCCGTCTGAAAATAGAACCCGGCGCCGACCGCAAACGACGACGCGCCGAAAGTCCCGGTCTTGTTCCCCGCTTCGTCCGTCCGCTCCGTCTTGTCAAACTGAATCCCGCCGCCGCGAATCACCATCCCAAGCCGCTTCCCGAACGGAATCCCAATCGCAACTTCCTCAAGATTCACTCCCTCATAAAGCGCCGTGTGCGTCGCCCCGAGCGTAAGTCCCGTCAGCCGTACCGAGGCGGGATTGTATCCCGCGAAAGAAACGCCGTCCGCCAGAGACGTCACCGCCTCCCCCAGCCCAACCGCCCGGGACTGAATCCCAATTTTGAGGAAATTCGCCGTCGTGGTTCCGGCC
Source organism: bacterium (assembly GCA_016202645.1). Taxonomy (GTDB): domain Bacteria; phylum Lindowbacteria; class 2-12-FULL-62-27; order 2-12-FULL-62-27; family 2-12-FULL-62-27; genus JACQOF01. The sequence goes on from JACQOF010000013.1 coordinate 13,198, forward strand.
GACCTCGACGCGCCCTCCGCGAGCGATCCAACAAGAACGACAAAGCTTGCCGCCAAGAATATCCGCAATCCTCTTCTAAACCGATACCCACCCTGACCCCATTCCAGCTGCATATATAATAAGGAAGCAAAAAGTGGGGCATATCATTAAATACAGCATTGAAA
>JACQOF010000011.1 GCA_016202645.1 bacterium
ACACGGTGGCGGGCCGCAGCGGCTACATCCTGTCTACCAGTTGCGAGATCCCGCCCAGTTCCAAGCCCGAGATCGTCCAGTGGTTCATGGACGCCGCCCGGACCCTGGGCCGGTACCGGCAGGAGGTCGAGTCCCCGGCCTGAGACCGCGGCCGCTTTGCCCTTCACCGGGTTCGTGGTACCATCAAATCGTCTTGGCGGTTCCCCGGTGTCCGTGGAGGGGGCGCTCTCATGATGTCTCCCGGGGAGAAAGAGCGGGTGAACCCTGGCGGGCCCGCCGCGCACGCAGATTCGTTCGGCCCTCGGGGGAGGCTGCCATCCCCGAGGGCCCTTTCGCTTTCGGCCAAGGTGACTCCGTGCCCGCCTGCCCTCCGCCCCGCGCGCGCGGCGCCAGCCACGCCGTCAACCTTCCCCACCCCAGCACCCGCACGACAGCAGCCGAAGCTCCTCGACCGGCTGCGCGGGGCATTGCGCGCCCGCCATTACAGCCCCCGGACCGAGCAGACCTACTGCCACTGGGTCAAGCGCTTCATCTTCTTCCACCACGTCCGGCACCCTGCCGAGATGGGCGAGCCCGAAGTCAACGCGTTCCTGCCCGAGGCGGTGAAGCGGCCGCTCGCCGATCACCGAGAGGACGTGAAGCGCATTCATACGCGGGACGTGGCGGACGGCTACGGGCGAGTTGCACTCCCGGATGCCCTAGCCCGGAAGTACCCGAAGGCGGCGTGGGAGTGGCGGTGGCAACACGTCTTCCCGCAGGAGCACCGCTGGGTGAACGCCCGCACCGGCGAGCAGGGGCGGTACCACATGGACGAGTCACTGATCCAGCGGGCGGTGAAAGTCGCCGTGCACTCGGCCGGCATTGCCAAGCATGCGACCTGCCACCTGTCTGCCGTCACCCCCGGCACAGGCAGGCACCCTGCGCCACTCCGGAGTTTACCCCGCGCTTGTGCGGGGCGACGCACCCCGCCTTCCGCGGGGCGGGACACGCTATCCGGACCATACAGGAGTTGCTCGGTCATAAAGACGTCAAGACCACGATGGTCTACACCCATGTTCTGAACCGGGGCGGACGGGGCGTCCGGAGTCCGGTCGATTCCCTGGGGGCTCCCCCGGCCGCGGGGGTGATAGACGGGAACCGGATAACACCCCAATGACATTGGAAAAAACGGCGTAACCGGTTGATATCACACACCTTGACTGAGGTTTACCTGATGGGGTCTTATCTGGCATCGTGCCAGAGATAAGCACTTCACCTGGAAACCATATACGCGTAGTTAGCAGCTTGACCAGAGTGATCAACGCCGATGGACATTCACGCATTTATCGACACGGCTTCAATCGACGTACTGCAGGAGGAACTATGTCGATTGGCCACGGATTCTTCTTCGGATTCATTAAGCACCCTCGAAGAGTTTCTTCGCTACTGCGGACGTTCCGAGACAAAGGATGGGATCACGTCGATATCATTCAGCACTATGGTGCCACGTTTGCCTGCACTCGCACTGCTTCAGAAAGGACCAGTGGGAGTGCAGTCGCTTATGCGATCGCTCACAGATCAACACGGGGCGGGGTCGGAAGCATTCGCTGCTCTCTGGTGGGCCGCAAGAGGGAAGTTCACCCCCGACCTTTTTCAAGAACTCTTGAAATTCCAGTCTCGGGATGAACTTGTTCGAGCGCTAGCGGCCGAGACAATCCAAGCAGCTCGCGATGCGGTGAATCAATTGGTAATCGAGGCTAGAACGAATGCGCGATTGTTCGGCCACGTCTTGAGCTTCCTCGCCTCCAACTATCAAATGCATACCTCTTTCGGGAGGGAAGGAGTCGATCTTGATGACTTCTATGAAATGATGACGAGCGGCGCGATAAAGCTTTCCCGCGTCCTTCTCCAGCAATTTGAAGACATGATTCAGCAAGAACTTCGAGAGGAGGAATACCAGCTCTTTCTGAAACAGCATCCCGTCTTCTTGGACGCACTCGCTGCCGACGTTATCCCGAAGCAGGCACTCGGGATCGAAATGGTGACCGACTTTGTCCTGCGGCGGTATGACAACAAGTATATCCTCGTAGAAGTCGAAAAGCCGCAAGACCGTTTGTTTACCCGGAGCAACGACTTTACTTCCGACTTCACCCACGCTTTAGGGCAGGTCCTGGACTTCCAGCAATGGGTGGATTCAAACGGGGCGTACGCGAGGGTCCACATGCCCGATATCTCATCACCCCGCGGGCTCCTCGTAATGGGGCGGAGGATGGACTTGACGGATCAGAACAAGGGCAAGCTACACAGGTTTTCGGCGAATTGTTCTACCATCGACGTGGTAACGTTCGATGATCTTTTGCAGAACGCTACTAGCCTTTACCAAGCGATACTTCGCAAAGGCATGCCGACCAAGACGTGAAAAGAGGCCAGCGACAATCATCAACGCTAACTGACGCTGCAGCCGACCGCGGCCCGCCCGCCTGTCTGGCTAAGGTGTACCCTGCCTTAGGGGACCGCGGCGGCTGAGCTTTGCGTTATGCGTGAGAAGGGCAGGCAGGAGACCGGAACCCGCGAGAGTCCGGAACAGAAGTCATCCGAATGAGTGACTAGGGTGTGCTGGTGGAGCCCGCATGACGACCACAGGAGCTATCGCCCCAAACCTTCACGAGGGAACGAGATCCGAGTACCTCGCCCAGTACGTCTTTTCGGCGTTTGGGACGTCGGTGGCCGTCCCCCACCCTGAAGACTCCGGGATCGATCTGCACTGCACGCTTGGATCCAGAGAGGGGCAGCGTCTTCTTGTTAGTCACTACTTCTCGGTCCAGGTGAAGAGTGGCGTTTCCCCAATCGCGTACCCCAATCCCTCGTCTGTGAGGTGGCTCCTCGGGCACAGGTACCCACTGCTGATCTGCTACGTGGACAAAGGCACCCATCGGATCAGTGTGTATCAGACGCTGCCAGTCACGATGTGCTACGCAAAGGACGGAGTCTCGTCCGTCACCCTTGTTCCCGAACCAGACCCGGCGGGCTTTCATGTCATCAAGTCAGAGGCCAAACTCGAGCTCCGAATCGGACCCCCGATTCTTGAGTTCGCAATCACCAGACTTGAAGATGCAGCGTGGCTTCAGCAGGCCGTTGAGATCCTCAAGAAGTGGATCGAGATCGATCAGGCCAACATAGATCACAAAGCCTTTGGGGTCACTCTTTTCTCGGTACCGCAGTCCTACGCCCCAAACCAGATGCCTTCAGACGTATGGCAGTCCCTCGGTAATTTCAGGGAGTTCCAGGGAGATCCGAAGCGGCGTGCCTTGGCAATCGACGCCTTCTTCAAGATCCTTTCACACTTGGTCACTGTTGCTGCAGCCAATCAAGACCAAGGCCGCGTACAGACCATCGCGGAATTCAGCGTGAAGTGGTTCGTTGCTGAACGACCAGAGATCTCGAAAGCCCTGGAGTTCTTTGTCAACGTCCTGAATACTAGTATGCGGCACGTCGGACTGGAGGGTGGGATCAGGTTGACTGAACACCGCCCTGACGGCCCCGTTACGGGCTATCCTGTGATGAGCGTCGAGGACTGACCGCGCAGTATCCATCCATCGTCGTTGCCAGCGGCTGGGCTATCTGGGGACTAAGGAAGGGCATAACACGGCTTGCAGCCGACGGCGGCCGGTGGCATCCTGAGCCGCCGCGGCTGAAGCCTGGCCGTTGGGCGGACGTTACCCGCAGAAAGTCGCATTAGATCGGAATCAACTGTCACAGACGCGCTCCGCCTGTGTCTAAGGAAGTATGGCAGCAGACCCCAATCCGTTTACGGACGTCGCCGCAGGTGAAGGGCGCGACCAGGAACTCGTTCAGCTTGCAAAGGGAGGGAGTCGGGATGCCCTCGAAGAGCTGGTCGTACGTCATCAGGCATGGATCTACAACCTGGCGCTTCGAATGGCGCATCACCCGGAGGATGCTAAGGACGCCACACAGGAAGTCTTGATAAAGCTGTTCACGAGACTCTCGACGTTTGACGGACGCAGCAGTTTGCGCACGTGGCTCTACCGAATCGTCATCAACCACCTGCTGAATATGAAACGCAGCCGCGCCGAGGCGAGGGAGATCACGTTCGCAGAGTACGGACGAGCCCTCGATGACACGCCAGACGCGGAACTGCCGGATCCGATGGCGGCTCCCGCCGATGTGCAGCTCCTCGTTGCGGAAGCACGAATCGGGTGTACGTCGGGCATGCTGCTGTGCCTGGATCGGGGGCAGCGACTGATCTTCATCCTCGGCAGCATTTTCGGCGTCAACGACACCGTCGGTGCGGAGCTGCTGGAGCTGACTCGGGACAACTTCCGGCAGAGACTCGCTCGCGCCCGCCGCGACCTGCAGAACTTCATGCAGGACAAGTGCGGGCTCGTAAACACCGCCAACCCCTGCCGTTGCGCCAAGAAGACACGGGGATTCATTGCGGCGGGGCATATCGACCCCAACAACCTGCGGTTCGCCCGGGAGCGCGTGACGCACGTGCGCGATGTTGCAACACGCGTGAGCACGGAGATAACGGGGTTGGATGCGGCGTACGCCGAGGTCTTCCGCGATCACCCGTTCCAGAACTCGCCGGATTTCGTAGCTGCCCTGAGGGAGTTGATGAACCGGCCGGAGTTCCGATCGACGCTGGAATTGGACTGATACCACGAGTAAAGGAGCGAAACCGTGAGCAAGCCAACACCAAAGGCTGTCGTGCCCATCATCGCCGTCGAGTCGGTCGACGAGATCCGGAGGTTCTACGTCGAGACCCTCGGTTTCGACCACGTGCGGGGAGTGGTCGGCAAGGACGGCCAGTTCGACTTCTGCACAGTCGCCAGGGACGGCGGGCGCATCATGTTCGCCCGCGCCCCGGGAGGGAGCCCCCACACCAAGCCTGCGTCCACGAAGCAGCCCGTCGGGATCTACCTTGAGGTCGCGGATGTCGAGCGCTACTTCGGGCAGCTTAGCGGAAAGAAAGGGGTGAAGGTGACGGACCAGCTGGCGACGCAGTTGTGGGGCGACCGGACTTTCAAGGTGCTGGACCCGTACGGCTATGAACTCTGGTTCTACCAGACCGTCGGCGAGCCGAAGCCACCGCATGGCACGAAGATCGTCTGATTCAGTCACCGGCCTGTACAACGTATTGAGTATTTCTAAAGGAGAGGTGCCATGCTTCCTTCAGAAAGACCCGCCCCGCGGCTCCAGCCGCTTCCTCCGGACCCGGGGTTCGCCGACGTCTTCGCGCGATTCGCCGCCGCCTGTGGCGGTTTCATCCCGAACGCGATGCTCATCATGCAGCGCAGACCGAAGATGCTGCGCGCGTTCATCCAGATGGGGGGAGCGGTCTCGGACCCGGAGACGAGCGAGGTCGATGCCGGCTTCAAACGGCTGATCGCCCTCGTCGCGAGCCACGCCGGTGGCTGCCGTTACTGCATGTCGCACAACGCCGCGCTCGTGCGCGGCTCCGTGATCGAAGATGCCAAGCTCGATGCGGTGTGGGAATACCGCACGAGTCCGCTCTACACCGAAGCCGAGCGCATCGCACTCGACGTGGCGCTCGCTGCGGGCGGAGTGCCGAACGCGGTCACCGATGAGATGTTCGCGAAGCTGCGCGAAAATTGGAGCGACGGCCAGATCGTCGAGATTGTCGCGATGATCGCGCTGTTCGGATTCCTCAACCGCTGGAATGACACTTTTGCGACGCCGATCGAGGACGGAGCGCTCGCGGCGGGCGAGAAGTACCTCGCGCCCCACGGCTGGGAGCCTGCCGGGCATTTGAGGAGTGCATGACAATCCGCAGGTTCAACTTCGTCCTCGGGCTCGTAAGAGGGGACGTTGGTGCAGAAACAACTTGCTGCATAGCCCATCACGGCGGCCTTCTCGGCGTCAAGAGGGAACGGGTGGCCCCTCAGCAATCAGGCGATAACCTCTCTGCCCCGTGCCCGGGGGCAAGGTCCCCGTTGCCGGGATGACCGTACCCATCCCAGGGATCCCGCAGGGACGGAGACGCACCGGGCCGACATCCGGGTGACGGTGGAACACGTTGGTGCAGAAACAACT
>JACQOF010000015.1 GCA_016202645.1 bacterium
GCCGAACGTCAGATACCGTTTCTTGCCGCCGATGTTGAACAGCTCCTGATGGTGCGCGCCTTCCTTGAGGAACGACCGCGTTTTGTTGCCCTGGATCGTGTTGTGATACGCGGAAACCGAGAGGTCCATGTCGAACTTGTCGAAATGCGCCGCCCACGTGTTCGGGTCGACGATGTTCAGCACGCCCTTGGCGGCGCGGCTCGCGTCGTTGTCGGCGTCGACGACTTTCTTGATCTGCTCGCCGGTCGCGGACACCACCGTCTTGATGCCTTCGCCGGGGTACATGATGGACAGAGCATGCGAGGCAACAGGGAACAGGCAACAGGGAACAGCAACCAAGACGATTATAATCAGCAGTCGGTGTACGATTACCATGATATTTTGACGTATCCGGCGCCGCCGGGGGTTGCTCTGGTTGCGACTGAATTATTATTGGTGGATTTGTTGCCACCCACCGCGCAGCCGGCGCACAAATCCGCGTCTGTCGAATTGCCGGGTGTCTTGTCGCTGCCGGCCGTGACTGTGCCCGTGCTGTTTCCACCGGCCCCTCCGCCCGCACCAAGGTCGCCGCCCTGCGCAGAGCCGCCCGTGCCGCCGGCGGTATATCCACCACCGCCGCCACCGCCGCCGCCGCCGTCGGTTGCGTTTGAGCCGCCGTCTGGGCCTAATTCACCACCGTCGGTTCCATTTTTTGATCCGGAGGCGCCCGTTGTCCCCCCTGCGACGCCGCCTGTCGATGTCGATCCATTCTGACCACCGGCGCCTCCCGCTGCACCGACTCTATTCGTAGTTGCAGCGCCGCCGCCGCCACCACCACCAGCCGCAACCAGATAGAATGTTGTTCCGCTCTGATTCGTAACCGCAGACGAACCGCCGCCGCCGCCGCCCGAACCTGAATTGCCGAAGCCTCCGGCTTTTCCGCCCCGACCGCCTGAACCATACCCAAATCCGCCCGCGCCGGCGTCCGAATTGGCGACGCTGCTGGCTCCCGAGTCGCCGCCGCCGCCCACATAGATCTGAATGACGTCTCCCTTGGTCAAAAGCACTGTCGTCGTGGCATAGGCGCCACCCCCGCCATCGCCACCATTGGCGTCGGCAAATCCTCCCCCGCCGCCACCGGCTCCCCAGGCTTTGATGGTCAACGCAGAGGACACCGGTACCGTGAAATTTTGCACGGCTCCTGTGAAAGTAAATGTTTGGGAAGCGGTGATGACACCCGCGCGGCTGTTGCTCGGCAGATTCTCGGGGAAGTCCGTCGTCGTCGCGACAGCCATCTCTCGCGCATCGCTGACAGCCAACGGGTTCGCCACGACCGTGCCGTCCAGCTCGCCCGCATTGATCAGCGTCTTGCGCGTGAGGCGGCTGGAGTTGCCGAACAACGGCTTGCCTTCGATCTGCGCAAGGCCGAATCCAGACCCCGGCATCCGACGCAACGTCAAGGTCGTCTTCTGATCCTTGATCGTCCACTCCACATTCTTGTTCGCGATTCGCGCCCGGCGGTCCCATGTAACCGGCACACGGGCCTGGGTGCGGTCGGCGTTGAACTGAATATCGTCGACGCGGACCGAATGATCGATCGCCGTCAGATGGTCGAGATCGGCCTTGAGCGATTCGATAAAGTCGGCGTGGCCGGATTTGAATCCGTTGTCGTCATTGTTGATGAAATCGGACCCGACCAGTCCTCCGAATTTGCCGAGGTCGTTCTGCTCGATGTAATAGAACAGCCCGAACACCGCGACTTTGGCCTCCCACTCCGTCCCCAGGGCGGCGACGCGCTCAAAGAGCGTGGCGTCGAGCGGCAACGCCGAGACGATTTCCGTCACCTGCAGCTTTCCCGACGCATCCGGGTTGAACTCATACATCTCATCCGCCGATGTGTTGAACGCGTCCGTGATGCGTTTCTGTTCGGACGCCAGCTCCTTCGGCTTGGCCAGCGAAGCCGACGTGACGCCAACCGGCCCGGCCAGTTTGGCCGAATAGGTTGAGCTCACGCGCAGCCGCACGGCGCCCGTCCTCGGATCCCGCACCGCCTGGGAAACCTGCGCATCCCAGACCAGGTCGGTCAGAAACGGCAGGACCGAAGTCAACTCCTGTCGAAAATCGCCGGCGCTCATTGTCCGGCCTTTCAGCGATACCCGGGCGGCCGGCGCGAGCGGCTCCGTCAGGTCATAGACGTTTCTCCAATTCATCGCGTCGACCATGCGCGACAGGATTTTTTTGGCCTGTTCAACCGGATCGGATCGCCCCGCGCCCGCTTTCACCTCAAACACGACGAACGGCTTGCCGCGGTTTTGGAAGTAGGTCGCTTTCTCCACATACGGGTTTCGCAATTCGAACTGCGCGGTGTAGACCCCAAGCGGCGCGGCGGCGGGCAGAGGAATTGAAAAGGCGGCTGTCACAGCCGATTTGCCGGTGATCTCGCCCACCTTCTTTTCCTCGTTGTACAGTACCGACCCGTCCGGCGCGAGGACTTTCAGCCGGGCGGCGATGAGGATCGTAAACGCTTTCTTGTTCGTGATCTTGGCGCTGATCACAACCTCCTCGCCCGGCGCGTACGCGTCGCGTGCCGCCGCCGGTTTGTCAACGCCGACAACCTGATCGGCGTGCGCGAACGAAGGCGCAAAGGCCGCGACCAGGAGAAGGAAAAAGACCGCCGATGTCGTTCTTCGTCCGGCGCTCATGATCCACCACCCGACGGGTCAACAATGAGAATAAAATAGTCAATGGTTTTGCCATTAGAGTCCTGGACGTCCACTTGAACCTGACGCTTATTCAAGGAGTACGTACTGTCGTATTTCACGTCAACCTGATACGACATGGGTGAGGCTGAACGGGGGGCCTTTAACGCTATTGTAAGGCCGGAAGAACTCGAGTACGCATTGACAAGAGGATTGTAAAGCGCAACCCCCACAACCGTTTTGAAGCCCTCGCCATACAGACGGATCCATGCGGGACTGCCGTTGAATGTACGAACGAAATTCGTGGTACCCGTCAGGCCGCCGGCAGTTTTAACTGTGAACGAGGACGCCGAAGACGTTGCGGTTGAAGTTGAGGCCCCGGTCACATTCATCGCGACGGGCTCCACCTCTGACCCCAACGAGGAAAACCAGGCAACCCCTTCATTGACCATGTCCCACTTCAGCGTGTAGTCGCCCGGCTCGGTCGGGGCCTTGACATTAGCCTTCAACGTGATTTGTCCAAAGCTGGCGACCGCCGCCGGCATCACCGTTCGCTCTCCGTTGTAAACGAGTAGGTTACCCCCTTGGTACAAATGGTAGGACAGCTTGATGTTGCCATCGGCTTCCCACGTCGTTTTTCCGACGTTGAAAATCGTAACATCCACGGTGGCGGCGGCGTCCGCGCTGATGCTGATATCGGAGGCTTTGTATTTAACGGCGTAACTCGGCAGTTGGGTCACTTTCACGTCTGTCGACTCCTTGTTGCCGAAGGCGTCTGTCACCTCAACCCGGTCGCTACGGTTTGGAGTTCCGCCCGCCGTGTACAGTCCGGTCTTCTCGTCGATCTTCGGATCTCCGGAATTTATGCGAACTAAAGCGAACTTCCGCTCGCCCCTGCCGCCCGTCGCCGTGAACTGCAGGGTACGGCCCTCCATCGTTCTTGCATTGCAATTGGGCTCGATATTCAGACGCGGGAACACTTCCACTTTCGCCGTTGCCTTGCCGCCGTTGTCCGTCACCACCACGTCGTCGTACGCAACATCATCCGGGTATCCCGCCCTGTACAATCCGCTCACCGCGTCGATCCTCGAGTAGTTTTTTGATTGGACCGAATAGGTGTATCTTCCCGACCCGCCCGACGCTGTGAACTGCTGGGTCCTTCCTGCCATCAAACTTACCTCGGCCGGAGTGATGGCCAGCGGATCCTTCGGCTCATAGGGGCCGGCCGCGGTCACCGTCAACGTCACGTCCCCCGTCGCCACTTTCTGCCAGGAGAACCAGGTAACGCCCTCATGAACGAGGTCCCACTTCAGCGTGTAGACGCCCATCTCCTTCGGCGCCCTGACATTGGCCTGGAGCGTGATATTGCCTCCGAATGCGACCGCCGCCGGCATCGGCGTTCGCACTTCGCCAAAAACCAGTTGTTTGCCCCCTTGGTACAAATGGTAGGAGAGCCTGAATTGAGTGCCGGCGGCCCACGTGAGACTGCCGGTGTTGGTGAGCATGACCTCGACGGTGGCGTCGTCTCCCGCGGGGAGGCTGAAGTCGGACACCTGGTAGATCGCGCCGTAGGGGCCCTTCGGGGCTTGCGGCGCCTGCGGCGTCGTAACCACGGGCGGAGAGGTGGTCGAGGTGACGGGGATGATGGAGTTGGACGTCCCCAGATTCGAGCCCGCCTTGTTTGATCCTTTCACGACGCAATATATTTTCGAGCCGGCGTCGGCGTTCGTCAGGCTGTACGTCGCGGCGGTTGCGCCGGAAATCGGGTAGCGGTCATTCGTTCTGTACCACTGGTATGTGAAGGATGTGGGATCTCCAGTCCAGGTGCCCTTGTCGGAGGTGAGCGTGGCGCCCACTTTTGCATCGCCCGTAACCTTGGGCATGATCGTGCAGTTCGGCGCCACAGTCTTATATTTGACCGCCCATGAATTAGTATTGGCTTCGCCCGCGCTGTTTTTCGCAGTCACCTCGCAAAATATATTTTGGCCTTCATCGTCGCCTGTCAGCATGTATGCCGAGCCGGTCGCGCCTGAGATCGGATACCGTTCGCCGCCTCGAAACCATCTGTAATCGAATGATGTTGGATTTCCGCGCCACTCGCCCGTATTGCAGGTAATCGTTCCGCCCAGTTTCAAATCGCCGGTGGGGCGCGGCCTGACGACAATCTCGGGAGCTATCTGAAGAACAGCCACAACCGTCGTCGCCACACCGCCCCCGTCATCGTTTACTTGCACCTTGTCAAAGACTCCGCTAATCGTGCCGTTCGGACCTGCCGTGTACTTCCCGGTGGCCGCGTCGATTGTTCCGCCCGATTTGTTGTCGGCAATGGCGTATACGTACTTGCCCGTACCGCCCTTGGCCGAAAACGCGATTTGCTCGCCTGACTTGATTTTCGTCCCTGTCGGAGAAATCACCAGCGGCGCTTCGGGAGGGAGTTCCTTCCCCCGCACCACAAACTCATAGATTCGCGCCGCGGGGTCGCTGGTCTGGGTCGGCGCCGTGACGTTCAGCTTCACGTAGCGCGCCTTCTTCACGTCGACCGGATGTGTTGTGATGTCGGCCGAGTTTCCAGAAACGGTCACAGGCGTGGTCCAGTCCTTGCCGTCAAGGCTGACCTGGATGTTGAAATTCCGGGTGTTCCAGCCTGCGATTTCGCCGCCCGCCTGCGCGTGGTACAGCACGAACTCCGTCAATTCGCAGTTGGTTCCCAGGTCGACCTGCAGATATTTCGGCGATGCCATTGAGCACCACTTGTTGTAGAGACTGCCGGCGATTTTTCCGTCGAAGGCCTTGTCCGGCGATTCGTTCGGACCGCAGGTCGCGCTGCCCGTGTACGTTTTGCCGACGGCGAGGTGAGCGCCGGGATCGGCGGCAACCGCCGGCGCTGTGACTTTGACCTCCACCGTCGCCTCGGCCGTGTTCCCGTCCTCGTCCGTCACGCGCACAACGTCCGTCACGCCGCCCGTGGCGCCGCCCATGCCGCCGCCCCCGCCGGCCGCGCCGAAGCCCGCGACGCCTCCGCCAGTCGCGCCCGACGTATATCTGCCGGTCGCCGCGTCGATCGTCCCACCCGATTTGTTGTCGGCAAGGGTGTATACGTACTTGCCCGTACCGCCCTTGGCCGAAAACGTGATTTGACCGCCTGACGTCACCGTCTGCCCCGCCGGACTGATCACCAGCGGCGCTACGGGAGGGAGTTCCTTCCCTCTCACCACAAACTCATATATCCGCGCCGCAGGGTCGCTGGTCTGGGTAGGCGCCGTGACGTTCAGCTTCACATATCGCGCTTTCTTCACGTTGACCGCATGCGTTGTGATGTCGGCCGAGTTTCCCGAAACGCTCACGACCTGTGTCCATGCCTTGCCGTCGAGGCTGACTTCGATGTTGAAGCCTTTGGTGTTGTAGCTCGCGACCTCGCCGCCCGCCTCCGCGTGGTACAGGACAAATTCGGTCAATTCGCAGTTGGTTCCCAGGTCCACCTGCAAGAATTTCGGCGAGGCCATCGAGCACCACTTGTTGCCGAGACTGCCTTTCAGTTTTCCGTCGAATGCCTTGTCCGGCGTTTCGTTCGAATTGCAGGGCGTACTGCCCGTGTATGTTTTGCCCACGGCCAAGTGCGTGCCGGGGTCAGGCGCGATCTTCGGCGCATTGACATGGACAGTCGCCGTCGCGGCGTTGCCGTCGGCGTCCTTCACCTGCACCACGTCTGTTACGTTGACCGTTGCGCCCGCTGTGTATTCGCCGCTCGCCGGGTCGATCGTCCCGCCCGATTTATTGTCCGGGATCGAGTACGTGTATTTTCCCGACCCGCCGGCCGCCGTGAACTTCTGGGTCTTGCCTGACTCGACAGTCGCATCCGTTGGGTCGATTATCAGCGCTGCCCTCACGTCGACCTTCGCCTCAAGGAATGTGCCGGCCGCGTCGGTGACTCGGATGATGTCGGACACGCCGGAGGTTGCGCCCGCCGTGTAAATGCCGTCGGCGGATATTTTCGCGCCTGAATGGTTTGTGGGGAGCAAGTAAACATACGGTGGGACGCCGCCGGAAGTGGTCGCCTTGATCGTCACACCCGTGTAGGCCCAGAGGTCAAGCGAAAGTTTCGGCGCGGCGGTGTGAACGACAAGATGGAGAGTCGATTCTTTCTGGATGTTGTAGTCGGAGAGACTTCGGCCATGCTCGAGTTGCTTGCCCGCGAAGATCAGTTTCTGGTCCAGTGGATCCGTGCCGGTTTTCTCCTGAATTTTGGCTTTGATGTCCTCGATGCCGTCGCTTGGCTCGACGTCGAGCGTGATGGTCTTTCCCTGCAGAGTCTTGACGAAGATTTGCATCGCATGGGCGGAAACGGCGGAGAACATCAGCAGAAGACACGCGGCGGCCAATATCCGCCGGCTGATTTTTCCGAGAGTTGTTGGATGCGCCGTCATATTATTTTGTGCCGCCGGACGTCACAGTCGAGGAACCCGAGACGATACCGCATTTTCCCTCTTGCAGAGTTACGGTCAGAGAAAGAGGTGGCACAGTCGGCGCCGGGGGAGGCGGTGATGTGACTTGGACGACAGGTTCCGCCTCTACATCAACCGTCGCTTCCGCCGAATTGCCGTTCTCGTCCGTCACGCGCACAACGTCCGTTACGCCGCCCGTCGTTCCGGCCGTATACTTGCCGGTCGTCGCGTCAATCGTCCCGCCGGATTTATTTTCGGAGATCGAGAACTTGTATTTCCCAAGCCCGCCTGCCGCCGCGAACGTCGCCTTCTTGCCCGCGACGACCGTCGCCGCGGCCGGCGTGATGGTCAGTTTTGCGCCGGCGAAATCGGGCACGCCTCCGCTGACGTTGACTTCGTAGGCGCGCAGGGCGTCGTCCGACAGTGTGACGGTGAGGTACTCATTCATTTTTTCGGGCGCGCGCGCGTCCTGTTTGAGCGCGGCCTGGACGGCGGGCGCCTGGTCGGTCAGAATGACCGGCGCAAGACGCCACTGGCCCTGCTGGCTGTCCGTAACCGTCGTAGAGCCTGATTTGTGGGTGACTGATATCTGCGATACTTCTTTTTTTCGCCCGCGTCCCTGGGCATGGGTGGTGAGCGTGACGATGTCGAACCAGTACTCCTTCTGCCTCTCCATATTAATATAGGCCGTAACCGACCCGTAGGGAAGCGCCAATTCCGAGTAGGCCTCGTCACGGCTGGCGACGCAACGGACGAGAACGACGCGAGAGGAAGGATCGATTTGGAGGCGGCCCTGTTCGAACGTGACGACGGCGCGACCGGACATGCCCGTGATCACGACATCGCCGGGATCGAGCTCAATGCCACGCCGGGCGGTCGACGGCACGGACGACCCGCGGCGCTGGATCTGGACGTCGCCGCTCATTTCGGTGAGCGTGCCCTTCAGAATTTCGGCGGCGTCGGCGGCGGGAAGGGAAGGGCCGGCAAACGTGAAAAGAAGGAAAGCAACACAGGCAAAGAAAATGCGCATCACCACGGAGAACACGGAGTATACCGAGGAAAAAATGAGAAATTCCCTGTGATCTCTGTGTGCTCTATGGTGAACAATCCCCTGACTGGAGACGGTGCGTGGAAATCCGTCCCTCTGTGTCCCGTACACGTCCATGGTCCCGTCCGTTCATCAACCAGCAGTGTTGACCGCAACACATCCATGGAAGCATACGCAGGGGTCAGACAATCAGCGGGGAATATAAATCAGGCGGGCGAAAGCGTCAAGGACGAAATCGATGCGTCATAACTGCCCATCCGCCTTGATGCGGGGCCGTTAGAGGGACAGGGCGCGAGCCCAGTTATAGACGCCGACTTTGCTGTTCAACCGGAAATGTTCGGCGGTTCTGGAAATGACCGCGGATGACCCGATGGACGTTTTCAGATCGTGGTTGATTTTCAGAAGCGAAGGGACGCTGGAAGACGTGATCGTCATGGACGTTTTGATTTCGAAGAGATGCAGTTTCTGGCCGGATTCCAGGACCATGTCAACTTCCAGGCCGTCGCGGGTTCTCAAATAGTACAGCGCCGGCATGCGGCCGAAGTTGAGGAACCGTTTGAGGAAATCGTTGATTACCGCGGTCTCAAAAAGACAACCGAAACTCGGACTGTTGAGCAAGGTCTCACGATTGTGAATGCCGAGCAGATACGTCGCCAGCGCAGTGTCGCCAAAATAGAGCTTGGGACTTTTGATGAGCCGCTTGCCGATGTTCCGGTAGTACGGATACAGCAGGTACACTTGGTATCCGGTTTCCAGAATCGAAATCCAGCGTTTCGCGGTCGGGACGCTGACGCCGATGTCCCGCGCCATTTCCGACAGGTTCAGAATCTGTCCGGTGCGGGTGGCGCACAGCTTGAGGAAGCGTTCAAACTGGTTCAGGTCGCCGATGGCGGCCAGGTTTCTCACGTCACGTTCAAGATACGTGGCGATGTACGAGGAACACCAGAGCTGACGGTCGACCCTCTTGTTCAGAGCAATTTCGGGATACAAGCCGCGCAGAATCACGGTGTCAACAGAAAGGTCCTTGGGCACCTGGTCCGAGGAGGGCGAGCGCTGCGCCTTTTTCAGCCAGGCCGCAGGCTCGAGCGCACTGTCGGTATGGCCGACAAGTTCTGACAGGGAAAGGGGGAGCAACGTCAACACGGCGGCTCGGCCGGCCAGAGACTGGCTGACGCCCTGCATCAAAGCAAAGTTCTGCGAGCCCGTGAGAAGCCACCGGCCGTTTTTGCGGTCCTCATCGATCCGGGTTTTGATGTAGGACAAAAGTTCCGGGACGTACTGGATTTCATCGATGATGACCGGCGGCGGATGCTGCTCCAAAAAGGAGTTCGGGTCGTCGCGCGCGCGCATTCGGACATCATGATTTTCGAGCGAGACATAGGCGTGTGTCCTGGAAAACTCCGTTTTCAACAGAGTCGTTTTTCCAGACTGCCGCGGCCCCGTGACGACGACCGCCGGAAACGTCCTCATCGCCCGCCGGATCGCTCCGGACAGGATCCTGGCTCTCATGCTGATATTCTACCCTACATATTTAATATGTCAAGTTAAATAAATGGTGTGGAGAGCCAGCGGCCGGCGAGCGCCGGGGTCGGCAAGTCAGAAGAACGACGAGGTTTCGCGGATATCCTGAATGAGCCATCTACCGGCGGATTTTTCGAGGCGGAAGAGGGCGACCCCCGTGGCTGTTTCCTCGGCGCCGAGGGGAATCCAGATGATCGCAGGGCGGACTGGATTCCCGCTTTCGCGGGAATGACGGAGAGGGCTGAATAGTAAAGTGTCCACCCTTGAGAATTGAAACTTGAATATTGAGCCTTGATGATATAGAC
>JACQOF010000014.1 GCA_016202645.1 bacterium
CCCTTAAGGGGCGTGGCCGTGTGAATTTTCTGATGCAACTCTTTTGCGGGTGTAGCCATGACCGGGGGGCATTATGTCCGAGGGGCGGAGGCTTGTCAAGGAACCCCCCTCCCAAAAAATAACAGTTGCTTTTATCGGGCCGGTTTGGTACCAATACATAATTTGCACAAGGACTCTCTACGTGCGTAGAGGATGGATGAAAGGAGGTACAGCGGCCATGAAAAAGGCACTTGTTTTTGGACTTGCGGTCGCTCTCGGGCTTTCGTTGGCGGTTACCGCCGATGCGGCGGAGAACAACGCGGTCGGCAAGCTGACCCGTGGTGTGATCAACGGGGCATTCGGCTGGGTTGAATTCTTCAGCGCGCTTCAGAAGGACGGCGCCCAGGGGTTGGCCCCGGGGATCGTCAACAGCATCAAGCGCGAGTTGGTGGGCGCGGTCGAGATTGTGACGTTCCCGATCGGCGTTCCGAACGAAGATTTCTCGCCAGTGATCGAACCGGAATCACCGTTCGACACCTGGAAGTAAGTTTGGAGGGCGTTAGTTTACCTAGGTAAAAACGACGCGGCGGTGTGGGGGTGCAGGTTTCAAACCTGCAAACCGCCCGCTTTCTTTAGCCACAGAGTACATCGAGCTTCGTCCCTCCGGGGGCCAGCGCGGTGTGGTCTGTGGCTAAATTTTTTTCACCAGTAATCTTCCGAGAAAATTTCCTCCGGCGGCGCGAATTTGGATTCGGCGAGGGCGGCCTTGGCGTCCGAGATCATGTCGGGGTTGCCGCAGAGGAAATAGGCGGTCTTGCCTGGCGGCATTCTTTCCAGGAAAATTTCCCGGGACTGGCGCGCCGGCAGGACGGGCTCGACTTTGCCCTGTTTGTGCATGCCGAGCAGAAACCTCAGCGTATCGTTCACGCGTCCGCGTCCGACGGCCGCATTCCATCCCGGGTCGCCGTCCGGGCGGCTGACGGTGGGGAGGTAGGCGAAGTTGAGTGCCGGATCGGTTTCGTATCCCCGCATTTCGTCCAAGTATCCGAGTTCCGCGCAGGTCCGGTTGCCGTGCATGAGAGTCAGGGTGAAGTTTTTCGCCGTGCCGTCCATTTTGAGCGTGCGGATCATGCTGACGAAGGGCGCAAGGCCCGTTCCGGTGCCGATAAAGACCAGGTGCGCGAGTTTCGTGTGGTTCAGGGTAAATTTTCCCTTGGGTCCCATGTACCAGAGCGTTTCCCCGATTTTTTTATTGAAGAGATGCGTGGTGAATTCCCCGCCGTCGACTTTCACGATGTAAAACTCAACGGAATCCCTCACCCGCGGCGATGACGAGATCGAGTAGGGCCGCGGCACGAACTTGACGCCCTCCGGTTTGGCCACGTCGTCTCCGATCGTGAAATACTGCCCGGCCTCAAAATTGGCGATCTGTCCCTCGACCGGCTGAAACCGGAAAATCGCGAGTGACGGATCGTTGATCTCGGTCTTGCCGGCCAGGATCAGCGGTTTCATCCGGTCTTTGATGCCCATCGGTTCCTCCTATTTCCCGCCCGGCGGTCCGATGACCGCAGCGACGGAAAGGTCGCGCCGTAGGGCGAGGTCGATTTCCTCCGAGGGCTTCCCCGTGGTGGCGACTGTCGGCCGGAGGAGGTCCGTCGGATGGGTGCGGACGACGTCGGCCGCGCGCCCATCCGAAAGTTTCACGCGAAATCCCACCGGGTATATCCCGACGCCCCGCGCGAGGGCCGAAACGATTTCGCGGTCGAAGAGGTTCGGCGTCGAGATCAAGTGGCGGATGGCCTCGTCCGGCATGAGGCCTTTGCGCCAGAGCCGGTCGTGGAGGAGCGCCTCATAGACATCGCAGACCGCGAGGATCCGCGACGCGAGCGCGAGGTCCGCGCCTCTTTTTTTTTCGGGATATCCCGACCCGTCGATCCGTTCGTGGTGTTCGAGGGCCGGGACCGCCCAGTCTTCCTCGGCGCCCTTGGCCCGAAGGATGGCGCCGTATCCGAACCGCGCATGTTTTTCGATTTCGCCCCTCTGGAGGTCCGTGAGTTTCTTGTCCGAGAGCCACAGGTCCTCCCGGACCTGCATCATGCCGACGTCGACGAGCATACCCGCGACGAAGACGTTCCAGATTTCTTTGGCGGAAAGCCCGATGCTCCGGCAGATCGCGACCCCGAGCACCGCCGTATTGACCATGTGGCTGAAGAGGTAATTGGCGTTTTTATCGACCTTGAGAAAAATATCGAACACCGGTTCCTTCTGGATCCGTCCGAAAATCTGCCCGCCCATCTGCCGGAGCGAGTCCACCCCTATTTTTTTTTCCCGCATGAGTTCCGTATTGAGCCCCTGGATACTGGCCAGAAGTCCCGTCACGGCCCGGACCGCGCCGCCGTCCTCCGACGGTTCCGCTTCGGATGCCCCCTGGCGGTAGGCCTCGGTCGGAAGACCCCAACTGCCGTCGTCCCAGACGTGGAGGCAGCGGATGTAGGTGTTTCGGAGGATTTTGATTTTACCTTCGGTGAGGACCGTTCCCGTGGAAAAAATAATCCGTCCGTTTTCGGTCACGGCGGCCCGTGCCAAGTGCATGCCCGGCTTGGCAAACGGCACCAAGATCGTATGCAGAGTCCCCAGTTCAGATGATGTTTCCATGTTCGGCCTCTCAGCTTCTGCCAACGCGCAGAGTGTGAAACCTGGTGAGGATATATTGGGATGGGGGAGGCGTCAAGGAATCCTCCACGCTAATGTAGTGCGTCCAACACTTATTGACTTAAGATCGTCATTCCCGCGAAAGCGGGAATCCAGCAAGGGCTACGACAGTGCCTGGATCCCCGCTTTCGCGGGGATGACGAATGTAACGCTATTTATGACTAATGCCTAGCGCTTTTGGGGGCTACGGAGGGCGGGTTGGACTGGGACCAGTTTGGAAAATGTCGGGTCGAATTTGAGAAGGAGCGAATCCTGCCGGAGGGTCCGGTCGCGGTCCATGTATTCAGCTCGGCCGTCGAGTCGGATGGTCCGTTTTCGCGGATCGATGCGGATGCGGTTTCCCCGGGCGGTGGCGGCCTCGGCCGTCACGACCGCCGTTTCGCCGGCTATATTATATATGGAGAGAGGGCCGTGCAGTTCGGCGGCTTCGATTCGGATGGGGGGTCGGACAAAAACCGGCGCGTGGGCGGACCACCAGCTGTTTTTCAATGAAATCGTGAGCCGGGGAGACCGAAAAGTCCCGCCGTAGTAGACGCGGCCGGTGACGCCGAAGAGGCGGATCGAGCTGTCGGACGTATTTTCAGCGTGGAGAATTGCGGATTGGGCGGTCAGTTCCATGAAGACTTTGTTGTTCACGAAGATGGCGCCCTGGATGGTGTCCATTTCCGCGACGGCGCCATCCCGGATCCGCGCGTTCCTGCCGGTAATCTCCAGCACCCGGACGCCTTCCGCGTGGTGGCGAAGGGTATAGTTTTCGAGGACCATCTCGCCGGGCGCGAGGTCCGCCCAAGCGGCGGTTGTGAGGGCGAGGAGCGCCGCGGCGGGAGAAAATCCGCGATTCAACCTCAGCCGTCTTTCCGCGCCCACTCGTACGGAATTTTTTTGGTGTGCGCCGGCAGGCGGAATTCGTCCGGGGATTTGCGGTTGTAGGGAAAATCCGGGATGTTGATGACGATGGCTTCATCCTCAGAGACACACTTAAACCCGTGGTATATTCCCGGCGGAATCTTGACGAGGATGGAGTTGAAGTCTCCCAGGAAAAATTCCTGCACGGCGCCTTTTGTCCGGGACTTGGGGCGGGAATCATAGAGGACCAGTTTCATCATGCCTTTGAGGCAGACGAAGTGGTCGGCCTGTTTTTTGTGGTAATGCCAGGCCTTGACGACGCCGGGATAAGCGGTGGTCATGTAGACCTGGCCGAAGCGGTCGAATCCCTCGTCGTCGCACCGGAAAATTTCCATGAGTCTACCGCGCTCGTCGCAGTTGAGTTTCAAGTTCTTTACAAACACGCCGTCGATCATGGTGTTCCTCGTTTCCAGCGGCTGCCATACTGCGCCTCGAAATATTTGTTGAAGGCCTCGTTTTTCCTGACGAGGGGTTCCCACCAGTCGCGCCTTGCGACGTACCACTGGACGGTTTTGGTGACTCCGTTGGCGGCGTGCGGCTCTGTCTGCCGCCAGCCGAGTTCATCGCGTATCTTTTCGTCGTCGATCGCATACCGGCGGTCGTGGCCTTCGCGGTCGCGGACGAATTGGATGAGGGATGCCGGCGCATCGAGTTCCTCAAGGATCGTACGGACCAGCCGGATGTTTTCCATGGGGCAGCGGCCCGAGATGTTGTAAGTCTCGCCGGGCCTGCCTTTCCGCGCCGCCGTCCAGATCGCGCGGGCGTGGTCTTCGGCGTGGAGCCAGTCGCGGACATTTTTGCCGTCGCCATAGACCGGGATGGGCTGTCCGAGCATCGCGCGGATGATGGTGAGCGGGATCAATTTTTCCGGATACTGGTTCGGTCCGTACGTGTTGCTGCCGCGCGTGACGACGACCGGCAGGCCGTAGGTGGCGAAGTAGCTGTAGGCAAGCCGGTCCGCGCCGAGTTTTGACGCGGAATAGGGGTTGGTCGGCCGCACCGGGGAATCTTCCCGGGCCGCGCCGCGATCGACCGATCCGTAGACTTCGTCGGTCGAGACTTGAAGGAAAAATTTGACCTTGCGCCGCCGCGCCTCTTCGAGAAGCACGTACGTGCCGAGCATGTCGGTTCGGACGAATGCGCCGGGGCTGAGGATGGAGCGGTCGACGTGGGTTTCGGCCGCGAGGTTGATGATGCCGTCGACGTTTTTCGCGGCCCGCGAGACCGCGCGCTCGTCGCAGATGTCGCCCTTGACGAACCGGTACCGCGGGCTCCGCGCGACGTCCGCGACATTGGCGGGGTTGCCGGCATACGTGAGTTTGTCGAGGTTCACGACATTCACGCGCTGTGAAATGAGGCGCCGGACGAGGTGACTGCCGATGAACCCGCAACCGCCCGTGACGAGAACTTTCACAGCTGGACTTCGCCCTGGTCGCCGAGCATGAGGATGAGACTGCCTTCGCGGGTGCCGTCGCGCGAAATTTGGACTCCGCGGCCGAGGAGGCTGTCGGTGAGAGGCTTCGGAAGATTCTCGAGACGGACTTCCTCGAGGAGGATGCTGTGATGGATCTCGGTTTTGATGATGCGGGATTTAAAACTGATGGACGTGAACGGTCCGATCACGGCGTCCTCGAGATGACAGTTCTCGCCGATGATGCAGGGTCCTGTGACGCGGCACCGGACGAGTTTGGTTCCGCGCCCGATTTTGACCGGCCCGCGGATCTGGCACGATTCGGTTTCGCCGAGGATTTCGTCCTTCGACATTTCCATCAGGACAAACCGGTTCGCTTCGAGGAGGTCCTCTTTTTTGCCGGTGTCCTTCCACCACTGCTCGATCTTGCGGTAGACGACGGTTTTGCCTTCGTCGAGCAGCATCTGAATCGCCTCGGTTATTTCGAGTTCGCCGCGCCAGGACGGTTTGAGTTTCGGGATCACGTCGAAGACGGTTTTATCGAAGAGGTAGACGCCGACGAGCGCGAGGTTTGACGGCGGATTTTTCGGTTTCTCGACAAGCCGCACGATCCGCTCACCGGAAAGTTCGGCGACCCCGAAAGCCGATGGGTTCGGCACGGGCGCGAGCAGAATGATGGCGTGAGGTTTGTCGCGTTCAAATCGTTCGACGAGGGGTTTCAGGGAATCCTTGATGAGGTTGTCCCCGAGAAACATGAGAAAGGGCTCGCCGGACATGAAATCTTTGGCGATCCACACCGCGTGCGCCAGCCCCCGGGGCTCGTCCTGCGGGATGTACGTGACCTTGAGTCCAAGACTCGACCCGTCTCCCACGGCGGCGCGGATATCATCGGCGGTGTCTCCGACGATCATCCCCACCTCCCGGATCCCCGCCGCGGCAATGGCCTCGAGGCCGTAGAGGAGAATCGGCTTGTTCGCAATCGGAATCAGCTGTTTGGCCGACGTATGGGTAATCGGCCGCAGCCGCGTCCCCTTGCCGCCCGCCAGCACCAAGGCTTTCATGAGCGACCATGTAAACTGACGGGCCGGGCGGATTCAAGGTCAAACTTGCCGGAACGCCTTTTTTCCATACGTGTGGTGATCTCCGTGATCAGATTCCAATATTTTTTCTGCGTTGATTCAAAATCGAGATATACCGCTTTTTCATTTCATCGGATAGAAAACTCGTGTGAATGATCGCCTCCCATTTGGCGGCCGACCCCGAGAATTTTTTCAGAATGGTGCCGATTGTCCTGCCGCTAAGCTGAAGTTGCTCCTTCGCAAGATAATCCATCCATAATGACCTTGTCAGGCGGCGCTTTCGACCCTTGAGCGGCAGCGCGGATTCTTCGATGCCGCTCGGGGGTTTGCCCATGGCGAGATAGGCGATGGTCGTATTGATGAAATCGTAGGCGGGGGCCATCTCAATTTTGTTGTGCCTGCGGATCAGCGAAAAATTTTTCAGGTGCATGTCCTCATTACCCGCAAGATAGTTGAACAGCAGACGACGAAAAAGGATCGCCCTTTCGATGGCCGGGAACGTGCAGTGGTCCAGGAGCCGGATGAGCTTCTCGATGGAATAGTCATATTTGGTTTCCCGGTCCGCGCCCGCCAGCTGGGCGAAATCCTCCAAGGCGTATTTTTGCGTTTTGTGGTGCCGGTCAAACCTCTTGATGAAATAAGACATCGTGCCGTCGGCTGAGTAGATGAGACCGTGGAGCGGGACTTCGATGCCGGCTTCCGCCGCAAGCCGCATCGTCAGGTCCTCATTTTCCGGGAGTTCCGGATAGTCCCGATGCTGGGGCTTGATGATGAACTGTTGTCAAGTCTATATTCAAACACAAAACTATTTTTACTGCTAAAGCGGTAATTAGCATGGTGCTGAAAAATCCCCTCATTATCCACATAGGTCACGGAGAAGATAAATTCTGTTTCCACAATGACCGTGCCCACAGGGGTAAAAAACAATTTAGTAGATGAATCTATCAAATTGTTGATTTGCGCCCCTGGGTGCGGTAGACTTCTGTCATGAGAAAGTTTGTCCGCTCACAGACCCGGACGCTGATGGATAGACTGGCGGAACCTCCAAGGCTGATCCAGATCGTGGCCGGGCCGCGTCAGGTGGGGAAAACGACGGCGCTGGCTCAGGCCGTCCGGGCGTTTCGCGGCCGGGGATTTTCGGCCGTCTCTGTCAGCGCCGACGCCCTCGCCGCGCCCCCGCGGGACTGGATATCGGAAAACTGGGACCGCGCGAACCGGATCTCGAAGTCTGGCCGGCCGGTCATTCTGGCGTTTGATGAGCTGCAGAAAATTCCAGGTTGGAGCGAGACCGTGAAATTGGAGTTTGACCGCAATCAGCGGCAGAGGCGGAGTGCGCGTCCGCGCGTGGTTTTGACCGGCTCGTCGGCGTTGATGGTGGAGAAGGGTCTGACCGAAAGCCTGGCGGGGCGATTTGAACTGATCCGCTTTCCGCATTGGAATCTGGAGGAAGAAACGCGGGCATTTCGCCGCCGGCCCGATTATTTCCTCGGCCTTGGCGGATATCCGCGTCTTGCCGAATTCAAATCCGACTTCCCCCGGTTTCTTCAATATGTCCGGGACGCCGTCATCGAGCCGGTCCTGAGCAGGGACATTCTCCTGCTCCATCCGGTGGACAAACCGGCGCTGCTGCGCCGCCTGTTCGAATTTGCCTGCCATCATCCGGCCGAAATCGTGTCTCTTCAGAAGATGCTGGGTCAGCTCACCGACCGCGGCAACGTCACTGTCATTTCGCATTACCTGGATCTTCTGGCCAAGGCGTTTGTGGTAACGCCACTGCAGAAATTCAGCCGGGAAATATTGCGGGTGCGCGCATCCAGCCCCAAACTTATCGTGATGGCCCAGGCGCTTGCCGCCGCTGTCCAAAACAAAACACCCTCGGACCTGGCCGACGATCCCGAACGGCTTGGCCGCTGGACCGAAAATGCCGTCGGCGCCCATCTGCTCCGCTCCGGTCTCGACGTTTTTTACTGGCGAGATCGTGATCGGGAAATCGACTTCATCGCCGGGAAAGGCTCGGACCTGATGGCCATCGAAGTTTCATCCGGCAAACGCACCCATTCGGCTTCGGAGGTCGAACGCCTGGCCCGGAACCTCGGCATTCAGCGGTTCCTCCTCGTCGGCCCCGGCGGCGTGGAGATCCCCCGCTTCCTCCGAACCCCTCCCAGCCACTGGCTAAAAAAAATCTAGAACATACCGCAGTGAAGCAGCGATTTTTTCGGGCAATCCTCAAAATGTCCTGCGGTATTCTCTTTGTGATTCTTATCCTGTGCGGGACCGAGGGCATCCTGAGACTGACAAAAATAGGTCGCCCGCCCGCGTTCTTTTCCGTTCGCGCCACGGC
>JACQOF010000016.1 GCA_016202645.1 bacterium
CTCGGGCGAAGGCGTCTACCTCACCGGCAGTTCCAACAACCGGCTGACCGGCAACACCGCCCTGTCCAACAGCTCGGTGGGATTCGCCTTCGTCACAAGCGCCAACAACAACACCCTCACCGGCAACGTCCTCACGGGCAACCTCACGCATGGCGTGAGCCAGGACGGAAGCTCCGGTAACGTGTTCGTCCAGAACACGATCTCGTCCAACACGCAGTATCAGGTCTACATTCTCAATAATTCCTCGTCGGACACGTTCTCCAAGAACAACATCCAGCCCTCCGGAACGAACCCCGACAGCGGCGTCTACAACACATCCACCGCCGCGGGCAACAAATTCACGTTCACCCGAAACTGGTGGAATTCGACGGATTCAGACCGGATCAAGAAGCTGATCTATCAAACCGGCATCGGCGACTCGCTGATCTGGCAGCCGTTCCGGTTGGGGGCCGTGGACACGGCATCCGGCGCCGATACGACCGCGCCGAAAGCGCCCGACACGGTGGCGACGATCGACACGACCGGCGGCCAGATCAAGCTCGAATGGTCGGCGGTGACGGCGCTGGAGGAGGCCAACGGCGGGGCGGTCGGGCTTTCGGGATACCGCGTGTACCGGAGCAAAATCAAAGACACGTCGTCGTGGATTCAGATCGGGCAGGTCGGGTCGGGCGTCATTCAGTTCACCGACACGACCGTCACGGCCAACACCGGCTACTACTACCGCGTGACGGCCTTCGACGCGGCGGCGTTTGCCAACGAGTCCTTCTTCTCCGATTCCCAGCCAGTCGATACCGGCTTCCTCTACACAGGCCCGAACTGGTACGTGAACGACACGTACAGCTCGGCGGCGGATTCGTACACGTACGCGGGCGGGTCGGACACGGGCTCCGGTGACGGGAGCGCGAGCAAGCCGTTCCGCTCGCTGGCGAAGGTGATGCAGAAAGTCAAATCCGGCGACACGATCTGGCTGGACGCAGGGCAGTACGGGTCGGACACGTGGGAGATGATCTCGTCGACGGAGACGGTGGCGGTCAACCTCGACACGGACAATCTGGCGCTGATCGGCAAGGACTCGGGCGCGACGGTGATTGATCCAGCGGGGGCGAAGACCGAGGCCGGACTCTACGGCATCTACGCAGACACGCAAGTTGGCCTGACGATCAAAAACCTCGGCGTGACGGGGGCGTATGACGGTATCCATTTCAACAGCGTGGACAACTCTCGAGTCGAAGGCGACAGCGCCAGCCACAACGGCAATTACGGCATTCATCTAACGGCCAATTCCGACACCAACACGGTGACCGGGAATGACGCGAACTGGAACGCGAATTCCGGCATTGTGTTGAACACGAGTTCCGGAAACACGGTCTCCAACAATACCGTCAATTCAAATTCGGCCGGGTCCGGCATTTATCTGCTTACATCCGCGAGCAACAACACCGTGAACGGCAACTTCGCCGGCTCGAACGGGTACGGGATTTTTGTGTCCACCGGATCGAACAACCGTCTGACGGCCAACACCACGGCGTCCAATACGCTGTCCGGAATCGTCCTCGCCTCAACAGCGGACAACCGATTGAGCCACAACATGAGCCATTCCAATTCCATCCACGGCCTTTATCTGAACGGCGGGTTGGACAATACGCTGACGCAGAATGAGGCCCGGTCGAACACCCAATATCAAATCTACATCGACGCCGGAGCCGCGCGCGACACCGCCGTGAAGAACAACATCATGCCTTCGGCGACAAACCCCGACAGCGGCGTCGGCAACTACTCGACGGCCGCCGCCAATAAGTTCACCTTCACCAGAAACTGGTGGAACACGACAGACGAGACCAGGATCAGGAGCATGATCTACCAGGCCTCCAACGGCGATTCGATCATCTGGTCGCCCTATCGGCTGGGCGTTGTCGACACCGCCGCCGGGGCTGACACGACGGCGCCGGGACTCCCGACGTCGGTGACGATCGACACACCTGCGGGCGGGAAGATCACGCTGACGTGGGTGATCCCGACTATAAACGAGGAAACCAACGGCGGCGCGGTCGGGTTTGGCGGCGTCAGAATTTACCGCCTGCGAAACACCGTCGACACCACGCACTGGGCCAACACACTCGTGTGGACGGCCGGCGCGACGGACACCACCTGGACCGACACGGGTGTTGCGGGAGGCGACACGTTCTATTATCGCCTGACCTCGCGCGACGCGGCGGCATACCTCAACGAGTCATTCTTTACGGACACGAAATTCGCGGCGCCCGATACGTCGGTGACGGTAAGTCTGACAAGCCCGGCGAACGGCCATGAGACGACGGCGGTGACTCTGGCGTTTGTGTGGACGAGCACGGACGCGGAGACGTACACGTGGCAGAGGTCGTTGTCGAGCGCGTTTACGACGGTGAGCGACAGCGTGGTGGACACGACGGTGACAAGTGTGACCCGGACGGCAGCGGCAAACGACACGTACTACTGGCGCGTCATCGGCAAAGACCGGGCGGGCAACACCGACACGACGTCGCCGCGGGGGTTTGTGGTGGATACGCAGGTTGGGCAAGTGACGTTGGTGTCGCCAAGCGACGGACACGATACGACGAATACAGCCATTAGCCTTCAGCTTTCAGCTCTCAGCGACAGTGTTGGGATTGATTCGTACGTCATCGAGGCGGCAAAGACCCCCGCGTTCACGACCACCGTCTTTGCCGATACCATCGACGGCTCTCTCACCTCCGACACGATCACCGGGCTCTATAACGACACCTATTACTGGCGCGCGCGGGCTGTGGACAATCTGGGGAATGTCGGCGCCAATTCGGCGATCCGCGGATTCGTCGTCGACACGGCGGTGGGACAGGTCAGCCTCGTCGCGCCAAGTGACGGACACGAGACGACGAATACGGCCATCAGCCTTCAGTTTTCAGCTCTCAGCGACAGTGTGGGGATTGATTCGTACGTCATCGAGGCGGCAAAGACCCCCGCGTTCACAACCAGCGTCTTTGCCGATACCATCGACGGCTCTCTCACCTCCGACACGATTACCGGGCTCTATAACGACACCTACTATTGGCGCGCGCGGGCGGTGGACAATCTGGGGAATGTGGGGGCGAACTCGGCGACTCGCGGGTTTATTGTGGACACGCAAGTGACGAAGGTGACGCTGACGAGTCCGGCGAGCGGGAGTGTGACGGAGGACACGACGCCGACGTTGACATGGACAGCGGTGAGCGACAGTGTGGGGATCGACAGCTACGTCGTGGAGGTATCAGACGCGGATACGTTCGGCGCGATCGTCTTTGCGGACACGGTGGACGGATCGGTGACGAGCGACACAGTGTTGCCGGACTTGGCGTCGGACACATACTGGTGGCGGGTGAGGGGGATAGACAATCTCGGGAACGTCGGCGCGAATTCGGATTCATTCCAGCTCAGGATCGACACAACGCCGGCGACAGTGACGCTGGTGAGTCCGGCGAGCGGGCACGAGACGACGGCGGCGACGATCGCGTTTGTGTGGAGCGGGGTGAACGTGGACACGTACACGTGGCAGTTGTCGCGGAGCGCCGCATTCACGACGATCAGCGACAGCGTGGCGGACACGACGGCGACGAGCGTGACACGGAGTGTCGCGGCGAACGACACGTATTACTGGCGGGTCATCGGCTGGAGCAATCTCGGCCTGTATGACACGAAGACCAGCGGATTCGTCGTCGACACATTCACGGCGCAGGTGACGCTGACGGCGCCGACGGACGGGCACGAGACGACAAATGCAACCATCAGCCTTCAGCTTTCAGCTCTCAGCGACAGTGTTGGGATTGATTCGTACGTCATCGAGGCTGCAAAGACCCCCGCGTTCACGACCACCGTCTTTGCCGATACCATCGACGGGACACTGACCAGCGACACGATCACCGGGCTCTATAACGA
>JACQOF010000001.1 GCA_016202645.1 bacterium
GTGTTGGGTATCAGACTGTCATCAACGAAGTGTTGCTGAAAATGGCCGCCTGAGAATAAGGCATCGGAAAAAGATCGCTCCGGGGTTTACGAGATGTTGGCCGCCGGCGCCCGGATCATTCTGACCGGTCGCCTGAAGCGGTCAGAGACCGGATACTCCCGCAGTCAATCTCCGGTCCATTTGGGATCGAGCCACGGTGGTGTCCCCGAATTTACTGAGTGTGTTGTTGGCCAACACCTTTACCATTTTACAAATCTGCTGGTATCAATCTCACTTCACCCCGGTCAAACCTCCCCCCACTGGTTACTTTATAACTAACCCCCATCAACCTCTCCAAAAATGACATATCCCTTGCTTGCTGAACCTCTGGAACCTATTGTATATCTTTGGGAAATGATGCCTCGGGAACAAAAATTGCATGACTGAACTGTTTGCGCTCTCTACTTTATGTATTTATATACGCTGGCTATAATATCTGGCCAATTGCCACTTGCTATTAGCCATTAGCTATTAGCTGATAGCCAACAGCCAATAGCTGACAGCATTCATACTCATGAATACCCTGACGTTTTCTCGTGAATCGCCGTATTCTCTGATGACCGATGATCAACTACAGACGCTCGATGACGAGCTGGCCTCACCCTCCGTCTATCCCCATGCTTGATCTCTCCGAGGAATTCCGGCAACTTAAAAACTTAAGGGCTGGCACCTTTTCCCGTAACCCCTCCCCCCTTGAGGGGGAGGCTGGGAGGGGGGTACATCCCGTAAAGGTCGGCGCCCATATATCCACGCCCGTCGGGGTCTCCAAAAATAACCCACGTCGGCCCGGTCTGCCCGCGCAGGGCGATGCGCACGACCCCGCTTTGCTTTTCAATGATTCGTCCATCAGCCAGTTTGAGTTTCCGGGTGCCCCCGGGGGAGACGCCAAGTTTCTCAAGGAGCGGAGCAGGTATCCAAGTATAGGCCGCGCCGCTGTCGACGATGGCGTCAACGACCTCTCCGTCAGACCCGTTGCTAAGCGGCGAAATCCGAACCGATTCTCGGAAAGTCCCCATGGACGAAGTATCGTACATCGGGGTCCGGCGGTCAAGCGGCCCGCGCACGATGAAATCAATAACTCAATAACTCAATACCTGGCACCGACTACACCGACTACACCGACTACCAGTATGGCACCGACTACCAGTACCAGTACCCCGTCAGCTGGTGATTCCGAATTCGGTGAATTCCTCGGGATAGTGCGAAATGTCCAGACGCTCTTCGGCCGGATTGAGAAGGATATGCCATTTTTGCATGGCCAGGGCGCCGAAGAGAACTTCGATAGGTCGGCCGGATTCATCCCGGCCCAGATCGTCCGTGATATAGGCCTCCACTTCAATGGGCTTCCCCTCAATTTTGGCGGCCAATTCACACATCCGTTCCGCCGTGCGAATTCGGCCTCCAAGACCCACGCGAAGCGGCACGGCCGCATGGCGCTGATCCATACCCTCGGCCGCCGGCGCGGTAATGTACGTATTCTTCGATCCCGTATCAAACAGCGTCCAGAGGCGACGCCCATTCTGTTGAATCTCCGCGTAAACACGTCCCATGGAAAAAGTATCACCCTTGACCGGATGAATGTCAATCCGCATCTGAAGTCTGCATCCCGCCACGGGGCCGCCAAATGACTCGCCCCGCAAATGTCAATAATGTCAATACCCGGCCCCTTTTGCTTTCAGGGCTTGGAGCCCATATTCCCACGACCGTCCGGAATAATTCAACAATTCAACACCTGACACCTATATGCTTTTGGGGGATCATCGCGCTCGGGTTGATTTGTGCTCCGGCGGCGCAGGCGAAGATGATGTCGGACACGATTGTGATTGCCGGCGTGGTAGGGAATGATACGCTGACGGGATCGGCTGATGGGTATATCCTTCTTTATAATCCCCGCCCGGACACCATTACTCTGAATGGGATTCTGGATATCCGGGTCGATCTGACGACTCGGACGCCCGTCTTTACACGAAATACCATTCCGGGATTTGGATTCTTTAACGTCGAAGAGGCTCGGCAATCTATCGATTCAGATGCCCATTTAAGCCTTGCTGTAGGATCAGCCGCGCTCGCCGGGAACGATACCGTGACGGTGTTTCTGTCGAACTATCGAGGTGACAGTGTGTCCTACGGAGAAGACCTTCAAGACGGCGAACCTCCGACCATTCTCAGCGTGCCTGCAGCCAACAACGGCGTATTTCGGTTTCCCTGGAGGTCCGGCGCCGGCGCCGGGATCGACCGCAATACCAACCGGTACGATTTTGAGGAAATCGCCGGAGACACCCGCATCGTGTCGGTGAATACGGCCCGCCGCGCGCTCATGTTTCTCGTCGCGCCGAATACGGTGACTGTCAACGAGGCATCGGCGTTTACGCTTTCCTGTACGGCCGTGGCTTGGGTGGACGGCGTCCTCGGAAGCGAGGCGGTGGTATCGTACACCGATACCAACGCTTGGGCCGACATCGATATTGTCGATTCGACCGCGCCGAACGCAACCATCTCTCCGGACACGACCGGCGGCACCGGCAACTTTTCGAACGGCACGCGGAACGTGAGCATGACCATCAACGGAGTGGGGAATTTTACCGTCCGGATTTCAGACGCCTTCAGCACCGGCCAGGTTGTCATCACCGTGAATGCCCTCGGCGAGACGCTGACGGTTGCAGCGCCCGTGACGGAGGGCAACCGGCACGAAACGACCGCGACGACCGTTTTCATTTCAGGCATTTCCAGCGGGGACTCCGATCCGGATGACCCCGCCCTCCGGCAGTCCGACACGATTGGCGTGCTCATCAACGACGCGGACAGTCGGTCGAACAGACTCCATACAGAGACGGGCGTCTGGAGCGTGCCGGTGACCCTTCGGGAGAATACGGGAGAAACCATCATCGTTCATCTTGTGAAATACGGAGATGGACTAACTATGGATACGCCCTCCACCGCCGTGGGTCAGACGATTGCGGAGACTATTTTTATCGTCGTCGACAACACGCCGCCCAAGCTCCTCCGGGCCGGAGATACATCCGTGAGAAATGACAGCACGGTCGGCGCGATCGACCAGCTTGTTTTTTTCTACGTCGTCGATACCGGCGCCGGCTTCGACGGAAATGGGGGATGTACCCTCTACTGGCACGTCGACAGCGGCGCGAACACCAATTTTACGGCGGCCGCCGAAAAAGACTTGAGCAACGGCACCTGGGCCATCGAGGCCACGATCCCGGCCGGCAGTTTCTCCCCTTCGGTGGATACCAAAGTCGGTTTTTGGTGGCGATGTTTCGATGACGTCTATAACGGCACCTCGTCGCTCGCCAGCTCCCTCTCGTCTCCCGCCTACACCGCCGACAATCCCGGGACGTTTACCATAGACGTGCCCAGCGTGCGGGACGTCATCATCAGCGAGATCATGGCCGACGGCAATTTCGGCGAATATGTCGAACTTCACAACACCACGGCCACCGCCGTGGGTCTGAACGGCTGGACCCTATCGGACGCCGGAAGCGCCGCAACCTCTTTTAACGCCGCGTTCACCAGTGACGATATCATCCAGGCATATGGATACTTTCTCGTCATGTCTGCCGACTACGACACCGACGGATTCACCATCTCCGATCCCTCCAACCACGACACCTTTGGCGTGAGCGACTGGGACCAGAATGACTTGGGGTCCGCGGATACCCTGTCTCTCCGCAATGCGAGTAACGTGGAATTTGACTCGATCGGGGCCTCGGTCAGCGCGGAATGGGCCGGCGGCTCAACGGATACCAAATATTTCTTTTCCTACGAGCGAAAACTCTCCCTGAGCGGCGGCCGGCTTGTCGCCGCCTACGGAGACGACGTCGGCCAGTGGGACACCAACACCGGCAAAGTCGGCTACGGCGGCCGATGGCACGGGACGCCCGGCCATGCCAACAGCATCAACGTGCCCAACATCGACACCATCACGCCCAACGACGCAGTCGTCCAGCAGGGCGGCCGGGGCGAATGGGACATCACCATTCGAAACGGCAACATTCCGTTCAGCTCACAGGGAGCGATCGTTCTTCAGGTTCCTCCGGGATGGACCGCGCCGCAGAGTTCCTCCTCTTCGCCCGGATACACCACCATCGTCGCCGGCAGCGAAGTCAACGGCGCGGCGGGCGGATCGCTTTCCTTCAGCGGCGGAAGCGTCATCTACAGTCCGACCCAATTCGACGCCGGCGCGCGCGTGACCCTGCGGTACGGCGACAATGCCTCCAGCCGGGATGGCATCGCCCAGGCTTCGACCACCTCAACCGGCCGCCAGCTCTTCCAGCTTTTCTTTGACACCGACGGCGCCAGCTACGAGGCGGTCGGCGACAGCGACCTTGCGAATGTGCGCGCCATTTTTGACGGTGTGCCCATGTCGGAGAGGACGGACAGTTCATCCGTCGTCCTCATCGTCCGGCTTGACACCTATGTGGCCGATACGGACCCCGCCGTCAATCCGCAAAGTTTCCTCAACTCGGAATACCAGTTCACCTGGACGGTGTCGGACTCGGAGTCCCGTCCCGTCTACGGCGCGCACATCATCGCCGACACGGACGGCCGCACGCTGGACGCCCTCGAGGACACCTTCTTCCCTCACCTTTCCGAGTATTCGGGGTTTAGTGGATTTTACCGTTCTCCGGCCTCGTCCAGCACGGGAGTTCAGTTCGGCGGATGGACCAACAGCGCCGGGCAGTTTACATTTAC
Organism: bacterium; assembly: GCA_016202645.1. GTDB lineage: Bacteria > Lindowbacteria > 2-12-FULL-62-27 > 2-12-FULL-62-27 > 2-12-FULL-62-27 > JACQOF01. The sequence continues at coordinate 4,747 of JACQOF010000001.1, forward strand.
TGTAAGGGTTTCTGAAACGGAAGGTGCCAACCATATCCTCATTCGGGACACGGATTTTGACGGCCCGGACAGCCACGTCTTCACCGATTCGGCGCGGCCGCCGGTTCCCGTCATCAGCGAGGTCGGGTGGCATGGCGCTGCTGAGTTTGTAGAACTCTACAACCCGACCCACAAGGTCCAGAACATTTACAACTGGTTCATCAACGACCGGATCGATGGAGTCGGTTCCAACATCCACGTCGATTCCGACAGCTTCCGGGAGATTGGCAACATCGCCCCATTATCCTATCTCGTCATTGTCGAAGCCGCCGGCACCGTCCAAGATCGGGCCACTGACAACGGCGGTACCGACAGTTCGTACATCACCGCCGTGGCGGGAGACCTCGACTTAACCGACAACAACCTCACCGACTCCCTGTTTCTGCGCAGCGACACATCCATTTCGGACAGGCATCAGAAGATCAACGGAACGGGATTTCTCAATGACGTCAGCACCAACAACGGCACCCCGGATGACGATACCGGAAGTACCACCGGCAAGCCACGGGGTTCAATGGAGCGGGTCTACGCCAACCGTTCCGGCGCCAGCGCCTCATCCTGGGCCACTTCAGACTCACTGCTCACCTATTCGTCCGGTTCCGGATACGGTTCGCCGGGCCGGCCAAACTCAAAGGCCCTTTCAGCCGTGACGACCAAGTTCTTCGACCGCCTTGACACCGACATGGGCCGGGACGGAGGGCAGACCGACGAAACCTTCGACACGGTGCGGGTCAATTTTACGCTTAAGATCGCCAGCGGCGACACCCAACCCAACCAGCAGATCGGCGTCTCGGCGCTCGTTGAAGCCGGGCCGGCCAATCATTCCGCCAGCAACGACTCGATCATGGCCGTCATCCTGACGCCCACCGGCGTCACCAACAGCGCCGGCACGACGTACATTCAGGTCTCATCCAATTCTAATAATTTCTCCGGCACCGTCACCATCCGCCTTCGACAGCCCTACGGCGTCCGGGATTCAACCTACGTCGTCTTCGACCGCGGGGACAGTTTCGGGTATTTGTTTCAACAGTCGGAGACGGACATCCAGTTTTCGTCGAAGGAAACGGATTTGCTCGTCTATGTCGGGTTTACCGATTCCTTCTCCGGGCTGTACCGCTCCGGCATCGACATCAACTACGATACGCCGCGGATCCGGTGGAAATTTCACAAGAGCATGGACACGTTCTTCACCGATTCCCACATGAACCGCGTCGGATCGTCCGATACGTACTGGGCCAGAATCGACGTCGGCAAAACCGGCGACAGTTACCTCGGCAAGGCCGGCGATACGATCATCTGGCAGGTCATCTGGCGCGACAACGCCGGGAACTACGATACGTCCCCCGATACCTTTCCCATGCTCTTTGCCAATTCCTACGAGTACATCGAGCCCAACGACACCGTCGACATCCAGGGCATTCCCCAGAACGACACCATCGGCGGGGTGACGCTCCTTACCATCCGCATCGCATGGTCAACCACCAACACCTGTACCGTCGTTCTCAATTACGACTCCGATCAGCTTGGCTCGTCCCCCGGCGGATACGACTCGGTGACGATCCAGGAAGGCGGCGACAGCCGGATGGTGCTGACGTCAAATGTCGCGGGCGCGGTCTATTATGTCCGCTGGATTTTGAACAACGACATGGCCGACACCCGGCATGCCGGCGTGCGGCTCCGCGCGCAGGTCTACGACGCCGACGGGGGTCTCGGCTACCTCGGCGAAACCATTCTCATTCACGACGTCCGCACCGTCGAGGCCGACCCGCCGCGCAATCGGGTCGGCCGGCCGCTCCAGCATGGCGTCGGCATCGACACCGCCTGGATCCGATGGACGGCCGACACCTACGCGCAGTATTACACCGTCTGGCGGGACTCCGGTAATCCCTATCTCGGCAACGACACCGAACGCCTCCAGAACGTGACCCGGGCCGTTTTCGGAACGGATTCCCGGTCGGTCGATACCTTCATCTACGACACGGGCGTCCAACCACGGACGGACACGTATTATATATGGTATGTCACTTCGATCGACACATGGGGAAACATTCACGAACGGCCTGGCGGCTACGGAGACTCCATTTCCGCCGAGTATCTCTATGTCCGCAAACGCCTCAAACAACTCATCCTCGACGGCGTCACGGCCCCGGACACCCGGCCGGGGACGATGCTCGAGTATGAAATTGAGGTGAGCAACACGGAAGGCTACAGCCCGGTTTATCGTGTCCAGCTCATCGACTGGATCCCGTTCTATACGGACTACAAGGGCACCAACACCATGATCGACACGGGCGACCGTGAAGACACCCAGACCGACGTCATCGACACCGACTACCTCCGTTTTGTCGACACCGGCGACTCGCAATACATCGACGTCCGGTTCGACTCGTTTGTTTTCAATCCGGGTGATACGGCGAAAATACGGTTCAGAGTGATAATCCGATAGAATGCTGGATGCTCGATGCTGGATACTCGATGCTCGATCATCAAATCCAGCATCAAGCATCAAGCATCGAGCATCCAGCAACCAGCATCAATCAGTACAACCGGCGGGCCTTTTGCGCCGTCACAACCTCCGTGTTCATTCCGACCCAGTGCAGGCTTCCGTTCCAGCGGCCGTGCTCCATTTTCACGCACTTGTCCATGACGACCTTGAGACCGGCGGTTTCCGCCGCCTTTGCGGCTTCCTCGTTCACGATGCGGAGCTGAAACCAGACGGCCCCTGCCTTTTTTTCAATCGACTGCCTGACGATCTCGCCGCATTCATCGGGCCGGCGGAACACGTCGACCAGATCAACGCGGATCGAATCAGGAATGGACTGGATGTCGGGGTAGGCGTGTTCGCCGAGGATCTCCGTCGCTTTGGGGTTCACCGGGATGATGCGGTATCCTTCGTACTGAAGATACGACGCCACAAAATAACTTGGGCGCTGTCTATCCGAAGAAAGTCCCACCATCGCGATGGTTTTGGTCCGCGCGAGGATGTCCCGGATCAGGTACGGGTCCTGGTACTTGTCCTGCAGATGCCGCGGCAAAATCGAGTTCAGGCGGACGTCGCAAGCGAGAGTCATGACGCCGACAGCGCGCGGTCCAAGTCCCAGATGAGATCCTCCAGCGTTTCCAAGCCAACCGAGAGGCGGATCATTTCCGGGCCGACGCCGCAGTTGACGAGTTCCTCGTCCGAGAGCTGTTGGTGCGTGGTCGAGGCCGGATGGATGACGAGGCTCCGGGCGTCGCCGACGTTGGCGAGGTGCGAGAAAATCTGCAGGGACTCGATGAATTTTTTACCGGCTTCGCGGCCGCCCTTGACGCCAAACGCAAAAACCGCCCCGGGGCCTTTCGGCAGGTATTTTTTCGCCCCGGCGTGATACGGGCTGTCCGGCAGGCCCGCGTACGCGACCCACTCGACGCGTTTGTGGGTCTTGAGAAACTCCGCGATGGCTTTGGCGTTCGCGACGTGGCGGTCCATGCGAATCGAAAGCGTTTCCAACCCCTGGATGAGGAGAAACGCGTTGAAGGGCGACAAACACGCGCCGACATCCCGCAAAGTTTCCATTCTCGCTTTCATGAGAAACCCGTAGTGCCCGAACGTCTCGTAGAATTTCAGGCCGTGATAGGACGGCGCCGGGTCCGCGACCGCCGGGTATCGGCTGTAGTCGAAGTTTCCCGACTCGAGGATCGCGCCGGCGATGGAGTTGCCGTGGCCCCCGATGAATTTGGTCGCGGAATGCAAAACGATGTCCGCGCCGAAATCGATCGGCCGGCACAGGTAGGGCGTGGCGAAGGTGTTGTCGACGATCAGCGGTATTTTTTTGGATTTCGCGAGGTTCGACAGCGCCTCCATGTCGAGGATACTGCCTTTGGGGTTGCCGATCGTTTCGCCGTAGAGCGCTTTCGTTTTGGATGTGACCGCCGCTTCGAAGTTTTCGATTCTGTCGGGGTCGACGAATTTCACGTCCACCGAAAGTTTCTTCAGCGTGTGGGCGAACTGCGTGTATGTCCCGCCGTAAAGGTGCGAGGAGGAGACGACTTCATCGCCGGGTTTGAGAAGCGTCGCGATCGCGATGAACTGCGCCGCCTGCCCGCTGGCGGTCGCGACGCATCCGGTCGCGTTTTCGAGGCTGGCAAGCCGTTCCTCGAACACCGCCGTCGTCGGGTTCATGATCCGGGTGTAGATGTTGCCGTACTGTTTCAGGTCAAAGAGCTGGGCCGCAAAATCCGCGCTCTCGAAAACATAGGACGTCGTCTGATAAATCGGCACGGCCCGCGCCCCGGTCGCGGCGTCGGGAATGTGCCCGGCATGCAGCATGCGGGTCTCGAAACCGAATTGACGGCCGGTCATGGAAGGCCGGCGACTTCCTCCCCCTTGAGGGGGGAGGCGAGGAGGGGGTGACCTTTTTGCCGCCATCGGAAGAACCCCCCGCCCATCCTCCCCCGCAAGGGGGGAGGAGTTCCGATCCTATGTTCTGACATAAGGCCGTACTCCTTTGCCTCTTCGCAGACGATTCGCTTTCGATTCTGTTACAAGTCTCGGCCGGTCGCGTTTGGCCGCGACCATGCAGAGAAACCCGAACGGCTCGCGGCCGGCCTGGTGGAACTGGTGGATCACGTTCTTGCCGATGTAGACGGCGTCGAAAGGCTTCAAGTCATGCACCCGATTCTTCAGAAACATTTTCCCCCGCCCCCGGATCACCACCACCGCGTGCCGGTGCCGGTGACATTCGAGGCTTGAGTAGCCGCCCCTCCGCATTTCAAAATATCTCACCTGAAACGGCAGATCGACCTCCTTCTCTCCAAGCACCACTCTCCTGATAATGTTCTTGAATCCACTCCCCGCGGGTCTGTAGACCAGCGTCGGCACGCCCTTCCACCGAAATCCCGGCAAGCCACGCACTACGGACATATCTTCACGGGTTCCTTTCTCCCTCGGCGCTTCACGCCGTCCCTCTCTCCCTTTCTCCCTCCCAAAAACTCCCGAATCACGGGCGCCATCCGGTCCGCCTCCAGGAAGCACGCGTCGTGGCCGTAGGTCGAATGGATCGTCTCGTGCCGGACCGGCCGCCCGGCCAGTTTGAGGGATTGCTCCAGTTCATCCGAACGCTCGACCGGGTAAAGCCAGTCGGAGATGAAGGAGAGAAGGAGAAATTTCGCGGAGCTTCGCCGGAACTTTTGGGCGAGGGCGGGGGCGAACCCCCCTCCGTTATTGGATCCGTCCGTAAGATCAAAATAATCGATGGCTTTCGTGACGTACAAATACGTGTTCGCGTCAAACCGCTTCACGAAAACTTCACCCTGATGGTCCAGATAGGACTCGACCCGAAATTCCGGTTTGAGGGCGTAGGCGAGGCCGGATCCGTTCTGCAACCTCCGGCCGAATTTGTCCTGCAGGCCGCGGTCGCTGAGATAGGAGATGTGGCCCATCATCCTCGCCACCGCCAGACCCTTTTCCGGCGGCGGGCCTCCATAATAATTCCCGCCGCGCCAGTTCGGGTCGGCCATGATCGCGCGCCGGGCGACTTCCTGAAGCGCGATGTTCTGGGCGGATTGGTACGCCGCCGTCGCGATCGGAATGACGCACCGGACCGAATCGGGATACTCGATCGCCCAGTGCAGGGCCATCATGCCGCCCATCGATCCGCCGGTGACGGCGAGAAGCCGCTTGATCCCGAGATGATCGATCAGGGCTTTTTGCGCGCGCACCATGTCCCGCAGGGTCACGACCGGAAAACCGGCGCCGTAGGGTTTTTTCGTCGCTGGGTTCCGGCTCGACGGGCCGGTCGACCCGCGGCACCCGCCGATGACGTTCGCGCAAATGACGAACACCCGGTCCGTGTCGAAGGCCTTGCCCGGGCCGATCATGTTGTCCCACCAGCCCGGTTTGGAATCCGACGGCGAGTGTCGCCCGGCGGCATGATGGTCTCCGGACAGGGCGTGAAACACGAGCACCGCGTTCGAGCGGTCTTGATTCAGTTGCCCGTAAGTTTCGTACACCTGCGAAACCGGCCCGAGTTTTTTTCCGCTGTCCAATCGAAGCGGCCGGGGCGGCCTGAAGGCGACGAATGTCCGGTGCCGGACAATCCCGGCCGTGCCGTCCGCGCCGGCGGGCCGCTCTTGATCTTGCATGCCACAAAACTATCTTCCGCGGAATCGGAGCGTCAAGACGCCTTTGCTCTGGAAGTATCGGAGTGTCGGAGTATCGGGGTATCGGAGAACCCCTATCGCAGTTTCACCGATACTCCGATACACCGATACCCCGATACTGTCAGAAAAGGTGGATTGCGCCGCCCGGCCGGATAAATTACGATCCCGGCGTGAATCGGTCGAGAGGGGGATCTCGGAGGAAAACGCGCGTAATCATCTACGGTGCCGGGTCGGCCGGGGAGCTCGTGTTGGCGGGGCTGGCAAAATCCGTCGAGACGACCGTGCGGCCTGTGGCGTTTATCGATGATGATGCCCGCAAGTCCGGCCGGCGGATCGGCGGGCTGCCCGTGTTTTCCGCGGAAGGACCCATCCGACCGATCTTGAAACGATACAAGGCCGAGCGTGTTTTGATCGCGATGCCGTCGGCGCCGGGCCGGCGGATCCGGGAAATCCACCAGAAACTGCTGGCCGAGGAAATCCCCGCATGGATCGTGCCGGGGATCGCTGAAATTGTCGAGTCGAACGAGCCGATCACCACGTACCGCCAGATCAACCCCGAGGACTTTCTCAGGCGCCATCCGCGGGTCCTCGGGAAGGGCAAAATCGAACCGTATTTCAAAAATGAGCGCGTCCTCGTGACAGGCGCCGGCGGGACAATCGGCTCGGAACTCATGGCTCGCCTGGCGACGTTCTCGCCCGCGGCGCTGGCCGGCGCCGACATGAGCGAACTGGCGGTCTACCGGCTGGAGGAATCGTTTTCGTCAAACGGGAAACGCCCCGAGCTTTACCTAGCCGACCTCTCCCGCGCGGCGGACGTGCAATCCGTGTTCCGGGCGTTTCGCCCCACGATTGTCTTCCATGCGGCGGCTTACAAACACGTGAAGATCCTCGAAAGCCGCGCCCGCGCGGCGGTTCTCAACAACATCGCCGCCACGCGCCGGCTCGTGGAGGCGGCCGAAGCCGCCGGCGTCCACACCTTCGTCCATATCTCGACCGACAAGGCCGTCCAACCGGCGTCGATGATGGGCGCGACGAAGCGGGTGGGCGAACTTCTGGTCCGTACCGCGGCGGCCCGGAACCCCGGGAAAAAATTCATCTCGGTGCGGTTCGGCAACGTCATCGGCAGTTCCGGCAGTGTGTTTCCGAAATTCATCGAGCAGATATCCAAAGGCGGCCCGGTCACCGTGAGCGATCCCCGGGCGGTCCGGTATTTCATGCTCACTTCCGAGGCGGTCGAGCTGGTCCTGCTTTCCGCCGCGTCGATGCGGGGCGGCGGCATTTATCTTCTGGACATCGGCGAGCCGATCAAGATTGTGGACCTGGTGGGCGACCTCATCCGGTTTCTGGGCAAGACCCCCGGCAGGGACATCCGCATCGAGTACACCGGCCTGGGTCCGGGAGAGAAACTCGCCGAACGGTTGTCCGACTCGCCATGCCGTGAGACGTCCGAAAAAAACATTTTGGAAGTGATCGACCCGCAGAAGGTTTCCGCCGGTGTTGTCCATCGCGCGGATGGTCTTCTGGAAGCGGCCGAAGCGGGCCGCGAATCGGAGGTCATCGAACGCCTGTCAAACCTTGTGCCGGATTACCGTCCGGCGCTTCCGCTCAAACGATTCGGGCGCTCACGCCAGGCCTGTTGACTGCATGGCCTTGAGCCGCGCAAAGCGCCTGTCAACTTCGGACTGGATCTCGGCGGCGAGGCCGGCGTAGGGTTCCGAAGCGAGGTGGCGAAATGCGCCGCCGAGTTTGGCGAGGAATGATTTCACCTGGACTTTGGTCTGTTTTTGTTCCGGGTCGTGGTTGATCCGCGTGATGCCGTTTTCGATTTCGTAGATCGGAAAGAGGCATGACTCGACCGCGAGTTTCGCGCTTTCCGGACCCGCCGCCGCCTCCATGCCCCAGTTGAGCGGGCAGACCGAAAAGACCTTCCCGAACACAAAATGCCCCTCCCGGACCATCTTCTGACTCTTGTGCGCCTTGTTGATGAAATCAACCGGAAAGGTCTCGACCGCCTGAAAGAGATACCGGGCGTGCGTGCCGCGCAGAATTTCGATGATGTCCTTGTGATGCGTGAGTTTCCCGGCCTGTTTCGGCCCGAGCCGTGCGTTCGAGCATATCTGGCCCTTGATCCCGGTGTAGCAGAGCTGGCCGCCGGTGTTCATGTAGCCTTTGTTGTCGTACTCGATCATGATGAACGGGTCGTCCCGGAGAGCCGCGCCGATCACCTGATCCATCCCGATGTCGTCCCCGCCGTCGCCGGTCACGACGATGACCGTGACCTCGCCGGACAATTTGCCCTGGCGACGAAATCGCTCGATCATTTTCACGACGCCGGTGGCAGTCGACGCGCCGTTGTGAAACAGATTGTGGAAGTAGGGGACCTTGAAGCTGGTGTTCGGAAACCCCGTCGTCACGATCATGCCGCACCCGGTATTGAAAATCAGGACGACCTGGCCCTCGATCGCGCGCAGAAACAAACTCAAATTCGAAAAGATCCCGCAGCCCGGGCACGCGCTGTGCTGGGCGATCCGGTCGGGCATGACGAGGATGTCTTTGAGGGAAAGTTTCTCCTTGCCGCCGTTTCGGCCGATGCGGAGGTCTTCCGGGTTTAGAGGGCAGAATTTCAGTCGGTCGCCCCCCTCACCCTGCCGATCCCCGGCCCACGCCCCATGGTAGGACTTGATCGCCCGTTCTTCAGCCGGAACGTCGGGATACCGCGCCGCCACGTCAAATAGATGCAGGGCGTCTTCCTCGGTGAAGGAAAGACCGCCGAGGCCGTAGGTTCTCTGAAGAATTTTCGCGCGGGATCCCTCCCGCTGGAGGGCCGCGCCGATTTCGTTGGCGAGGAAATTGCCGGCGCCGTACTGCGAGACCCGTTCGGCGACCAGGATCGTGTTGGCGCCGCCGAGCGCATCCGTGATTTCGCTTTCCGGAAAGGGCCGGAGCACTGTCGGCATCACCAGCCGCGCGGGATTTCCCGAGGACTCGAGCCGTTCCACCGCGAGTTTGGCGGTTTCGCCGGCGCTGTTCAGAATCACCATCGCGGCGCGGGCGGTGCGAGGGCCAAGTGTTTGGAGAAAATCGTATTTCCGGCCCGAGAGGTCCGCGTATTCCTGAAAAATGGCCGGAATCGCGCGCGCCGCCTTTTCCATTTTTTTCTCGATCTGAACCTTCGCGTTGATCAGATCGTCGTTCATGTAGGAGCCGAAAGTTTTGGGGTCGTCAAAATCGAGCAGGGTCGGCCGGCGCGTTGGGGGCGGATCGCTGAGAAAGCGCCGGACGGGTTCCGCGTCGGAGAACACGCTGATTTTCCGGACCGCGTGTGACGTGTGAAATCCGTCGTAGGCGACGATGGCCGGCAAGCCCGTTTCTTCCGCGGCTTTGAGCGCGATGAGATTGAGATCGTAGATGGCCTGAACGGTGGACGCGCAGAAGATCATCCAGCCCCAGCCGAGGGATTGGGCCAGGTCGTCGTGGCTGTTTTTGATGTTGAGGGGGGCGGAAACCGCGCGGGTGGAGAGATTCATCACGACCGGCAGGCCCAGTCCGCTGATCACGGGCATCTGCTCGGCTTTCAGCAAAAGTCCGTTGGCGCTGGTGACGTCGACGGCGCGTCCCCCGGCGATCGCCATCCCGGTGACGATCCCCGCGACCGCCAGCTCGCTCGTTCCGATCACAAACTCCATGTCCGTTTCGCCGGCCGCGACGGCTTCGCTCACGGCCTCGCCGACGTCGGTGGATGGCGTGATCGGGTAATACCCCTCGCCGTCGTATCCGGCGTGAAGGATGGCCCGCGCGGCGGCGTGGTTGCCGTCGCAGACGCAGGAGATTTGTTGGTTCGAGGTTCGAGGTTCGAGGTCCGAGGGGTTCAGCCCTTTCGTTTTCATGGAGCTGTCAGCGCCTTTCCTTTTTTCGTTTCCGGGCAGACCGACACACAGCGCATGCAGGCTTTGCAGTAGGCGGCGTCTACGCCAGTCATTTTGTTTTCCCGCCAGATCAGCGCGCCGGGATCCGGGCAGACAGTCAGACATAGAACGCAGTCGATGCAGGCGGCGCGGTTGAAGGCGGGCGGCGGCGACAGCGACCGGCGCGATCCCGGTTTGGGGACGATCAGCGAATCGGCCGCGCGGACGGTTCCGCCGTCCAGCATTGTTTCGTAGCCGATCCGGGATTGAATGGGCCGGGGCGGCCGGAGGGCGTAGCGTCCGTCCGGGTCGATCCGCCGCGTCTGGACGCCGTCCCGGGCCGCCCGGAACGCCGCGAGATTGGCCTCGGACTGCCTGGGCCATTTTTTGACGATCGGTTCCTCCAGCGCCTCGTCGGGGAATCCGATCACGCGGCACAGCTGGGCTAGAAGCGGCATATTGAGTCGCGACCGCGTGGCGCGGGCGATGCCGGCGGCGTCGAGGAGATGGAGCGTGCCGCTGTGCAGTTCAAGGAGGTCGCGGATTTCGTCGAAGGGCCGCGTGGTGTTCACGATGACCGAGGCGTTTTCGCGAAGGCCTTCGGTCAGGCGAAGCGGCCGGACCAGCTCGGGATGGAACACGACCAGAATGTGGGGCATCCGGGTCGGGCCGCTCGTCCGGATGGGAGACTGGGTGTCGGTCAGGCGGATGGAGACGTCGGTTGGCGTCCCGGTTTTTTCGGAGCCGTACTTCGCGTCGAGCCCGCCGTCCAGGCCGATTTGATTGACCGCCACGTCGAAGAGCAATTTCGCGGCGGTGTTCGCGCCGTCGCCGCCAAGACCCGACATCAGGATACTGCAGATGCCGCGGTCGCTCCGGTAGGGCAGTTCGTACGGCCCGGACTTGGGCACGATCTGACCCTCCTCCGGAAAGAGCGGGCACACGCCGGGCTGACAGGCGTCGATCCGCGTCAGGCACCGGTACTGAACGGAAACGCCACGAGGCCCGTTGACGCGGACTTCGGTGATCTCCACCGGAAGTCCCGTGAAGGGGCAGACGTGCCAGGTCCGGCCGGGGGCGCTGATCATTTGACTGTCTCCCGCGCGATCATGAGTTCCTCGTTGGTCGGGATCACCCACAGGGCGATCTTCGACCGCCCGGTCGAGATCAGACGTTCCCCCGCGCCGCGCGCGTTCGATGCCGGGTCAATCCGCGCGCCGGCGAACCCGAGGCCGGCGGCGACCTCGGACCGGACCCTTGAACTGTTCTCGCCGACGCCGGCCGTGAAGACGATCGCGTCGGCTCCGTTCAGGGCCACGAGATACGACCCGATGAATTTTTTAATCTGATACACGTGCACGTCCAGCGCCAGCTGGGCCCGCGCGTGGCCTTTCTCCGCCGCCGCTTCGAGGATCCGGATGTCGTCGGAAAGTCCGGACAGGCCGAAGAGCCCGCTCTTTTTGTTCAGCAAATCCACGATCGCCTTGTATCCGAGTTTCTCCTTCTCCATCAGAAACTCGACGATCGCCGGATCGATCGTGCCGGACCTCGTCCCCATGATGACGCCCTGCAGGGGACTCATGCCCATCGACGTGTCGATCGACCGCCCGCAACAGACCGCCGCGATGGATGTGCCCGATCCGATGTGGCAGGTGATGAGTTTGAGTTTTCGAAGCGGCCGGGCCATGAGGACGGCACAGCGCTGGGCGACATACTGGTGGGACATGCCGTGAAATCCATACCGCCGGATGTTGTGTTTGGCCGAGAGGTCGTAGGGCAGTCCGTACAAGTAGGCCTGCGGCGGCATGTCGCGGTGGAAACCGGTATCGAAAACCGCGACATGATCGGCGTCGGGCAGGAGTCTTCGCATGAGCCGGATGCCGGCCGCCGCCGGCGGGTTGTGAAGAGGCGCAAACCCGGCGCAGTAGTCGATGTCCGAAAGGACCTCCTCCGAGACGATGGCGCTCGATCCGTACTTGGGCCCGCCATGAACGACGCGATGCCCGACGGCCGAGAGGGTCTGGATCGGAATGGTTCTGCGGATGTGCGCCAGCATGCGTTTCGCGGACGCGGCGGCACCCTTCGCGCCAAACTCGATGTGGCCGCGGAGCAGGGACCGCTCCGTCCGCATCTCGAAGACTTTATACTTTAGAGTCGAGCTTCCAAAGTTCACAACGAGCGTGCGCATGGTAATGGAAACTCCCCTCCCGTTTTTGGATACGCCAATGTATGGAAACCTGCAGAATCCGCGCCAGCCCCGCGCATTTCCGGGAAATGATTCATTATAACTGGATCGTCAGTATGTTAGGAGACTTGGGGTCCGGAGCGGGTTATGGCCGAAGTGTATCGAAACATGACAACCTGAGGTCAGGTGAACACCTTTCCGACGATCACCCGGACCGGGCGTGGCGGAGGAGCGCCTCGATCAATTCGGCTTTTCGGAAGGGCTTGGTGAGGACGGTGATGGAGGGTTCCAGAGAGGACGGCGCGAGACCGGTCATCAATATGAAATGACGCGCCTCGGCGCGCTTCTGGTCAGTCAAATATCGATACAGCTCCATTCCGTATTTCCGGTTCATGTAATAATCGCAAAGGACCACCTCAAATGTTTCTTGATCCAAACAGCGGACGGCTTCATCGACGCATTCGGCCGGGACGGCCCGGCCGCCGCGGCTTTCGATCGCCCGGACGCAGCTTTCCCGAAGGCCTTCGTCGTCGTCCACGACCAGAACTCGAAAGCCGGCGGGGAGGCGGTCCGGGGATTCGGATCCTGAGCCTTCAACACCCGCCGTTTTGCGGTTGGCGGAGACCGGCAGATGAAACGTCAGGACGGCGCCGCCGCCCGGACGGTTGGCGGCCTGGATGGTTCCGCCGTGCGCTTTGACGATTCCGGCCGCGACGGACAGCCCCAGCCCCGTGCCTTTGCCCTCCTCCTTGGTCGAGAAGAACGGGTCGAAGATTTTGTCGATGGCCGCCGGGGGAATGCCCGTGCCTCTATCGGCGACGGAAGTCTGTATCCGGAAGTCTTTTTCCTCAACGCGGATTTCAATGGTTCCGCCGGCCGGGATGGCGTCCCTGGCGTTCGCGATCAGATTCATGAGGACTTGCTCGATCTGGTCGGCGTCGGCGGAAATGGCCGGAAGACTGCCGGCGATGTCCGTTTTGAGTTCGATGTGACGCAGATGAAGGTCATTGGCCGCCATTCGAACGGCGCGCTGAACGATATCGTCCATGCGGACCTCGGCGAGGGCGGGCGACGTCGGCCGCGAGTAGACGAGAAGATCCTTGACGATCTTGGATCCCTTGACGGCCTGGTTCAAAATAATGCCCGCCTCATCGCCCCGGGTTTCCCCGTCGCGGATCGTCTCCGCCATGGCCATGACCACACCCAGGATGTTGTTGATTTCGTGGGCGACGCCGCCCGCCAGCCGCCCGACCGCCTCCAGCTTCTGGGACTGCCAGAGCTGGGATTCCTTTTCCTGGATCATCTGTTCGGCCTGTTTTCGCCGCGTGATGTCAACGATGGAGGCCAGAACCAGCGTTTCCCCGGACGGGCCTTTCAGCGTGGTCAGGCCGATCTCGACCGGAATCTCCGTCCCGTCCTTCCGGCGCGCGTAGAGGTCGCGGCCGGCGCCCATCGGCCGGGTGGAGGGGTTGGCCTCAAATTCGCGGCGGTACTCGGAATGCCGGCCCCGCACCCGGTCCGGCACCAGCAGATCAATGGACTGCCCGATCAGTTCCGCCTGGGAATAGCCGAACAGAATCTCCGCCTGTTGGTTGGCGAAAATCATTTTCCCGGCCGTGTCGGCCATGAGGATCGCGTAGGGCGAAGACTCGACCACCGCGCGAAATCGCGCTTCCGCATGTTGTCGATCTGTCCGGCCCGTGCCCGGCCCCGATGATTCCCCGTCCATAACGGGGGCATTCAACCATATTCCGAAGGTGTACCGCAAAAAATCTCCGTCGAGGGGGGCATTCTGACACGTTGACAATTTCGACAAATGTCATCTATAAAAAGACCTGTAAAGGGGAACAGACTACCCCCGCCGCCCATGAAAGGGCGAGATGCGCTTGATGTGGACCGGGCGTCGACGGTGGACATTGTCGAATCGCCGGGAAAGCTCCCCGAAGGGATCGCA
>JACQOF010000018.1 GCA_016202645.1 bacterium
CGGCGGCACGCACCTCGGCGCGGCGCACCCAGTGATGCTCGGGGGCGACAAGATGGAAGCGGTGATGAAGCAGAAGGCGGAGAACGACGCGGCCGCGTGGGCGCGGACGATCGCCGAAACGCGCCGCCGGAACGTCGTCTTTGCGGAGTCCGCGGTGCGCGAGAGCACGTCGCTGACCGACAAGGTGGCGCTGGACAGCGGCGCGATCGACCTGCGCGCGGACAGCATCGATTCGTTCCTTGCGATGATCGCCGGCGAGACCACGTCGGTGGCGGGGCCGGGCCGAAAACAGATTGCGCTTCAAATCAAGTCCGTCGAACTCCGGACGGTGGCGCCGAAACTCAAAGAGAAGGCCCTGGCGTTTTTGACCGATCCAAACGTTGTCTACGTTCTGATCTTGCTGGCGATGGCCGGCATCTATTTTGAATTTTCCAGTCCCGGCGTCGGCGTGCCGGGCGTCGTCGGCGTCGTGTCCCTGGTCCTCGCGGCCTACGGCCTGTCGATTCTTCCGGTCAACACCGTCGGCCTCATTCTGCTTCTCGGCGGGATCGGACTCATGATGCTCGATCTCAAAGTCGGCAGTCACGGCATTCTGACGGCCGGCGGAGTCGTGGCGATGACGATCGGCGGGCTGATGCTGTTTGAGGACCGCGCGTTCAAAGTCTCGCTGGCCGTGATCCTTGTCTTCACCGGCCTGACCGCCGCCTTTATTCTGTTCGCCGTCGGCGCCGCCGTCCGGGTGTTCAGCACGAAAATCCGGGTCGGCGGCGAGACCCTGGCGGGCCTGCGGGGGGAAGTCCGTCGGGCGCTTGATCCCACCGGACAGATCATCCTGTCGGGGGAACTCTGGAGCGCCCGGAGCGACGACGGCGCGGCTCTGCCCGCGGGGACCGGCGTGGAAGTTATTCGCAAGGACGGGATGAAACTCATCGTCCGAAAAATCTGAATGAGATCAAGAAAGGGAGAGTGACCCAGTCATGTTTCCGTTTTTTCTGAACCCCCTGCTTCTGGCGGTGATCCTGTTCGTGGTCATCGCCGTCTGGAATTCGTTCCGGGTCCTGCGCGAGTACGAGCGCGCCATTATCTTCCGCTTCGGCCGGATCGCGCGCGCGATCCTGAACCTCGGCGGCGACGGCAACGGCCCCGGCCTGATCCTGCTGATTCCCTTCATCGACAAGATGGTCTCCGTGGACCTCCGGATCGTCACGATGGACGTACCGACCCAGGACGTCATCACGAAGGACAACGTGCCGGTGAAGGTCAACGCGGTCGTGTATTTCCGCGTGCTCAACCCGGAGGACGCCATCATCAAGATCGCTGACTTTTACGTCGCGACATCCCAGATCGCGCAGACGACGCTTCGAAGCACCGTCGGCCAGCACGAGCTGGACGACCTCCTGTCCAACCGCGACAAGATCAACCAACAGCTCCAAATCGTCATCGACGAGCAGACCGACTCGTGGGGAATCAAGGTGTCCGCCGTCGAAGTCAAGGACGTGGAGATCCCCCAGGGGATGCAGCGCGCCATGGCAAGGCAGGCCGAAGCCGAGCGCGAGCGCCGCGCGAAGATCATCGCCGCCGAGGGAGAATTCCAGGCGTCCGAAAAATTGACGCAGGCCGCGAAAATCATCTCCGCGCACCCCGAGGCGCTCCAGCTCCGGTATCTTCAGACCCTGCTGGAAATTTCCACGGAAGGCAAGACAACGATCGTTTTTCCGATCCCGCTCGATATCATTAGAGGCATGATGAAGTAGCCCGTAATCGGTTAGTCTTCAGTCTTCGGTCTTCAGTCTTCGGTCAATCCCGAGGATTGCTGTGGTATGACTGGAGACCGGAGACTGGAGACCGAAGACTAACCGAGTACAGTAGGCCGGACGACCGTCATCAAGTTTTTATAGAGGTGGGCGGTGTTTTCGCAGAGTTTGGCGGCGCTGAAATGTTCCGCCGCGGCTTTTCTGACCGGGTCGTTTGATCTGAAGTCCTCCAGAATAATCCGCCTGTAGGCTTCCGTGAACGCCCGGCATGTCCGGGTTTTCACCAAAATCCCACCATCTCTCATTTCACATCCTTCCGGCGCCGCCGCCGGCGGGTGCCGGGGCGTCGCGAGGAGCGCGTCCGAGACGCCGCCGACGTCCGCCGCCACGACGGGACACCCGGCGGCCTGGGCCTCGATCACGGCCACCGGGGTGCCTTCGTTCTTGGACGTCAGCGCCACGATATCCAAGTCGCTGTAGATTTCAGGCAGATTTTTTTCGAATCCCGTCCAGCGGACGAACTGCGATATTCCAATCCGTTCGGCGTGGGATTCAATCCGCGCGCGCTCTTCCCCGTCCCCCACGATAACCGCCAGCGCCTTCACGCCCGTTTTGATGAGATCGGCGAAACTGTCGAGAAACATCAGGTGATCTTTGACGGCGGTGAGCCGCCCGACGATGCCCACCAATTTGGTGTCCCGGTCCACGCCGAGTTTCCGCCGGAACGCGCCGGCGTGCCGCGGCGTTTTCAAAAAAGGATCCAGGTCAAATCCAAGCTGGACGACCCGGAATTTCGATTCCGGCGCGATCCGGTAGGTGTGGACGAGTTCGCGCTTGAGGCGTTCGGACACGGCAATCAGCCGATGGGTCCAACGGGCGGCGAGGCGTTCGAGAAACAGATGGAACGTGTTCTGGCGGTTCGAAAAATAACTGTGAAAGACATGCCCGTGATAGGTGTGGATGATCAAGGGCCGAACGCCGAACGGCCGGAGGAGCCGCGCCGCCAGCCTGGCCAGAAAACCGGCCTTGGCGAGGTGCGTGTGCAGGATGGCGGGTTTCCGCGACCAGAGGATTCCGGCGATCCTGAAAAATGCCCGGAGGTCCCGAAGCGGCGAGATGGGACGCCTCAAGTCGTCGATGAAGTGGACGTCCACCCCAACCTTCCCGCAAAAATACGCCATGTCGCCTTCACCGGGATCGATCCGGCCGGCGACGAGTTCGGAGGCAAATCCATGCGGAGCCAGTCCGGCCGTCAGATAGGCAACGTGCTGGGCCGGGCCGCCGACATTGAGCCGGGTGATGACGCGCAGGACCGTGAAAGCGGCCGGGGCCGGAGTCATGTCAAAATTTTCGGGCCGAAGACCTGAGGTAGGTTGCGGCGACGCCCAGCGCGACGACCGCCGCAGTCTCGCTTCTCAGAATTTCCCCGCAGAGTTGGGCGGGCCGGGCACCGGCCGCCTGAAGAGTTTGTTTTTCCTGCGCGGTAAAGTCCCCGACCGGCCCGACGATCAGGAGGAGGCCCGTGCCGGGATCGATATCCATGGGGAGGCATTCGATGAGAGTCTGGGGCGCGAGGGGATCGAGGAGGAACGCCGTTTTTCCCTTCGCGACGGCGGCGAGTTCATGCACAGAGCGAAGTTCGCGAATATCCGGCAGAAACGGGCACCCCACCTGCTTGGCCGCCTCGCGGGCAACCCGTTTCAGCCGATCCAGCGCCAGGGGTTTCCGGTCGGCCCGCTCGCACTCGACCGCGAAAATTTCCCGGACCGCCATCTGCGCCGCCGCGGAGACCGCGGAAGAGAATCGGTCGGTCTCGATCCGCGCAACCGCGAGGCTGATCGACCTCAGATCGACCAGGGCTTCAACAGCGGCCACCTTCAGCTTCAGATTCTTCCCGGCCATCGCCACCCGGCACGTCAGGCGGCTCCGCCCGTCACTGCCTTCGACCGTGTCCCCCTCCCGAACGCGCAGGACTTTGATCAAGTGCCGTTGATCGGCCTCTTCCGGCGAAAACACCGCCCCGGCTTTCAGCCCGGGAGGCGTGAATATGAGCTTCACGCGCCCGACCCTACCGCTTTTTTGGGGGGAGTACGGGCCGGGAGCCGGCAATCGCCCGGGACAGCCTGTAGAGGCCGTTCAACGTCCGGATGATTTTTTCAGCCGCGCTTTGTTTTTTCTTTTCCACGCCTCACCGCCTCCCTGAGCGCGCCAATGTCCAGCCGGTCCTGGGGCGACCCGCGCATTTTTTTCAAAACGATCAATCCCTCCGGATCCATGACCCGGATCGTCCGGCCTTCATACCTGAATTCCCTGCGGCGTTTCCAAATCCCCGCCACCGGGGGTTTATCGGACCAGAGCAGATCGATGATGAAATGCTCCGTTTTTTTCAGATAAACCAGGCGCGTGAGCCGCAGGCGCCCCCGGGCCAGCGACAGGGGAGGGGACATCTGTTCGTATCCCAGTTTTGCGAGCACGCGGACGATGGAGTCCACGTCCGCGGGTTGAACCAGCAAGTCCACATCGACGGTCGCCCTTGGTCTGGTATAAAAAGCCAGGGCGATGCCGCCCACGACACGAACCTCCAGTCCATTTTTGTCAAGCGCCTTTGTGATCCGATTAAAATGTCCGTACAGATCCATCCCAGCCGCCAGTCTTCCACAGACCCCCGATGGATGCAACAGGCCTGTCATGATTGTTTCCGGCCCGATTTCGGGATATATTTCCCCCATAACAGCCCGGGCGGGGATCCGGCAAAAGCCGGATGCCGGAACCAGAGCATTGACCTATTGAAATCCGGAACAGGATCATTTCTACTGCGTCAAGCTGAAATTCAGGGTCCATCAATCTCCGAAAGGGCCGGTAGCATGAACTCAAATCCTGGAGAGGCGGCCGAACCGAAGGTCAACATTCTTCTCGTCGACGACGATCCGGACGACCTCGCCGCGGTGGTGTCCGCGCTCGATGGAGAGGGCTACAACCTCATCAAGGCCCAGTCCGGGCCGGCGGCTTTTCAGTGCCTGGAAAAAATGCCTTTTGCCATGATCATTCTGGACGTCTTCATGCCGGGGATGGACGGGATGGAGGCCGCCACGATGATTCGGAAGCGGGAATCGACCCGCCACACCCCGATCATTTTCCTCACGGGCACGATGCCGGGCGAACAGCAGATTTTCAAAGGCTACGCCACAGGGGCGATCGATTATCTCCTCAAGCCAGTCGCCCCCCAGATCCTGAAATACAAAGTTGCCGCCTTCGCCGAATTGTCCCGCAAAACGCGGCTCCTGGAGGAGACCAACCAGCAACTGATCCGCGCCCACCGGGAGCTTGCGCGGTCCAGCTCTGCGGAAATCCGGGCCAGCGAGGAGAAATTCCGGGTGATCGCGGAAACCGCGATGCAGGGCATCGTGACCTGCGACCGCTCGGGAAACATCGCCTATTTCAATCCCGCCGCCGAACGGATGTTTGGATATTCGGCGGACGAGATCGTCGGACAACCCCTGACCCGCCTCATCCCGGAGCGTTACCACCATCTCTACCACGACGAAGCCCTGAACCGTCTGCTGAGCGGCGACAACCGCGCCGACACCGGTCTGGAGATCAGCGTCGAACGCAGGGACGGCGCCCAGTTTCCCATCGAACTGTCCTACGCGGGCTGGGAGAAGGGAAACCAAGTGTACCTCTCGGCAATCGTCACCGACATCACCCATCGGAAAAAATTGGAGAAGGCGATTTTGGAGGTGAGCGACCGGGAACAACGGAAGATCGCGCAGGATCTGCACGACGGCCTGACCCAGCAGTTGACCGGCATCGCCTACATGGCCGGCTCTCTCGAAAAGCGGCTGGCGGCCGTCCTGCCCGGCG
The DNA here is from genome assembly GCA_016202645.1 of bacterium. Classification (GTDB taxonomy): domain Bacteria; phylum Lindowbacteria; class 2-12-FULL-62-27; order 2-12-FULL-62-27; family 2-12-FULL-62-27; genus JACQOF01. The sequence continues at coordinate 5,616 of JACQOF010000018.1, forward strand.
AGGCGCCCGCCGCGGCGAAAATTTACAGCCTCCTCAACGAGGCCATCGACCAGGGCCGCAGTCTGGCCCGGGGGCTTTTTCCGGTGAAAGCCGAGGCGAACGGCCTCATGGCGGCGCTGGAGGAATTGTCGGAGAGCGTGTCCGGGTTGTTCAAGGTATCCTGCAAGTTCGAATGTCCCGCGCCAGTCCTCTTGAAAGACACGGACGCGACCACCCACCTCTATCGGATCGCCCAGGAGGCCGTCCACAACGCGGTTCGGCATGGCCGCGCGCGGCGCATTGAGGTCTGGCTCATCCGGCGGCCGGACGAGATCGCTCTTGAGGTGAGAGACGACGGCGACGGAATATCCAAGGACAACGGCGGAAAGAACGGGATGGGTCTGCACATCATGGATTCCCGCGCCCGGACGATCGGCGCGGTTTTGAACGTCCGGCGCGGCGACAAAAAAGGAACCGTGGTATCGTGCTGCCTTGCAGGCTAGCCCTGCGCGGCGGGCCAAACCAGAGAGAAGGGATGGGTGGGGAGAGCCATGACAACCGCAACGAAAAGGAGAAAGGGTTCCGACGTGGACCGAAAAAAAACCAGAATTTTTGTCGTTGACGATCATCCGATCGTCCGGGAAGGCCTTGCCAAACTGTTTCGCGGGGAGGAGGATCTTGAGGTCTGCGGGGAAGCGGACGACGTCCCCAATGCCCTTGACCTGATCGCCCAGACCGGCCCCGACGTCGCGCTGGTCGATTTGTCCCTGCGGGGGTCGAACGGCATCGACCTGATCAAGGACATCCGGGTCCGGCACCCGAAATTGCCGGTGCTGGTCCTTTCCATGCACGACGAATCTCTCTACGCCGAGCGGGTCCTGCGGCTGGGCGCGCGCGGGTACATCATGAAGCGGGAGCCGCCCGCCAAGCTTCTCGACGCCATCCGGAGGGTGCAGTCGGGCCAGCTCTACATGAGCCCGGCGGTTTCGGAGCGGATGCTGTCCACCCTGTCGGACGGCAAATCCCGGCCCGACCAATCACCGGTCGAGCGCTTGAGCGACCGGGAGCTGGAGGTGTTCAAACTCATCAGCCGCGGCCGCGGGCGCCAGCAAATCGCCGAGGAACTGCACATCTCCGTCAAGACAGTCGAAGCCCACCGCGCGAAAATTCAGGAAAAGTTGAAGCTGAAAAATTCGTCAGAGGTTCTCCAGTTCGCCATCGAATGGTTCCGGAGCGAGAGCGTGAATTGACGGCCGCAGGAAAGCCCGCACCTTCCGCACCAGGGCGGCGAGTTCAAACGGTTTTGAGAGATAATCATCCGCGCCGATCGATTCCGCTTCGCCGGACGCCCGGACGTAAGACATGGCGGACATGATGCAGATGGGAATATCTTTCATGCGGGGATCCTTTTTCAGTTCCCGGCAGACTTCAAATCCATTTTTTCCTGGCATTGTGAAATCGAGCAAAATCAGGTCGGGGAACGTTTCGTAAGACAATCGAAGCCCCTCTTCCCCATCCACCGCCGTCACGCAGGTAAACCCCTCCCGCGCCAGGCAGTCCCGGATGATGCAGGAAATGTCGTCGTCATCGTCGACAATCAGGATTTTCTTGTTGAACCAGCTCACGGCCGCACCCTACGCCGAAGCCCGCCGGTGTTCAATTGGAAACAATCCGAATTTTGCCCTTCCGCCGGAGTCCGAACGCCGGATGGGGGAAATGTCCTAGAGGTCATTTCAAAACCCCCGACCCGTCCCCATGCCGATTTTTCCGAAGTCATCGAGGATCATCAGGAGCGTCGGACCCAGCGTAATGATGAAGACAGTCGGAAAGATAAACAGGACCAGGGGGATCATCATGACCACCGGCGCCTTGTTCGCCTTCTTCTCGGCCGCGCCGCGAATATGCTCGTAGACATCCCGCCGGATCATTTCGAGGATATTCGCCATCGTACCGCCGGACTCCAGGGATTGGATGATCCCATCCGTAAAATATTTGACCGGCTTGGAATCCGTCCGCCCATGCAGGTGATGCAGGGCCTCCGCGCGCGGCACCCCCATTTTGACCTCCTGGAGATAGATTTTGAGCTCGTAGGCCATCGTCTGCCCGGACGGTTCCTGGACAATCCGTTCGAGACAATGGTCGATGCTCAGCCCGGCCTCGACCCCCACCTGGGCGATGTCGAGAAGTTCCGGCAATTCCCGTTCGATTATTCCCGTTCGTTTCCGTATTTTCATGAGAACGCCGAAATAGAGAAACCCGGCGAACGCCAAGGCCAGGACGGCGGCCGTGACGCAGATGAGGCTGACATCGGCGCCCAGATCATATTGAAACGCCGCCACCGCCAGGACGGCGGCGGCGACGAGGGCCCCTTTTTTCACAAAGTAATCCTCCGCCGAAATCTGGAGCGGATAGCCGGCATTGAGGAGTTTCATCCTGATTTTCCGCCGCATCGTCTCCGAAATCCGCGTGTGGACGAGTGCCCGCAGTCTGGCCAAAATCGGCTGGATGATCCGCCGGTTGAAAGGCGCGGAGACCGTCCGCGTCCGGTGGGATTCGACCGGACGGGAGACATATCGTCCCAATCGGCCGATGACATCCCGTTCAAACCGGGATCCGGAAAGTCCCCAGACCGCGCAGGCGAAAGAAACCGCCGTGAAAAACCCGGCCGAAACGGCGAGTTCCATGGCTAGATTTTGAAGGAGACTATTCGATGGACCAGGAAGGATCCAACGATCAGGAGGCCGGCGCACAGCGCCAGAAGGAACTGCCCCGGCGGGGTATGAAACAGCGTCTCGCTGTAGCCCGACTGGGTCTTGTGCATCAGCAGAAGCATGAAAAACGGAACGGAGACGCAGACCAGGCCGGAAATTTTTCCCTGGATGGTCAGAACGGCGATCTTGTTCCGGAGGTCATCGTGGTCCTGGAGGGTCTGAAAGATGGTTTTGAGGATATGAACCAGATTGCCGCCGGCGTCCTGTTGAAAGGCGACGCCCCGGACCATGGACTGCATTTCCGGACACGGCACGCGCCGGGACATGTTGTGAAGCGCTTCCCCGACCGGTATGCCCATCAGGGTTTCGTTCAGAATCAGGCGAAATTCGCCGACCAACGGTTCTTCCAAGTCCGCCGTCACGTGGCGCAGGGCCTGAACGAAACTGTTTCCGGCCTTCATGTTGTTGGCGAGAATCGAAATGGCGAATTTGAGCTGTTTTCGCAGTTTCCGGACCCGCAGAAGGATGTGCGCTTTCAACAGCGCGAAGGGCAGGAGGATGGATCCGATCAGGACGACCGCGCAACCGGGAGGGTTGGGGCCGCCGCTCAGGAAGATGTTCAGAATCAGCGAAACCCCCGTCAGGAGAAACACCCCGATGAGGAATTCGGAGGTTTTCAAAGGGACGTTGGCGACCGTCAGGAGCTGTTCGATGTGATTGAAGATCACCTTCGTCACCGGAAGCCGTTCCATTTTGGTGTCAAGCAGTCTGTAGATATCCTCGCTTGATTTTCTGCCCGCCCCCGGTTTGACTTTGAGATCCACGTACCGGCCCATCCGCTTGAGGATTCCGGCGTCGCGGCGGCAGATCAGAATCCACGCGGCGGCAAGGATCAGTGACTGCGCGAACAGGAAGCCAATGGCGCTCATATCGAAGTCCCCCGGCGGCCTAGGGGCTCACGTCCCGCGCATTCGCATACAGGTTCGAGCCGGGCGCCGGACCCTGCACGTGTTCCTGGGCGAACTGGAGATTCCGGAGCAGTACGGCGGGCGGGTTCACCTGTTTCGCGCCAGCCGACAGGATTTCCACCGCCTTCTCGAAGGCACCCTGCTGGATGTAGTGATACCCGAGATTGTTATAGGCCCACGCGAAGTTCGGGCTCTTCTCAATCGCCGATTCATAAGCGTCAGCCCCCGCCGCCGCGTCGCCGGCGGCCATGTGAATCCGTCCGAGGGTATGGTCGATCTCGCCGTCGCGCGGATTCAGCTCCCGCGCAACGAGGGCGTTTTGGAGGGCTTCCGATGTCTTGCCCAGTTCCAGCCGGGCCCGGGCAAGATTTTTGTAGGGCTTGCTGTAGGAAGGCCATGCCTCGATGACTTGCAGGAAGGCCCGTTCCGCGTCCGCGTAATTTCCGGCGTCATGCCAGGCCACCGCCCGGTTATAGAGGTCCTCCGTCGGTACGGTCACGGCGGAGATATCTTTGACCGCCGTATCCCGCCGGGTCGGCGGTTTTGGCTCCACAACATTCGGAAGTCTCTCCGCCGTCGCCGCCTTCTTGACCGGCGCCCGCTCCGGCGGCCGAATCGAGCGGCCCCCCTCCACGTAGACGACTTCGGTTTTTCCGGGGCGGATGCATTCGATGGCGTGAACCTGTTTGTTGAAGAGTTCCTCGTACAACTGCTGAGCGCCGAATCCGGCGGGGTCGGTCTTGTCCGCGTCCTTGCCGCTGAGCAGGGACAGGTGAATTCTCCCGTTCGTGTGCGCGTGGATGAGTTTCTCGATGTCGGCATGGCCGGCCGCCAGCGTGACCCGTTTGAGATCTCCGGCGGCGCGCTGCCGGTTAAACTGGCCATCCCCCGCGCCGGCCTCCACCGGCGGCAGGACTTCGTTGTCGGCCGCGACCACCCGGACCCCGGATACGATCCGTTTGGTGACCGATTCCAGCTGTCCCTGGACAGGAAGACCATCCAGCTGATCCCTGGCATAGGTCGCGTACACATCGACGTAATCACCGGGCCGGAGCAGTCCGGAAATACCGGTGATGTCGGTCACCTGGAGGGTAATGCATCCCTGATTCCAATCCACCATGTACGAAAGTTCGGCTTCCTCCCCCACCACGCCGATTTTGCTCCGGTAGAGAATCTCCCCCTTGGAAACGGAGTGGCGGGCGAACTGCCGGCGGGCCGGATCGAGGCCGGTCAGCATTTGCTCATTGTACAAGGCCGCGGGGACGGCCGTTCGGACGAGCATCCGGTCGGACAGGGTCATGCGGCCGGGAATATCGGAGGCCGCGACGAGGACCGACCGGGACTCGCCGGCGTCGGCGCTTCGGGGCGACAGCGGGGTTTGATGTTTGATCCAGGCAAATGAGAGCCACGCAAACGACAGGCTGACCGCGACGGCGATCATGACGATCTTCTTCTGATTCATTCGATACATGTTCGGGCCTCCTCCTTCTATTTTTCAAAAATGCTGTAATCGACCTTCAACCCCTGGATCTCAATTTTGTGCATGAACTTCGGAATGAGCCCCGTGCTTCGGAAGGCGCCCAGGGGCTGGCCGAGGTTGTCAAAGCCGGTTTGAACAAATTCAAAAATGTCCTGCAGGACGATCGTGTCGCTTTCCATCCCCTGGACTTCCGTCACTTTCATGATTTTTCGCATCCCGCCTTTGAGCCGGCTCTGTTGGACGATCAGGTTGACGGCGCCGGCAATCTGCGCGCGGATGGCCTGGACCGGCAGGTCCATGCCGGCCATGAGGGACATCGTCTCCAGCCGGGCGATGAGATCCCGCGGCGAATTGGCGTGCGCGGTCGTCAGACAGCCTTCGTGGCCGGTATTCATCGCCTGAAGCATGTCGAGGGCCTCCCCTCCGCGGCACTCCCCGATGACGATCCGGTCCGGCCGCATCCTCAGCGCGTTTTTCACAAGGTCCCGCGTGGTGACGGCGGTTCCCTCCTTGTTCCAGACCGGCCGGGTCTCCAGCGGCACCACGTGGTCCTGGAGAAGCTTCAATTCCGCCGCGTCCTCGATGGTGATGATCCGTTCGTCGTTGGGGATGAAGGAAGAGAGGACATTCAGGGTCGTCGTTTTTCCGGAGCCGGTGCCCCCCGATACGACAAGGTTCTGTTTTCCTTTCACGCAATAGTTCAGGAATTTCGCGATGTGGCCATCCAGGGTTTTGAACCGGATCAAGTCTTCGATGTCCATCTTGCCCTTGGCGAACTTCCGGATCGTCAGGGTCGGCCCGCACAGGGCCAGGGGCGGAATGATGGCGTTGACGCGGGATCCGTCCGGAAGACGGGCGTCGACCATCGGCGACGTTTCATCGATCCGCCGGCCAAGCGGAAGGACAATCCGGTCGATCACATGCCGGAGGTGTTGTTCGTCCCGGAACCGGCATTCGGTCTGGACGAGGGACCCCTGTTTTTCAATGTAGACCCGGTCGTGGCCGTTGACCATGATTTCGGAAATCTCGTCATCGAACAGGAGGGGCTCCAAGACGCTGAATCCGACCATTTCGTGTACCAATTCCTCGACCAAATCGGAAAAATGGCGGGGCGAGAGGGTCTTGTTCTGCAGTTCGAGAACCGCGGCAACCTCGTCCGTAATTTTTTTCCGCATGTAAATGCGGTCCTGCATTCTCTGTTCCTCGATCTGCTCCTTCTGGAACTTTTCAACCAGCCGCCGGTGCAGGTCGGTCATGACCGAATCCTGGGGTTTCCTCTCCGGCGAAGGTATCGGGCCGGCGGCGGGGGCCCGATAAAATCTGGACAACAGCGCCGTGTCCCGTCCCATGGGCTAGGCCGCCTTCTTTGAAAAAACCCGGCTTAAAAACGGCGGGGGCTCCTCGCGGGCCGGAAGTCCCGCGCCCCACTCCGCCGCGAGTTTGGAAATCAAATCCTGAATTCCCCGCACCGCCGGGTCCCCGGGCCAGCGCTCGGCGAGGATGTAGCCTTCGTTGATCGATTCGCCCACCCCGGCGGACTCCGGGATCCGGGCGTAGGGGGTTCGACTCAGGATATTGCGGAGCATGTCGTCGTTGAGCGTGTACCGGCCGCCAAACCGATTGACGGCGACATCAAACCGGTCTTCCGCGTAGCTGAGTTTCTTGAGGAGCTGAAGGGTCTGCCCCGCGTTCTTGACGGAGGCGATTTCATCGTTCACGACCACGAACATCCGGTCGGCATGGTCGAACGCGGCAAGAGACACTTCGTTCAGGACGGCGCCGGCGTCGAGAACGATCCAGTCATACCGCTGTTTCAGAAGTTTGATCAAATTCCCGACGTCCTGACCGGTGATCAGAGACGATTTTTCCGGCGAAAGCGGCGCGGACAGGACGTGGAGATTGGGCGACCGGCGGTGGATATGGTTGTCGAGGATGAAATCGGTCAGGCGGGAGTTGTTGTTGTGGATTTCCTCCACCAGTTCCCCGAGGGTCTGAACGCTGCCCGCCGAGAGGTACAGATCGACGTCGCCGAACTGAAGATTGAGGTCGACCAGGACGGTTTTGATCTGAGGGTACCGGCCCAGAAGACACGCGGTGGAAACGCTCAAAAAGGTTTTGCCCACGCCGCCTTTGGAGCTGAAGTATCCGACCGCCCGGCCGGCCCGGGCGGAACCGGGATTGCCTCCGCCCGATCTGCGGTCCACCAGCGCCAGGGCTTTTCGAAGGACCCGTTCCGGATTGTCGTCATTGGTCAAAACGTCCCGAACGCCGTAATTCATGTACTGGATCAATTTCTCCGGATCCGGTTTTTCGGAGATGTGGAGCAGGAGGACGCTGTCCGGATACCGGGCGGATGCGTCCTCCAGGATCCGGCAGGTCCGCTCATGTTCGGGGAGCGACTCGACCAGAACCACCTCCATCCGCCGGCCCTTCATCGCCTCCACCTGGCCGGGATCGACGCAGTTCAGATCGACCGGCCAAAGTTTTTCAAAATACGTTTTGAATCCCTGATACGTTTGATGGCGGCCGATCCAAAGCACGCCGGGCGTCTGGTTCATGGTCATCCTCCTTCTCCCCGGACGATATAGGGCGTGACGCTGATGATCAGATCGACCCGTTCCGCCTTGTCGACGCTGTTGCTGAAGAGTTTGCCCAGCATCGGCAGGGCGGAAAGTCCCGGGACCCCGCGGGTCGATTGGGTGTTGATCTCCCGCTTCAGGCCGCTCAAGAAAACAGTCTTGCCGGGTTCCACGGAAATCTCGCTGGCGGCGCGCGTGATCTTGAGCGCCGGCAGGAGAAAGCCGGACTGGCTGACCGCGTTGGTGAAATCGAGCGTGCTGACCTCGGTGTAGACTTTGGCGGTGATCCGATGATCGTCGTCGATGTTCGGTTCCAGGGACATCTTGATGCCGTAATCCTTCCATTCGACCGACATCTGGTTCTGCGTCACCAGGGGAATGGGAACCTGGCCGCCGATCAGGACGTCGGAACGCCCTCCGGAGAGGGCGACGATTTCGGGTTCGGACAGAATGCGGATGACGCCGCTGTCGATCAGGTAATTGATCTGAAGCATGAACGGATCCATCGACGTCATCGCCTGGCTCCTTTTAAAGTTCATCACGCGGGGCAGAAGCCCGGAGGCGAAGGACCCGCTGAGGGCGTACTGGTCGTGCGCGCCGGGCGGAGAGGAAACATCCGGGGCGCCGCTGTGCCTGAAACTGCCCCAGTCGATGCCCTGGGTCTTGCCGGCGTTTTCGGAAATTTCCATGACCCTGACGTGCATTCTGACCTGCCGGGGGGTTTTTCGGACCGTCACGAGATAGGTAATCGTCTCGTTGGGCATCCAGATTTTCACGGTGGTCGACCCGGCGGACTTGCCGCTGATCAGGGCTTCCCGTTTTGAAATCACGGAATAGTCGGCCACTTCCGGCGCGGCCACCGCGATTCGGAGAATGTCGGCCGGCGGAGTCACGGTCCGAAATTCCCCGACGGGAACGGTGAGGTGGATCTCCCCGGGGGCGCCGATGGCTGGACCGCACATGAGCGAGAGGAAAATTCCGACGAGTGCACGACAGGCATTTCCAAACATCTCTGTGACCTCCGTTGCTGATTTGTATTTTTTCATGAGCCTGTTAATAGTAAACTAGCCGGGCTTTGGTGATGAGGCCATAATCCTGTGCGTCGTCCAGGGGCGTGGACGAAATTCGATGCCGGATGAACTCGCCGGTCAGTTCCCCTTTGCTGTTCACGGCCTTGACGCGGAACGCCGCGAAGCCCCGGGCGACGATGTCCCCGCGGCCATCCGGGAGACGGTCCGTCACCACCACGACGGCGACGTCCTCTCCCTGACTCAGGCGATAGCTGAATCCCTCCTCCGTCGGCCCTTTCATGTTCCCCGGCTTGGTCTCCAGAAGGCCGCTGTCGGCGAAGATCAGGTCTCCGACCTTCACCTCTTTGGGATATCCGTATTTGATGTTGTCGGTATAGTCTTTTGCGCCGGCCGCCGCGAGAGACAGAGCCCCGTAGTTGCCGCTGGCGCCGCCTCCGCCGCCTGGCTTCATGACATATTCCGTTCCCAGCGCAAACGGGTTCTCCAGATCCTCGACGACCATCGCCAAAGGAACGATCCCCTGAACATTTTCCGGGGGGCCTGGAATCCGGGCCGCGAGATCAGCGCGAAGCAACGTCGTTTTTTTGAGGAAGCGGAGAGGGACGGTCTTTGAGGTATGCAGAATGAGAATACCGCACGTGCAGGCCACGCGGCTGAAATCGAGATACGTCCGGGACGGATCCAGGAAACTGTCCAGGGCGTAGTCGTTTTTCATGCTTAGATTCACGTCTTGAAACGTCTGATATCCGTAGCCGCGGCTGAAATAAAGATTCGCGGAGGCCAGGAGCGCGGTTTCCGCGTCGTTAAAGAGTTTGTTCCGGGCATGGAGGAGAAGCGCGCCCTCGACCGTGGCGCCGACCATCATCGTAACGGCCCCGAATCCCAGAACAAACGGGAGCAACACCGATCCTCTCTGACGGCTACGGACTTTCATGTGCTTCACCTCTGTTTTTTTGAAAAAGAGCGTCATCGGCGGCCATCCCGCCGCCGTTTTTTTAGAACGTCTTATTTCCGGCCGATTACAACCCTACTCGGAAAATTTGTTCCCGGGCTGGGCCAGGGAGGCGTGCAGGAAGAGCGTCTTGGGATCGCCGCCATCAGGCCCGCAGACCGCCGAACCGATCCGGCGGACGACATTGATCCTTCCTTCGCGGGCCGCGCAGGCGCAGTCGGCCATTCGTTCGAGGATTCGAAGCTGGATCGCCCGGACCTCGTCCGGACGGCCGGAACACAGGACCGCGATGGACCCCCCGACGCGGCACACCATCTCATCCGCGCTCAAAACGCTGGCCACGCGCTCCTCGATGCCGCGAAACATCCGCTCAATCTCCCGGGACTCGCAATGGGCTTTGATCATTTCCAGGTTGCCGACGCTCAGGACCAGCAGGGTCAATGGGCGGCGCCGCGGTTCCGCGATTTTCAACGCGCGGGAAAATGCCGCACGGAAATTTTCCCAGTCGTCCACACAGGGCAGGACCATCTGCCGGGCGTTGCCCCGGTCGGTGGATTCGGCCCATATTTTTCCGGCGTGAATCTCCACGATCTTCCTGCAGACGGACAGACCCAGCCGGCCGCCGTTCGGCCGGATCCGCTCGGGCCAGGTGAGGTGGGACAGGGGATTGAAGAGGGTTTCGATCCTGTCCGGCGGGATCGGGGGCCCGTCATCCGCAACTCCGAACCGAACGGCCGTCCCGGCCGGCGGCTGTCCCACCATGCGGACTTGAATCCGGATGGTCCGCCGGGCGAACTTGAGAGCGTGCATCACCAGCTGGACCAGCGCCTGGGAAATCTTGGCGGCGTCCACATAAATATTCGGCAAATAGAGAGGGGTGTCGGCCTCCAGGGCGATCTGGTGCCTGGTCATGATGGGTTTCAGGGAAGCGCAGAGGTCCAGGACCAATTCAACCGGATCAGTCCAGAACCGCCGGACGCGGCGGCGAACGTCCGCCTCCATTCTGAGGAGGTCCTCGAGTACCCGGAAGGTTTGACACAGGATCTCGATATGATGTTTGGCCATTCGGAGTCGCCCGGCCTGGATTTTCCCCAACGGTTCCGACGGATGTTTGCCCATGTCGTTCAATGTCTCCTGGACAATGGCCAAAGGCCTCCGGATCTCGGGAGAGACGACATTCAGCACCGCCTCCAGGTCGCTCTCCAGCGACGCAGTCTCGCCGGAAAAAATATCCCGCAGGCGTTCAACCATCTTCATTCGCTGGATGGCGTGGAGGATGGACCGGCTCAGGCTGTTTCTGTCAAAATGCCCTTTGACGATGTAGTCCTGCACGCCCTCGTCGATCGCCTCCATGTCCGTCTGGATGTCCGAGAGGCCGCTCAAGACCACCACCGGCAGATGACGGGCGTAGGGATGAAGTTTGGCGATGGTTTCGAGGCCCCAGCTGTCGGGCAGCCCGAGGTCGAGCAGGACCACATCGATGCCGCCTTTGGACAGGCGCTTGATCCCGTCCTCCAGATTGGCGCTGTGCTCGACGTGAAACCCGCCCCGCGGTTCCTCGGAGAGGATTTCCCGAATGTAGAACACGTCATCCGGATTGTCCTCGATCAGCAAAATTTTCGTTTCCCCGTTCATCCGGTCCCCTTCCACCCTCACTCCACAAGAACGGTTTTGACGGATTCAAGAATAAAGATGCCCGGAAAAAAATCCGCGTCCGGCGAGAAGACGTTCAGCGCGCCGACCGGAAAAAGGGGTTTGAACATGATCCGGACGCCGAGTTTGATTTTGTCCTCCGGGCTCCAGATCCGGACGACCGCGCCGTCGGCGTTTCGAACCGTCAATTTGGGATTCAGGGAAGTGAGATGCTCGTCGAGATGGGCTTCGAGCTCATCCGCGGACGCGCCCCTGGAGGCCAATCGGCCCGCGGTCTGGGCGGCGTTCTCCAGCTGATTGCTTCGATAGAAATAGACCACGAACTCCGCCAGGACCATCACCATGAGCATAAAAAACGGGAGGACGAGAACCATCTCGATCATCGACTGGCCTTCCCCGGCACCCCGCCGGCCGCCCTGTCTTTTTCTCGTTTGTTCCATTCGACTCCCACCCCCGGGTCCGGAATAAAGATCGTTCAGTATTCGCGCGCGCGGCGCGAATACTGAACGACTGTCAACCGCGATCCCACCCCTTACGGCGTGCCGCCGGTCACCGAATTGATGCTGTCGGTCATCGTGGTCTTGGCGATGTCGGTTCCCGCGTCAAACGCGACCGCGAAGCCGACGACCGCGACGACCACAACCGCCACGATCAGCAGGTACTCCAGAAGTCCCTGGCCCTTCTGCCGCTTCCTCTTGTTCATCGTTCGCACCCTCCTTATGGGTCTCCGATCTGTGTGAAATCGGATGAATTCACGGCGGCGCGCGGTACGCGCCCCGTTTCCTCCGGTCACTCCGAAGGCGACCGCACCCCTGTCACCGATTCGATGTTGGACATCATGCTCTTGACAGCCAACGATCCGGATTGGGAAAGGAGGGTCAATGCTCCCGCCAGGCCGCCAAGGACAACGGCCAGGACCATGAGATATTCGACCATTCCTTGTCCCCGACGCGCATTCAAATCCCGCACGGCCTTCGCATCCATCGCTCATCCCTCCCCTTCCCTCGGTCCTCATGTTCGGTCCCTACTCCCGGTTCGCCGAATAGACCCGCGGCGTTTCAGGCGCCGGACCGGAAAGCGTTTCAAAAAACGCGTTCAACCCATCCGCGCCCTCGGCCGCGAGTTTGTCGGCGGCCTCCGCTTTCGACTGAATGACGGACAATGTGAGGGGGAACGCCGCCAGGGCCTGAGGAAAGAACAAAAAGAACTCGGGCGAGCGGCTCAGGATGGGGCCAACGGCCCTGGAGAAACTTCCGACATAAAGCGTCTCCGGACGGTCCGCCCGGACGAGGTTGAACGTCGCGGCGAAATCATGGACATTCGAACCGGCGGCGGATTCAAATTGGGTTTGGATCAAGACGAGAAAATCGGGGCCCGGCATTGCCGGGCGGCGCCGTTCGAATGGGCTGGCGGCGCGGTTGATGGGGATGTTCGGGGATGTATCGACAGAAACCTGTTTCAACAGAACTTCGAGGCGTCCCGCCACCATCCGGCTTTCATCGGACCCTTCCGGCACCACCGCGACGCGCGGGTCGGCGGCGGCGAAGGCGGACCATCCGTACACGAGGACACCACAAGCCGTGACGAAACGCTTCATGACCTGACACCCCTTTTTGAATTTCAGAAAGAGCACGACCAGCGGCGCACCGCCGCCGGTCTTTTAGGAACGTCTTATTCCAGCCGTTTTCCAATGCACGTCCGGAAAAAGACCCCGGCCCCCTCATCCTCCCCCCTTGAGGGGGGAAGAGTTTATACGCCCGCTTTTACCCGGTTACCCGGCGGATTATTCCGGGGAGGAGAGGCCTTGTCGAAGCAGATTTCGTGAACGGAGTAACTCAGGAGTTCGTTCAACTCGGGCAGGGTGACGCCGGACGGCGAGACGGCGTCGAACTCGATGCCTCGTTTCTTGCCGTGCTTGATCCACAGTTTCACAGGATCCGGGCCGGGCGGCTGTTGGTTTTTCGCGTGGGAGTGCAGGTACAAGCCCAGCAGGAGGCCGCCCAGGAGCACGAGCGCTCCGGAAATCGGGAGGAGGCCGTCCAAGGGGACAAAGAAGATGTAACAGGCAAAGATAAAAACCCCGAGATAGATCCCGATTCTGAGCAGGTCCGACGCGTTTCCCGCCAGCGTTTTAGTCAAACGTCCCGTCGCCAGCGCAAGCTTGATATCCACCTCGATCACCTTCAGCGTCTTGAGTCTCGCCATCGCCTGTTCCTTCACATCAGCCCATGTTTTCTGAAGCCGCTCGAGCAGCGACGGCGGGTCCAGCCATTTGTGCTGGTGCCGCATGGCATTCAGAATTTTGTCGATGCTCTGGATCGCCCGCGTCAGACACTTGATGTCCTCCGGCGCCACGGCCAGCCTCACCGCCTCCTGAATCCCCGCCGAGTAGGTTCCGGTCAGCCGTTCCCAGGAGGCCGACACCATCATCATGAGGGCCGACCGGTAGTCGGCATTGATTCTCATCCCTTCCTGCAGGCACACGCCCGCCTTGGCGATGATCAACTGCGCGGGGTCCATGAACATCGGGCGATGATTTTTCAAGGACAGGTGGGTGGCGACCGCGATGAGGGACTCGGGCTTATACCCGTCCCCGCCGCCCAATTTCAGGATCGCCAGTCCCTTTTGAAACCAGGCTTCGGCGTTCCGGCTGTCCTCTCCAAGGAGCCTGTCATAAATCCGGATGGCCTCGCCGACGTCTCCGCCGGCCAGCGCGACGCGGGCCATGTGCAGGAGAGATTTCTGCTGGCCGGGAGCGCTCTCGTTCAAGGAGACGTTCACGCCCAGGGGCCGGATGAGAAAATTGTCAGGCCCAAGTTCCTTCAAGGCCTGCCGGAGCGTTTTGACTCTATGGATTTCGAATCCGGCCGGATCCGGCAGCGGCGTTTCGCGCGAGGCGGGGATCATCAGGACCCGGAACTGGGAGGCGACGATTCCGTTGGCGACGAATTGTAATTTTTTTTCCAGGCCCTCCGGGTCAACCGCCAGGACCCGGCCGTCCTGGCTGAGGTCGCCCGTGCACAAGACGTGGCCCAGCGGAAATTTTCCGTAATACGAAGCGATGGCCAGGGCCGCCGCCAGGGTCAGGGAGCGGCCTTCGAATTCGATGTTGGTTTTCGTCGTGACCTGCTGCCAATCGACGGCATAAAAACGGCTCTCCCGGACGGGGAGATTGTACTCGACGGCAGCGGCGACCGCCGCCAGCGCGTCATTGAACGCCGCCATGCAGGACTCATTCCATTTTGTGGTTTCCCGGGCGGCCGGATCATATCTCAAATAGACAACATCCCCGCTGTCGGACTGCCCGTTCACGGCCAGAACGCCGATGACTCCCGGGTGGGTGGCGATTCCGGGCGCGGCCGGGTCACCCGGTTTGACGGCGACGGCCAGGGAGGCGCTACTGCTCATCCAGTTGCCGCGCCCATTTCCACAGATTTTCGCTGCCGCTCGCGCGGATCAGGGTGAAGACGTATCTCCAGGACGGATGGTGCCTGCCCAACCGGACGATCCGCTTGACCTCTTCCTCGAACAGATACCGAAGGGTCCCGTCCCGGCAGTCCGAAATCAGACGGAGCATCTGCGGAAGGCCCGCCCCGCCGGCCGAGAATCGCTGGAGGTGCCTTCCGAATTCCTGAACGGTCGGCTCCTGCCCGCCGAAGTCGCCGGGCCGGAGAACGAGGGTCATCAGGCCCTCGATGACGTGAAAGATGACTTCGAATCCCTCCTGCCGAAGCGCCGGGGAGGGAATGATTTTCCAGAGCCGGAAGGACCCGCCGTTCGAAACGGGTTCCACAGTCAGAGGCGTGCCGTCGAGGGACGTAAAGACCGCCGTGAACGCGGAGTCATTCGTTTCCGTGGCGATGCCGATGGAATCATCCGCCCAAACCGCCACCGCAACCCGCAGGGCCGAAGTATTGAGGACCTGACGATACAGTCTTAAGACCGCCGAGGGGGACAAAACCGTTTTCGCGGCCATCCGCAGACGGCCGGAGGGTTCTTCCGTTTCCAAGTCCAGGTTCCCGGCGGCTGGAATCTGCACGGTCACTTCGTGAATCAGTTTTTCGACGTCGAAGAGGGAAACCCGCCGGGCCGGCGCATACCGGCGCCGTTCCGCGGCCTGAAATTCGATCCGAGGGTCGCCGGGCCACCGGATCGGATCGTGGCCGGACGTCCGGCCGGCCGCCATATTTCGAACGGCTTGAATGTCTTCGCGGCAAAGCGTCCCGACCCAATGATCCAAAAGTCTCGGGGCGATCTCAAGGCTGTTCCAAGGCTCGATCACGAGGGCGAATCCCACAGGGGAACTCATATGATTGAGGATGAAGTCCGCGGAGGAGGCGAAGGCCGGCTCGTCCGAAATCCCGAAGGAGGACAGGCGATGGCCGGAACCGCCGAGGATGTAGATCAGGCGGTTCGGCATCCCGGCATGGTCCGTCAGGGCCCAAATCTGCCCTTCTTCCGGGACGACCCGCCCGGATTCGATGGATATCTCCGGCCCGGACCCGAACGCCCGCGCGTGGCGGGCCAGAATGCGTTTTTTCCTCCGGGCGGGCATCCACCCGCAGGGACGTATCATGGCATCCAAGTCATGGGATGATTGCATCCGGTTCAACCTCCTTCTTCGTCCTGAACGTGACTTTCGATCTCGATTCCAACTGGGCCCTGAGTTCCTGATAAAAAAGAAGCTCGTCCTGCTCCGACAACACGCCGGACAGCCGGCGTTTGAGACGTTCCCTGCGGAAATAATAGGTCGACGCGGGCAGCGAAAATTTTTCGATGATCTCCCCGCCGATCTGGCGGGCCGATCCGGGGGTCCCGGAAAACGCGGCCTCCAGAACATTTCGCAGGATTTCCGAATCGAGTTCGTCCAGACTGTCCAGGAATTCGGCCGCGCAGGAGGGAAGATCAAACCGGTCAATCAAGGCGGATTCGTCCGGCTGCGACAGGTCCGGCAGGCGGTCGATCATCGGTTCATCGGCGAGCCCGGACACCGCATCCGCTGAAATATCGGTGTGGGGCAGGATCGACAGGGGAATTTTTTCCGAGGCGACGGCCAACAACTCCAAAATGCTCAGGGGTTCGCCGAGCAGGCCCAGGACATCCGTCAAGAGTTTGACGAGATTGGGCGTGGAGACCAGACGGTCGCGGTAGCGGGTCGACCGGGTCCGCTTGCGGGGGATGGCCGCGATGGGGGCGGCCTTGCGGCGCAGGTCGTCCATCACATCCGGCGGAGATTTTCGAGTGACGGCCGCGCCCACCCGGGTCCAGATCGACTCCCGCCAATTGTCGCCGGGGAAAACCTCCATAAAAACGTCCGGGAATCGGCGCAGGGTTTTTTCGATCCGCATCCCCAGATGGAGCGTGTCGTCCGATTGCGCCGAAATCCGGATCTTGTCCCGCGTCCAGTTCAACACCATGGCGAACAAATAATGTTTGAGGCCGGTGTCCGAACTCACCGTCTGGGCGATCTTCTTGAGTTCGGACGGCGTCATCTTCTCCTCGAAAAATTCGTCGGCGATGGTCAGGGCGGTCTCCAGCCGCTCCTCGGGCGTCATGGCGCTGGAGCCGGGAGAATGGGGGAGGAACCTGAAGATGTGAAGAGGATATTTGCCGATAACGGCATGAGAGGTCATCCCGGTAACCCATTCCTGCATCGTGACCAGCGATTCTCCGTCGCCATCCCCTCTCAAGAACTGCCGCAGGCTTTGGAGGACCTCGCTCCGGGAAGGGACGAACGTCCTCGGCGGCGCGGCCGGCGGCGGAATCGGGTGAGTCTGGGAGGATGGCGGGGTCATGGGGCCCTCCCGATCAGATCGTACAGGCGGGTGAAGACGCGGCCGGCGCGCGTCGCAAGTGACCAATCCCGGGCGTCCCGAAGACGCGTGAGCCAGGAAGGCGGGAGACCCATGCGTGAAATGAGGCACCCGCCGCCACCGCCGGAACCGCCGCCG
>JACQOF010000017.1 GCA_016202645.1 bacterium
GCTCAGGGGTAGGCCGGTCGGGATTGCCCATCGCAAGGTCAATGACGTCGCGACCGGCCTGGCGCATCCGGTGCCGGGTCTCGTTGATGATCCCGAACAGATACGGCGGCAGACGATCCATCCGATAGGCCCATCTCAAACTGGATTTCCTCGGCATGGCCGCACAACCTACACCGTTTGCGCGCCGGGCGCAAGGCCGGCCCCCTACCCTTCAGATTGAATTTTGACAGCGGTACAGTTACCCTCGACCGATATGGTCGAAGTACTTGTTTACACCAAAGCCTACTGCCCCTATTGCAAGTGGGCGAAGCAGCTGCTCGCGTCCAAGGGGGTCGGGTTTCGCGAGATCGACGTGATGTCGGATGCGGAGTTGGAGCGAAAGATGCGGAAAGAATCGGGCGGACGGACAGTGCCGCAGATTTTCATCGACGGCCGGCCCTACGGGGGGTTTGACGAGATTTCAGAGCTCGACCGGCGGGGCAAGCTGGATGAACTGCTGGGACTCAAGCCCATCCGCGGCGGACAGGGAAGTCCAGTCCCCAACGCTCCAGTCTCAGAAAATTCCAGGACGGAATTTTCTCCATTGCGCGTTGGGGGCGGCTCGGACGGCGGCGTACCGCCGCCCGAGACCGAAGATCTCGTGATTCTCGGCAGCGGCGCAGCCGGACTCACGGCGGCCATTTACGCCGCGCGCGCGAACTTGAAGCCCCTCGTCATCGACGGCCTTCAGCCGGGCGGACAGCTCACCATCACGACCGACGTCGAGAACTATCCCGGGTTTCCAAACGGCGTGATGGGTCCGGAACTGATGGATCTCTTCCGAAAGCAGGCCGAACGGTTCGGAACGCGGATCATCTACGGAGAAGTTTCGCAGGCGGATCTCAAGCGCCGGCCCTTCGCTCTGCGCCTCGGTCCGGACAAAACCGTCCGCGCCCGCGCCCTCATCATCGCCACCGGCGCGACGGCCAGGTGGCTCGGGATTCCCGGCGAGAAACCGGCGCCCGACGGGTACGGCGGCCGCGGCGTTTCGGCCTGCGCGACCTGTGACGCCGCTTTTTTCCAAAATCAAGTGGTGGCCGTCGCCGGCGGCGGCGACACGGCGATGGAGGAATCGAATTTTCTGACGAAATTTGCATCGAAGGTCATCCTGATTCACCGGCGCGATAAATTCCGCGCCTCGAAAATCATGCAGGCGCGCGTTTTGAACAATCCCAAGGTGGAAGTCCGCTGGAACACGGCCATCGCGGAGGTTCTCGGCGACGGCAAGGTCATGACCGGTTTGAAACTCCGGTCCACCGCCGACAAATCCGAAAGCAGGCTTGACTGCCAGGGTTTTTTCGTCGCCATCGGCCATCAGCCGAACACCGCGCCTTTTCGGGGTCAGCTCGACCTCGACGAGATCGGATACATCCGAACGATCCCGGGAGGCGGCCCCCGCACGAGCGTCCCCGGCGTATTCGCCGCCGGCGACGTGGCCGACCGGGTATACCGCCAGGCGGTCACGGCCGCCGGCACGGGCTGCATGGCGGCGCTGGACGCCGAAAAGTATTTGGAGGAGACAAACCATGAGTAAAACAGTCGCCACGAACGGACACGAACGAGCACGAACGGGCACGAAAAAAAGTACGAGCCATTCCGGTTATTTTTCTCGATTCTTCCGCTCGAACCTGGGTGGACTGATTTCATTCGTGTTCGTTCGTGTCCGTTCGTGTCCGTTCGTGTCCTGTATTTTGATCTGTTTCCTTACCGGTCTGTATTCAACGCCCGCCTTCGCCGAGGCCCTCATCCGGATCGCCGTGGTGAATTTCGAGGAGGTGTCCATGAGCTACCAGACATTTCAGACCCGGCTCAAGGACAACGACACGAAGAAGGACCGGGTGGTCGAGAGCGTCACGAAGGAGAACGAGGAAATCCGGCGGATGGAGAAGGACCTCTCGTCGGAGCACGATTCCGTCCGTGTCCAGCGGCTCCAGTCGATCATCGCCCAGCGCAAGGTTGAACTTCAGACGTTTTATTATCAGTCGATGAACGTCCTCGACAAGGAGCGTGAGACCCTGATCTCGGAGGCCCGGAAATCGATTTACAACGCGATCCGGGACATCGCGATCCAGAAAGGGTTCAGTCTCGTCTTTTCGGAAAATGAAATTTTGTACGCGTCGGAAGATTATGTCGACATGACGGCCGACGTGGTTCAGAAACTCAATCAGCCGAAACAGGCCAAACCTTAAAGGAGGAATACCGAATGACCCGTTTGATTTCTGTTCTGATGTCCCTCGTGGTCGCCGCGGCCCTGGCCGCAAGTCCGGCGCTCGCCGACGCCGAGCTGTCCGCCGGGAACATCAAGGCGTGTTTCATCGATTTGCAGGAAGTGCTGGAGAATTTTCCGGAGTATACCAAAGCCAAGGAAAGCCTGCAGGGCTGGGCCGAACCGAAACAGAAGATGATCTCCGAGAAGGAAAAAAACCTCCAGCGGATGGACAACGAGCTGAAAAAGAGCGTCCTCCTGACGCAGGAAGCCCGGGAGGGCAAGGAGAAGGATTTCAAAAAGGAGCTTGAGGGATACCAATCCATGGTCAAGGACCTCCAGTCGGATCTCGCCGACAAGGAGCGGGAACTGCTGGCGCCGGTCAAGGAAAATCTCGCCAAGTCCATTGAAGCGGTCTCCAAGGATCTCGGATACAACGTCGTCTTCGACGCCGCGGCGCCCGCCGGCCGGCCGATCCTCTATGTCGACGATTCGCTCGACATCACCCAGGCCGTCGTCGAGAAATTGAAGAAAGAGGGGAAGGGCAAGGAGGGAAAAGAGAAACCGGGCAAGGAGAAGGAGGACAAGTAGTGTCCGCGCGCGAGCGGGGCCGCACGGCCCGGCAAATCGAGCGGGCCGTTTCCGAATCAGGCGTCGCCGTCGAACTGCTCGGCGACCCAGACGCGGCGGCCGCCGGTCTCACCGACCTTTCCGATCCCCGTCCGGGCTGCCTGATTTTTGTCGAACGCCCCAAAGACGTCGCGGCCGCGCTTCAGGTCGCCGCGCCCGTTCTGATTCTGCCCCGGTCTGAATTGAACCAGGTGGTTCCCGCCTCCGGCCGCGCCGTTCTCGGCGTGTCCGACGTTCGCCGCGCCATGCCGGTCCTCCTCGGGCTTTTCGATAACCGGCCGGTTCCCCCGCGCGGCGTTCATCCCGCGGCGGTGGTCGCGAAGACCGCGTTGATTGGGAAGGACGTTTCCATCGCTCCCGGCGTGGTGGTCGGGGAAGACTGCCGGATCGAGGATGGCGTCATTCTGGAACCGCACGTCAGCGTCGGTCCCGGAAGCCGGATCGGCGCGGAGTCCCGGATTCACGCAGGCGCCCGCGTCTACGACGGCGTCGACATCGGCCGCCGCTGCCGGATCCACAGCGGCGCCGTCATCGGCAGTGACGGCTTCGGCTACGTTTCTTCGCCCGCGGGCCACGCCAAAATTCCGCAGATCGGCGGCGTGGTCATCGAAGACGACGTCGAAATCGGCGCGAACGTCACCATCGACCGCGGCGCCGTCGGCATGACGCGGGTCGGCGCCGGCGCCAAGATCGACAATCTCGTGCATCTGGCCCACAACGTCGCGCTCGGCCCTCATTCCATCGTCATCGCGCAGTCCGGCATCGCCGGGAGCGCAAAACTCGGTGCCTGGACGATCCTCGCCGCCCAGTCGGGCGTCGCCGGCCACATCCGTGTCGGCGACCGGTGCATGATTGGCGCCAAATCGGGCGTCACCAAATCCCTGCCGCCCGGCCAGATCGTCTCGGGCTTTCCGGCGCGGCCCCATCCCGATGAAAAGCGGATCAAAGTTTGTCTCGGCCGGCTTCCCTCCACTGTCCGCGATGTCGCCCGGATCAGGGCCGCCGTCCTGCGGCTGTCCAAACGCCTGACCCGGGTCGAAAGCGAAGACGCCCGTGCAATACACGCTTAAATCCTCATTCCCGCTCAACGGCGTCGGCCTCCACACCGGCCAATCCGTGACGGCGACTTTTCTTCCGGCGGAACCCGACACCGGCATTCGCTTTCGCCGGGTCGATCTTCCGGAATCTCCCGAAATCGCCGCGCGGGTCCGGCACGTCGTCCGGGCCGACCGCGGCACGAGCGTCGCGGTGGGAGACGTCCACGTCCACACCATCGAGCA
Source organism: bacterium (assembly GCA_016202645.1). GTDB lineage: Bacteria > Lindowbacteria > 2-12-FULL-62-27 > 2-12-FULL-62-27 > 2-12-FULL-62-27 > JACQOF01. Next base: position 4,156 of record JACQOF010000017.1, read on the forward strand.
CCTCATGGCCGCGCTTTTTTCGATGGGCGTCGACAACTGCGTCGTGGAATTGACCGCCGAGGAGGCGCCGCTTCTGGACGGATCCTCGAAGGTCTTTGTGGAGGCGATCCGCGCGGCCGGCATCAAAGCCCAGCACCAGGCAGCGTCGAAAACATTTACGATCCGGGAACCCGTGCATCTGGTCGACGGCAGCCGCATGCTGATCGCCCTGCCCTCCGCCGATTTTCACGTTTCCGAAACCGTCTCCTTTCCCGACCCCGCCGTCGGCACCCAGCACGCGGCATTCCGCGTGACCCCGGAGGAATTTTCCGCGGAGATCGCGCCGGCGCGGACATTCGGGTTCGTGTCCGAGGCGGATGAGCTTCGGAACAAGGGCATGATCAAGGGCGCGAGCCTGGAAAACGCGGTGGTGTTCGAGAACGGCAAACTCATCAGCGGGCCCCTCCGGTTTTCCGACGAGCCGGTCCGGCACAAAATCCTCGATCTTCTCGGAGACCTCGCGCTGCTGGGCCGCCCCATTCGCGGACGCATCGTCGCCTTTCGGTCCGGCCACGCGTTTAATGTCCGGTTCGTGCGAATGCTGGTCGACCGTTATCTCAAAACGCCCGAAGGCATCGAGGAATCCGCCGGCCCGTCCACGGCCGATTTTCCGCTCGACATCAGCGCCATCCAGCAGGTCCTGCCTCACCGGTATCCGTTTCTGCTGGTCGACCGGATCCTCGGCATGAGCGAAACGACGGCAGTCGGCCTCAAAAATGTCACCGGGAACGAATCTTTTTTTCAAGGCCATTTCCCGGATCGGCCGGTCATGCCGGGTGTCCTGATCGTCGAGGCCATCGCGCAGGTCGGCGCGATTTTGCTCCTGACCCGGCTGAATAAAAAAGGGAAGATCGTCTACTTTTTGGGACTCGACAAGGTCAAATGGCGCAAGCCCGTCGTGCCGGGGGACCAGGTGATTCTGGAATGCACCGCCGTCAACATCGGCGGCCGGATCGGCGCGATGGAGGGCAAGGCCTTCGTCGAAGGCGCGCTCGTGGCGGAAGGGCTTTTCAAGTATGCCGTCTCGGACTAAACCGACCCGCCGGAAAAAATCGCCGGACGCCCGCGTGACCGCGCGGCCGCGCCGCATTCCCGCCGGCGTCGACGTCGGCCCGTACTGCGTGATCGGTGACCGGGTGCGCTTCGAGGGGCCCTGCCGACTGCACGAGCGGGTTTCGATCCACGGGCGCACCGTCATCGGGGCCGGCTGTGAATTTTTTCCGGGCGCGGTCGTCGGGTCGGTACCCCAGGACCTGAAATTCGGCGGCGAGGAAACCGAGGTTCGCGTCGGCCGAAACAACATCTTCCGCGAATACGTGACGGTTCACGCCGGCACAGCCGGCGGCGGCGGCGTGACGTCCATCGGCGACCACAATCTCTTCATGGCCTATTCCCACGTCGCGCACGACTGCCACGTCGGCAGTCACGTCGTCCTTGCCAACCAGGTCGGCCTGTCCGGCCACGTCACGATCGAGGACCACGTCATCGTCAGCGGCATGACCGGCGTCATCCAGTTCGCGCGCATCGGCAAACACGCCCACGTCGGGGGGCAGCTTCGCATCACCAAGGACGTCGCGCCCTGGTGCCGGGTGGCGGGCGAGGACAAGGTCCACATCATCGGCATCAATTCCATCGGCCTCGAACGGCGCGGATTTTCGAAGGAGGTCATCGAGGCCCTCAAGTCCGCGCTGCGCGTCCTCCTCACGCCGTCTCTCACCACCCGCGAGGCCCTCGACAAACTCCTCGCCGCCAAACCCGGCCGGGAAGTGATGGACCTGATCGAGTTCATCCAGACCAGCAAGATCGGGATTCACAAATAGGGATGACGCCCGGCCTGCCCGTCGGCCTGATCGCCGGCGAAGGCGATTTTCCGGTACGGTTCGCCGCCGCCGCGCGGAAAAAGGGGCATGATGTGGTCGCCTGCGCGGTCCTCGGCGCCGCCTCGAAGGAGATTGAATCGGCGGCGACGAAAACGCACTGGATCAAACTCGGCAAAATCGGAAAAATTCTCGGCCATTTCCGGGACGAAAACGTCCGGGACGTCGTGATGTGCGGCCGCATCCGCAAGGAGATCTTCTTCAAACATCCCGCCATCGACGTCGTCGGACTGAAACTTCTGGCCGCCCTCAAGGACCAGCGCACCGGGTCGATCCTCTCGGCCGCCGCCGATTTTCTCGAACGCGAGGGATTCACCGTTCGGTCCTCCGTGTGGGCCCTCGATGAGGATATTCCGGCCGAAGGCATTCTCACGCGGCGCAAACCCGACCGCCGCGAGCGCGCCGACGTCGAATTCGGCGTCCGCATGGCCCGGGCTCTTGCGGACCTGGACATCGGCCAGACCGTTGTCGTCAAGGACCGCATCGTGGTGGCGGCGGAGGCGGTCGAAGGCACGGACGAGACGATCGAGAGGGCCGGCCGGATCGCCGGGCCCGGATGCGTCATCGTCAAAATGAACGCCCCCGGCCGCGACCTCCGCTTCGACGTCCCCACCATCGGCCCCGAAACCCTCCGGCGCATGTCCGACGCGAAAGCCTCCGTCCTCGCCGTTCAGGCCGGGCAGACACTCCTCCTCGACAAGGAGAAATTGATCAATACGGCAAACCTGTCCAAAATTTCCGTGATCGCCGTTCCCGGCCCGGACGGAACCGGAAAGACGGAGAGAGGGTAACAGCGAGGCCGGCGAATTTGGATTTCAAAAGTTGCCAAGCTTGAGTTATTCTGAATACACGGATACCGAATACAGGAGGTGGCGGACATGGCCATAGAACAAATTGTCCCGAAGGAAGCCGCGGCGCGGATGAAGGACGCCAAAAATCCGGCGACGTACCTGGATGTGCGCACGGTCGAAGAATACGAAGCGGGGCATCCTGACGGGGCTTACAACGTGCCCGTCCTGACGAGGGAGAGCGGTCAGATGATGCCCAACGCGAATTTTCTGGCGGACACTCAGAAACTTTTTCCGCCCGACAAACGTCTTGTCGTTGGATGCATGGCGGGCGGGCGGTCCCAGCGCGCCTGCGAGATTCTGGAGTCGGCGCAATTCTCGTCTCTGGCGAACGTCCGCGGCGGGTTCGGCGGCGCCCGGGACCCGTCAGGGCAGGTCGTGACTCCGGGTTGGAGCCAGGAAGGCCTGCCGGTCGAGACGGGAAATCCGGAGGGTCGAGCTTACCGGCGCTGAAGAAGACGGCTCAGGCCGTGCGACGCGACCAGATACAGGGCGGAAAGCGCCGGCCAGAAGTATCGCGGCTCGGTGTGCATCGGGATGAGCGTGACGAAAAAGTAAAGGGGAATCAGGCCGGCCAGAAGAACGGCTGAACGCTCCCGTGCGGCGAACCAGCAGCCCGCGAGAAACAGAACGTAAATCACGAATTCCACCGCGTGGATGGCGCCCACCAACAGGGGACGCACTCCTGGCGCCGGGATGGACTGCATTTTCCAGACGGAAAAAAGAAGCAACCCCAGACGGCGCTCGAACGTGACCCGCAGGTATTCCGCCTTGTGGTCGAGAATGTACGCCAATGCCGTCTTCGACCGCCACGCATCCCGCTCCAGGGGGTTCGGCCAGTGCAGTTCGCTCGTCGGCGGGGCGTTCGGCTCCGACCTCGCCACGTCCCAGTCTGATTTCCAGCCGTTCAAATCCAGCATGAGACCGGTGCTGACCGCGGCGGTGAGCGGCAGGAATTTTCCGAATATCCGGTAGTTCCGGATCGTCTGCGGAAGGACCGCAAGCGCGAACGCGGCAAACATGCACAAAAACCACCGCAGAGCGATCCTGGGCGGACGCACAACGAAAAATCCGGCAAGCAAAAACACCGGCAGGAGCATGATGTTGGGCCGAAGATAGGACGCAATCGCAAGTGTTGCCCCCAAAGCCGCCCATGGCCACACCGCACGGTCGTTCTTCCGAAGACCCACGGACAACAGCCACAGCGCGGCCGCCATCACGGCCGGCGCCGGGCCATCGTGAATGACCGCCAGGGCGTTTCGCGCGAGCTGGATTGACAGAGCATACAGCGCCCCGGAAAAGAGCGCGGGCCGGCGGCCAAGACCCAATCCGGCTGCCGCAAGCGCCACCCACACGGCGGCGAGCGCGTCGAAAATCACCTGGGGAATCTGTATGCGGGTCCATTCGAAATCGGGCGCGGCCTGGATCGCCCCCGCCAGCATCAGCGGATAAAGCCCCGTATACCGGATCATCGGGAAAAACGTGTCCGACTCGTCCCACGGAATGGACGCATACGGCGGGAGCTTGTCCGGCCTGCCGTCCTGGTGGATCGATTTCTCGAAGGCCATGATCGACCCCACCGGGATCGACACGCCCTTGCCCTCCACAATGCTCCGCGCCACCTGCCCGCAATAAACGACCGTCCCGCCCATATAGTAATTGTCGTGCAGCGGCACAAACACCGCCGCCCGGAACGCAAGCGCCGCGAGGAACAGCCAAATCAGATCTGATCGTTTCAGCATCGACCTCTTGATTACTTCCTCCTCCGCCCGCCGTCAACCGGGCTTGACTTCCAGCTCCCGCCTGCGGTATGATTTTATTACGGACTGACCAGTCAGTCCGATATTCTGTGGACGGAGGGATGGATGAAGCGAGGGAGGAAGCCGGTGGGGGCGGACAGGCTCCTGGAGGCGGCGGCCCGGGTGTTTTCGCGGAAGGGCTATTTTCAGGCCAGCGTCGACGACGTGGTGGCGGAGGCGGGCGTGGGCAAGGGCACCGTCTACCGGCACTTCGCCGACAAACCGCGACTCCTGGTGGCGCTCCTGGACCGCACCGCCCGCCATTTGGCCGGAGAGATTTCCGGCCGGGCCGGGGAGTCCGGCGGCCTGGAACGCCAATTGACCGTCGTGGCCCGAGTCACCCTCGACTTCTTCGCCCGCCGGCCGGAACTGCTCCGGATTTTCGTCCGCGAAGGGACCCTCACGATCCCGGCGGTCCGGACCGCCATGAGGTCCATCATCAAACACAGGACCGCGGATGTCGCCGCCATCCTGGGAGGCCGGAACATGCTGCGGCCCGCGGCGGTTTTCAACGGCATGGTCTTTGGACTCCTTCGTCAGAGACTCGGCATCTCGGACGAGCCCATCCACCCCGCCCGGGACGCCGCGTTCCTGGTCGGCATGTTCCTGTACGGATTTCGAGGGAAAAGAAGATGATCCCCAGATCCGGAAGATTCACCCTTCTCGTCCTCCCTGCCCTCTTCCTCCATCCCGAATTCGCCGGCGCACTGACGCTCGACGAGGCCTTCCGGCTCGCGCTCAAAAAAAATGAAAACATCGCCATCCGGCGGGAGGATGTCGACGCCGCCCGGGAAAACATCCGGCTTGCCCGGGCCGCCGTCCTGCCGTCGCTCACCGCTTCCGTGACCCAGTCCCGAAACCGGGTATCCGGGTCGGGAGGGTTTGCCACGTTCAGAAATAACCGGGAGAGCCGCATCGATATTGATCAGCCGCTCTACGGCGGCGGCAAAGAATGGGCGACCCTGCGCGGGGCGGCGATCCAGGAGGAAGTGGCCCGAAAGGAACTTCAACAAATCCAGCAGGCGATCCTCTTCGAGGCCGCGCTCGAGTTTTTTTCGCTCCTGCGCGCCCAGGAAAATCTCAGCATCGCCCGCCGCGCCTTTGACCTGGCCAGGGACCAGCTTGCTCTCGCGGCCGCCCGCAAAGAGGCCGGCGCGGCGACCCGCACGGAGGTGATCCGGTCGGAAGTTTCCGTGGCGACGGCCCGGCGGGACCTCGTCCGCGCGGAAAACAGCGTCGGCGTCTATCGCGCGCGGCTGGGCCATGTCATCGGCCAGACCGTGGCCGAAGCTGTGACGGCCCCGGCTGATCCGCAGCCGGAAGCCGACTCCTCTCAATTGGAATCCCTGACCCGCCGGGCCCTGGACACCCGGCCCGATTACCACGTGACCCGTTTGAATCTCAAAGTCGCGGAGGAGGGCGTCAAAGCGGCCCGGGCCGCGTACCGGCCCACCGCCAACCTCACCGGCAACTACAGCCGGACCGAAAACGTGACGTCCTTCCGGGACAACGACAACTGGCAGGTCCAGGCCAAGGTCGAATACGATATTTTTGATGGACTCGGGCGCGACGCCAACTACGAGCAGTCCAGGATTGTCCTGCGGCAGGCGGCGCTCGGCCAGATGCGCATGGCCCGGCAAATTGAGCTCGAAGTTCACGAGTCTATTCTGGACATCGAAGCTCTTCGGGCCATCCTGCGGGCAACGGCGGCGGAAGTCGCCGCGGGCCGGGAAAATTACGAACGGGTCATCGCGCAATTTCGGGAAGGTCTCTCCACCGCCGTCGACGTGGCCGACGCCCATACGGCGATGATCGCCGCGGAGGTCGAACAGGCGGGCGCCCGGACGGATCTGGATCTGGCCGGAAAAAAACTTGAACTGGCCATCGGCAGCATGGGCCTGTCACATCTCAATCATTCCCCGGAGGTTTCTCGATGAAATTGAATATCCAGCGCCGCGTTCCGCTTCTATTTCTATTGTTTGGACTGACCCTCGCCGCCTGCGGCGCCAAATCGCCGGCGCCTTCGACCGCCCCCCCGGCCGCCGCGCCCGCGCCGCCGCTGGTGGACGTGATCGAAGTCGGGACCGAACGGCTGGTCGACGCCGTGGAAGCCGTCGGCACGATCGACGCCGCCGAGAAAGTTTCCGTCAAACCGGAAATCGCCGGCCGAATCGTCCGGATCGCATTCGACGAGGGCCGGACGGTTCAGCGGGGAGACATTCTGGTGGAACTGGATCCGGGAAAAATGAAACAGGACGTGGAAGTCGCTTCCGCGAAATTTCTCAATATCCGGCAAACCATCCTCCAGCAGAGGGAACAGCTGGCCGCCGCCCGGGCCAAAATCGCGGAGGCCAGGGCCGGCATCGACCATGCCCGGCACTCCATCCGTGAAATGCTCGCGCGGCTGGACCGCGCCGACGCCGTTCTTGAACGGGCGCGGCAGGATCACGCCCGAACGCAGTCCCTGTTTGAGAAAGAATTCAAGACCCGGGACGATCTGGAAAAATCAGCGAGCGCCGTCAAGCAGGCCGAAGCCGCGCGGACGGAGAGTCTGGCCGCCCTTGCCGGCGTCAAGGCCGACACCGCCGATCTCGACCGGCACCCGGCGGTTCTGCAGGCCGCGGCGGCCATGGCCGCCGCCCACGCGGCCGAACAGGCCCTGATAGCCGCGCTCGGGCCGGCCGCGGAGAATGTGTCCGGCGTGGATCATCACCCTGAAGTTCAGCGGGCCCTGGCGGAAATGAATCTGGCGAAAGAAAAACTCAAAGACCTGACGCTTCTGGCGCCCATGAACGGCATCCTGTCCGAGCGCCGAGTCGCCGTCGGCGATTTCGTCGACAAAGGCGCTCTCCTGTTTGACCTCGTGGATATTTCTTCCGTGAAGATTGCCTTCAAAGTTCCCGAGCGCTACCTCGGGCGCATTCGGACCGGGCAGGAGGCCGTGGCCCGCGTAGCCCCGTATCCGCAGGAGGCGTTTTCCGGAAGTGTCTATTACATCGATCCGACGGTTGACGCGGCAAGCCGCACGGCGCTTCTCAAAATGCGCCTCCAGAATCCCGGACACCGCCTGAAACCCGGGCTGTTCGCCAACGTCCAAATCGTCGTCGGCGATTTCCCCCGCGCCACCGTCATCCCGGAGGAGGCGGTGGTGCCGCAGGGCGGCGACATGTTCGCCTACGTGATTGAAGCCAACACGGCGCGCCTCCGGCCCATCCGCACGGGTCTTCGAAGCCGCGGCAAAGTTCAGATCCTCGAAGGACTCACCGCCGGCGAACGGGTCGTCGTTGCCGGCGTCCAGAAACTTCGGGACGGCGCGCCTGTCCGGGTGAACGAGCCCGAAACCCCGCAATGATTCTCTCAGACCTCTCCGTCCGCCGGCCCGTCACCGCCGTCATGATGACTCTGGGGCTCGTGATGGTGGGAATCCTCGGCTACAGGAATCTGGAAGTCCGCGAAGTGCCGGACGTGGAACTGCCGATCGTCACGGTAACGGCGGCTCTGCCGGGGGCAAGCCCGGAAGTCGTCGAGACGGAAATCACGGACGTGATCGAGGAAGCCGTGAACACTATCGAGGGCATCAAGTCTCTCACCAGCGTGTCCGGCGAAGGCGTGGCGACGGTGACCGTGGAATTCAATCTCGAACGCGACGTCGACCTCGCCGCGCAGGATGTGCGCGACAAGATCGGCGCCGCCCGGCGGCTCCTGCCGGACGACATGGACGAACCCCAGATCAGCAAATTGGACTTGAACGCCCAGGCCATCATGTGGCTCGCCCTCACCTCCGACCGCCTGTCCAACGTCGAGCTGACGGACTACGCCGAACGGGTCCTGAAGGAACGGATCCAGCGTATGCCCGGCGTCGGCAGTCTCATCATCGGCGGCTCCCGCAAATACGCCGTCCGCGCGTGGCTCGACGCCCAAAAAATGGCGGCGATGGGCGTCACGTCCACCGACATCGTCCAGGCGTTCCGGGAGGAACACGTCGAAATTCCGTCGGGCCGAATCGAGTCCAACCGGCGGGAATTTGTGGTCAAGACCGAAGGCGAGTTCTCGTCGGTGGCGGAGATGAACGACCTGGTGCTGGCCGTCCGTCCGGCGTCAGGGACGCCGGCACTTGGGGCCGCGGAGCGGCTGATCCGGCAGGGCGTTCCGGTACGGCTCCGGGACGTGGGACACGCCGAAGACGGGATCACCAATTACCGCAGTCTCGCCCGGTTTAACCGCCGGCCCTCGGTTGGCCTTGGAGTCCTGAAACAGAGCAAGGCCAACACGGTGGACGTGGCCCGGCGGATCAAGGATCTTCTGCCGGAACTTCAGAAAGAATTTCCCGAAGGCATGCGGATCCAGCCGGCCTTTGATTCGTCCCAGTACATCGAAAACAGCATCCAAGCCATCCGCGAGGATTTTTTGCTCGGCGGATTCTTCGCCGGCGCCGTTATCTTCTTTTTCCTCCTGTCGGTCAAATCCACCCTGATCGCCGCCATCGCCATTCCCACGTCCATCATCTCGACCTTTGCCGCCATGTACTACCTCGGGTTTTCTCTCAATAATTTCACGTTTCTGGCCCTGTCGGTCTCCGTTGGCGTCGTCATCGATGACGCCATTGTGGTTCTCGAGAACATCTACCGCCACATGGAGGAAGGCCGGCCGCGGATGGAGGCGGCCGTCGAGGGCGCCCGGGAAATTTCCGGCGCCGCCATCGCCGCCACTCTGGCCATCTTCGCCATTTTCATCCCCGTGGCGTTCATGCCCGGCATGATCGGCCGGTTCTTTCATGAGTTCGGCATGACCATCTCGATCGCCGTCCTGATCTCGCTCTTCATCGCCCTCAGCCTTACGCCCATGCTCTGTTCCAGGACCCTGTCCGTCGGTCATCCGACCTTCGGGCCCCTCCGCGCCATCGACCGGTTCTGGGAAATCTTCACGGCGGGATACAAACGGTCACTGGCCTTTTCCCTCCGGTACCGCCTGCCGGTTCTGATCCTCGGCGCCGCGACCCTCGCCGGTTCCTTCGGCATCCTGCGCTTCTATTTGAAAACCGAATTCTTCCCGCAGGAGGACAAAGGATCTTTCGTGGTGAACCTGGAGGCCCCGCAGGGGGCTACGTTCGAGTACATGGACCGCTACCAGCGGCAGGCCGAGGACATCGCCGCCGGCATCCCGGAGATCAACACCTTTTTCTCCGCCATCGGCCTCGCCCAGGCCGGCTCGCCCTCTCCCCGGAAAGGCATCATGTTCGTCCGGCTCAAAGCCCGCCACGAGCGCGCGCGGGGCCAGGCCGAAGTCATCACGGAACTTCGCCGGAAACTCTCCGGCATCACCGGCGTCGTCGCCTACGTCATCCCCATCCCCACCGTGCGCATCGGCCGGGCCGACGCGGCGTTGCAGTACCTGATTCAGACCGGAGATTTCGAGGCCCTGAAAAAATACGAAGCCGTCATGGTCGAGAAAATGAAGCATATTCCGGGACTGGTGGACGTCGACTCGGACCTGGACCTCAACAAACCCGAACTCAAACTCGAGATCGACCGCAAGAAAGCCGCGGACCTCGGCCTTTCCGTGCGCGACATCGCCGCCACCCTCCAAGTGCTTCTGGGCGAGGACGACGTGGCCAAATTCAAACTGCGGGGGAAACGGTACGATGTCATCCCGCAGCTGGATGAAAAATTCCGCCGCGACCCGGAGGCGATCGACCGCATCCACGTGCGCGCCCGGGATGGAAAACTCGTGCAGATGTCCAATGTCGTGCGGCGCATCGAAGGCGTGGGGCCGGACACCATCAACCGCCACGCCCGCGAGCGGTCCGTGCGCCTGACAGCCAATCTCGCGCCGGGCAAGACCCTCGGCGAGGCCTTGAAGGAAGTGGAGCGCCTCGCGAAGGAAACATTACCCGACGGATTTCGGACAATGGTGGTCGGCCAGAGCCGCGAGTTTCAGGAGTCCATGCAAAGCCTCCTCTTCGCGTTTGTCCTCGCGCTCCTCATGGCCTACATGGTACTCGCGGCCCAGTACGAAAGTCTCATCCATCCCCTCACGGTCATGCTGTCCCTGCCCCTGGCCCTCATCGGGGGCCTCGGAGGACTGGCCCTGCTCGGACAGACCATGAACCTCTTCAGCGCCATCGGCATCATCACCCTGATGGGCATCAGCAAAAAGAACGCGATTCTGCTGGTGGATTTCGCCATCTCCAGACAGCGCGAGGGCGTCGCCGCGAAGGAGGCGATGCTGGCCGCCGGGCCTGTCCGGCTGCGGCCGATTCTGATGACCAGCGTCGCCATGATCTGCGGCGTTCTGCCCATCATCCTCAGCACGGGCGCGGGCTCGGAAGTCCGCCGGCCCATGGGCATCGCCACGGGATTCGGCATGGTCTCCTCAACCCTCCTCAGCCTCTACGTCGTCCCGGTCATCTACACCCTCATCGAAGATGCCCGGACCCTGTACCACCGGATGGCAGGTCGAGTGTCAGGTTGACGCAATTACGTCCACGCCCCTGCCGAAAATGACGGCCCCGATGCGCGAGTTGTCGAACCGGCCGAAATCAAAATATTCCGTCGAGTCGTTCCTGGTCACGCCGCAGGGACCGTCCGCTTCGCTTTCGCCCGGAGTCAAAACGATTCCCTCGGGAGAGTTTTTCAAGCTGCAATCTTTATAAAGGCGATCCGGTGGCCCGTAACCGCCGCCAGGCGGCCGAACTCTCTTGCCTCGGACAGCGGAGAGAGTTAGGGTCGGGAGAACGTGAATCATCCCTCATCATGAGCGCAAGGAAAAAAGTATTTATCATCCACGGTAAAGGCGTTCAAAACAACCTTGGCAAGGAGAGCGGCGGGGATCTCGACACGGTCGCATCGAATGTTTTTTATTCGGTCTGGGCCTATCATCATTTGAGTCAGGAGCTCGGACGAAAGCCTGTGTACGGACAGGACTACGTTTTCGATTTTGTGAATTATTCTGAGGGTCTGTTTCATCTGGTCGTTCATCCGGGCAGCGACATTTATCTTCCGGATTTTCCCATCGACGCGCTGGCGCCGCGGGTCAAGATGCTGGTGATTTCGGAAAAAGCGGTGATCGGGCATTTGAACGAATTCACGCGGCTCTTCACCGAATTGCGGCGCTGGATTGTGGACTATGCCAAAATTGTTTCGCGCGAAATTGTATCGATATCCAATGAGATATTCCTGCAATACGCCAAGGTGGTCGAGCATCAGGAGTCGGAGGCCATCAGGGCCGGCAGCCTTGTTGTCTGCCTCTACTACAACCTCGCCTATCTGAACATCATCGAGAAGACGAAAGCCGGTCCCGAAGCGGCGTCCAAACTCAAAAAATTGATCAGGCCAACGGTCATGTTGACGGTGGGAGACGAGTTCAAACAACTCAAGAAAACTCTGTGTGACGCCATTGATCCGAAACACAAGCAGGAACTGATCGACAGGGTCATGGCCAAAAACTACGAACCGGCCGTAGAACGCGATTATATCCTCGCGCTGAAACAGGCGTCCGACGACGATCTAACGACGAAGGGCCGCATGGATCATACAGATGAGCTGATGATATTGGTGGTCGAGACGATAGCCTATATCGTTCGAGGCGCGCGCCTGGCCCGTCTACTGCCGATGAACAAATTTGACGTCAAACTGGCCGCCAAGATTACAGAGTCCCTGGAATATGCAAGCAAGACACTGCAGAGGTATTTCGCCCGGCTTTTAACACATGCCGAAGGGATTGGCGCGGTCGGAGACGAAGGGGGCGATATTTCCGTCAATAACCTGCGGATCTGTCTGAAATCGCTCGCGCAGATCGCCGGGGAAATCCAAAATCCATCCCAGGAGGAATCGTACGAAGGTCTTGTTCCCATCCGCCTGATGATGATCTATGAGGCATCGGGCATCGCAGTATCAAACATCGAAGTCTTTGTGAGGCGTCTTGAAGGCGCCGGCGTGTTTGTACTGCCGGATGGAACGGAACTGCCGGGACCTGAAATAAGCCGGATGACGGATCGAGATGGCGCGGTGGAACTTTATTACCGGCCGGCCTCCTCGGATGAAGCATACCGGATCAGCGCGACTTTCGACGGGATGATCCACATCTATTTCCCCTCGGACACCAATCCCAACGTGGACTCAACCGGCCCGTATATCGAAGAGGGGATGGATTTCAGCGACGCGACCGGCATCGACCGGGCAATGAAGGTATCGCTTGATCTCATGGAACGGCAGATCAAATTTCTGAAGGATCACGACATCGGCATCGCCGCGATTGACGATCATCACCCCTACACGCCGGCGATTTTCGGAAAACTGCGGGAACTCGAAGAACAGGGTTATATCGGCCACATCAAACTATCCAGCCTCGCGCGCGGACAAGAGCAGGCCGTTGAGGAGCAGAAATGCGGAGCGGATCTCATTTATGAGCAGTACATCGAAGGCAGGCCGTGGGACAACGTGGGGCTGCGAAAACTGCGGGACCTTGCGCACGATCAAGACCTGGCCATCGCCCGTCACGATCTGGCGATGCAATTGTCGAAACTGATCGGGTTGAAACACAGAAAAATCGAAATGGTCATGACCCTGTCGCAAAATATCAAGGACATCCAATCGCTTGATGAAATCATGGCCCGTACTGAATGGGACAAGGAAGTGCGCTCGTTTGATGGGCATATATCCAGGGTTATTCCGCGGTGTGAAGAGATCATCGGCCATATCGTGTTGGCCCGTAACGGCGAGGACGCCGCCCCAGTATACATTCTGGCGGTGATGCCTCCTTTCTGCGATCCCAAAAAGGGCGAGCCGCAGGTCAATCTTGCGACGGCGATGGGATATTTGCTGGGAGGAAAACAGTATCCGGCGGACTATTTTTTCTACTGCTACAACTCGGATATGCTGCAGATGCGCAGATCGAACAAGCAGGATGACAGCCTGGACCTCAGCACGCTGGCGCAGCGTCTGGGAACTCCCGGCGATGGCGGCCACAGCGGCTCGGCCACTTGCCGGCCGGGCCTGAATCCGGCGTTCCCGGCCCGGCTGTTTTCCAAAATCAATGAGCTGAATTTTCTTCAGTATCTGGGCTATGTCGGCTCGCGGATCAGCGAGGCAACCGGATTGCGCCTGATGGATGTGATGCCGCCGGCGGGCCTGGAATTAAGCGAGGAACAGAAAGAATGTATTGAAAAAATTGCCGCGAATTCCCACATTCTGGGGCTTGTCCATCGGGATTCGGACGCAAACCGGATCAATGTCCTGGTCGTCAGAGCGCCCGTGAAATCAATGCGGGTTCCAATCGGGTATCTGCAGATATTCCATTATGTGCGGACGCAAATGGACGCTCAGTACCTGATTTATTGTCAGCAGGGGCTTGGCTCGATGGTCATTCAAAATGTCAAGGATCCCGCCAGGCGTTTGAATCCGGGCCGACTGGCCAGGGATTTCGGATGGCCGGAAGATGGTGGAACGGATCTCGTTGGGATAGCCAGCGGCCGGTTGAACAAGTACATCAAGCCGGATTTCAGGTGGCTTCGGGACGATGATTTTTTCCGCCTCTGCACTCTGTTTGGGCTGATATTGGACAATCGGACGGAATACAAAGTCAAATCATATTCCAAACCAAAATGATTCTCTCCTAGCGTATCTTGAATACCCGGCGCCGTCAGGGCTTGCGGCGCTTCGGGACTTCTGGGATACTGCCGCCCTATGGCCAGGGGCGCTCCGGTTCTCAAGCGGTGGATTTACTGGATGAAGAAACTCGCGAAGAACGTCTACCGGTGGTTCTTCGCATGCCCGGACCGGCTGTCCTTTTCGAAAATCTCCTCGTATTTGTCCTGCCCGCAGAAATACGAATTTGAGTTCAAGAAGAAAAAGACCGTGAAGTACACGCCGATGTCCGCGTACGGGACCATCATCCACCGCGTGCTGGAAGCCTTTCACACGGACTACGACGTCAAGACCGCCTCCGAGGATGAACTCTTTCAGCTTCTCGACGAAAACTGGATCCCCGCCGGGTTTCCGACGAAGGAGGAGGACGAACGCTTCAGGGCCCGCGGCCGAGACCTGCTCCGGCGGTATCTGGCCCACGCCCGGGAAAATCCGGCGGAGGTCTGGCGGACCGAGCTGTTTGTGACCGGCAAGATCGGCGGTGTCGACGTCGTCGGCCAGATGGACCGGATCGATCAGGAGCCGGACGGAACATACACCATCATCGACTACAAGACCGGCGACAAGAAACTCTCGGCCGAGGGCGCCCAGAACGATCTTCAGGCGAACATCTATTATCTCCTCGGCGAAACATCGATCGGCAAAAAATTCAAAAACTTCTTTTTCTGGTACCTCGAACGCGACGAAAAAGTCCCCGTTACGATCACCGACGAGGCCCGCAAGGAGACCACGCGGGTCGTCCGGAAAGTCGCGCACGACATGCAGTACGCAGACGTCCACCCGCGGAAGGGCGTCCTCTGCAATTGGTGCGATTTTTACGAGCGGTGCCCCGCCTGGAAAGAGCGCCCGGAACGGCTCTACAAAATCGTCCGCGAGTCCGAGGACCGGATGGGCCTTTCCTATTCCAAGATGAGTTCCTACGAAAACTGCCCCATGGCCTACAAGAAACTCTACATCGACAAGGTCGGGACCAAACCCAAATGGTTTTTCTCGATCGGGCACACCGTCCACCAGACCATGGAGGAATTCTACATGTACGACGGCCCCCTCGCCGAGCCGTCCCTCTCATGGCTCCTCAAGCTCTACCACGAGCACTGGATCGGCCGCGGGTATGACTCCAAACAGCACGAGGAGGAGACGAAGAGGGAGGCCGAGGGGTGGATGCGGAATTATTACGACAAATACGTGAAAGGCAAATTCCGCCGGGCCTACGCCGTCGAGGAATATTTTGAACTCCCGCTCGGCCGGCACGTCATCATCGGCTACATCGACCGCCTCGAGCAGAACGACGACGGCACCGTGTCTCTCTACGACTACAAGACAGACCCTGTCATGCGCACGCAGGCTGACGTCAACAAGGACCGCCAGCTGTTCCTCTATGCGTGGGCCTGCAAGAAACTCGGCATTCCGCTCCGGGACCAGACACTCCTTTTCGTCAAATTCAACGAGCACATCACCACCACCCACACGGAAAAAGACATTGAGGAATTCGAGCAGTACGTCATCCGCGTCGCGGACGAAATGGTCAAGGTCGAGCGGGCCGCGAAGACCCTGCCGACCGCGGAGGCCGACCGGCTCTTTCCGCCGAAGATCAACAAATACTGCGGCGGCTGTGATTATCTGCCCATCTGCCCGAAACGCGAGGAGATTTTGACCCAGCACAAGGACAAGATCATGCACAAGGTTGACGAGACGAAGATCCGGGACCGCGAGCCCGAATCGGTGATCGTTGTCTCGGACGAATCGGCCGCCGTGCACGCCCCAGGCGTGAACTGAACCCGTGCAGACCGCCGCCCGCATGTCGATCCTCGCGACCCTGATCGCGGGGGCCATCGGGCTGGCCGTCATCCTCGTCAGAAACGACTACCGCCTCCCGGACATGTTTCAGTCCTACCGAAGCGTCAACCTGTCGACGAACGCCAACTACTATCCCCATGTTGGTGGTTCGTCGCCTCGGCCCGTCTCGGAACGATTCGACCCGTCCGAGGGATATTGATCCCTCATGGCCATCACCGGCGGCGGACTTTTTCGAGCGATGTCGAAGCAGAAAGATCCGTCCGGTGGGCGCCGGAAAAAGGAACTTCTTAAAAAACATCTAAAAACCGCCCGCGCCTGGACCGGCCAACGGCTGTTTATCTTCACCTGCTACGCCTACATCTTCGGCGTCATGGCCGGAATGTATTTCTTCCAGGTCCCGGTGTCGCACATGTCCCATGCCCTATACGCCGCCTGCGGCCTGGCCACGCTGTCCGCCGCGCTCCTGTATTTCAAGCCGCGCCACAGCCTCACCGCCTTGTGCCTTGCGGTTTGTGCCGTGGGCCTCGGCATCTACCGGTATTCCGCCGTGCTGGACACGACCGACCCCGGGCACCTGGTGCATTTCGCGAAGGAGGGATTTGACGAGCGCGTGGATCTCACCGGAGTCATCATCCAGGACCCCGACGTGCGCGAGCGGTACACCAACTGCGTCGTCCAGCCGGAGACCCTGATCACGGACGAGGACGAGAAGGTCCAGGTCACCCAGGGACTCGTTCTCGTGCGGCTCTACCCCGACAATCTCGAGTCTTACGGCCAGTACAGCTACGGCGACAAGATCCAGGTGCGGGGCCCTCTCAGTGTTTCGAGGCCCCTCACCAATCCCGGCGGGTTCGACTACCGCCACTGGCTGAACTCCCGCGGCATCTACGCCGTCATGTACGCCCGGCGCGACCGCGATATTTCGAAACTCGGGCGGGGCGACATCAACCCGCTGGTGAATTTCGCGCTGAAGATGAAGGAAAAATTCATCCAGACGATACGGGAGACCGTGCCGTATCCCGAGTCGTCCTTTCTGGGCGGCGTGACCCTGGGCTTGAAGGGAGGCGTCGGCCAGGAGATGCGGTTTGAGTTTCAGTCGACCGGCATCGCCCACGTCCTGGCGGTGTCGGGCCTTCACGTTGGATTCGTGGCGGTCCTGCTGATCCTTCTCGCGAACCTCTTCAAGATCCCGGACAAGTTCCAGCCGATTTTTATCATGCTGGGGCTTCTGATTTTCGCCATCATCACCGGCGCGTCGCCCGCCACGGTACGCGCGTGCATCATGTTCAGCCTTCTGGTCTCCATCAACACCTACATGACCGGCATGGGCCTCGCGGCGTCGACGCTTCTGACCATCCCGATCGCCGCGGTCGCGATCCTGGCCATGAATCCTCTGCTTCTCATGGACGCGAGTTTCCTCCTGTCCTTTGGCGCGGTCTTGTCCCTGGGGCTCCTGACCTCGCCCGTGAATCGCCTGTTCAGTTATATTTTCGTCGGGTTCCGGCTCATCGCCGGCGCCGTCATCATCGTGCTCCTCACGTGGATCGCGCACTCGAACTGGGACGCGTTTTTCTCGGCGCAAACCGCGCCGCAGATTTTCGGCGGCCTTGCGGCCATCTTCGCGCTCTCCTGCTGGCTGCAGAAACTGTACCCGAATGCCATCCGATTCGGCTTTTCGTCCCTCAACTACTGGTTCGCTTCCTTCATCTGCGCCCAGGTCGCGATCAACCTCGGCAACAGCCCCCTGTTTGCGTTCTATTTTTACCGGATCTCGATCTCTGGCTGGTACGCGAATTTCATCGCGATCCCTCTCTGCGGTCTTATCGTCCAGATGGGACTTCTGGCCGACCTTCTCTACCTGATTCCCTACGCGGGTCCCTACCTGGGCGCCATCGTGAATGGCGGGAATTATCTCATGTGCAAATTTTTCCTGGCGGTCGCGCATTTCTTCGCGTCCAATTTCCCGTACCCGTATGCCGGGACGCCGACCGTGAAGTTTTCGGCGTGGTATTACGGGGCGCTGTTCGTGTTTGTCTATCACCGCTATTTCTGGAACCGGATCAAAACCGTCTACACCTGGTGGCAGTACCGGGACCAGATGCCGGAAGTCCGCGGCAAGCTCTATGCCGCTCTGGGGGCGGCGGGCCTGCTCGTCGCGTGTATTCCCTCCTATTATTATATGGAAAGCCGGGCGCCCAAACTGCTGCAAGTGACTTTTTTTGAAGTCGGCAAATCCAGCTCAACCGTCATTCAGACGCCCGGGGGCAGGGCCGTGCTCGTGGACGGCGGGGCCTACGACGTCGACCGGAACTTCGACGTGGGCCAGAATACGATCGCGCCGGCGTTTTCGGATTACGGCATCAACTTCATCGACCACGTGGTCCTGACGGGCTTTCATCCCGAACATCTCGGCGGCCTGCCCTACGTCTGCAGTCAATTCCATGTCCGGAATTTCATCGATTGCCTCCCGCCGGCTCTCGCCGACGCCTCCACCCCCTGGGACACTTTCGCCGCGCGTCTCGCGGATGGGCCCTACAAGACCATGACGGAAAGCAAGTACACCGACGACATTTTCGAGTCCTACCGGAACCTCCTGGCGGTCCTCGAATCGCGCGGCATCCCGCGGACGCATCCGGACGGCCCGCGCGCCCTCATCGAGGAACAGACCCCGAACGGACCGCTGAAGATCACCGTGATCGCGCCGCCTGACACGGGCCTTTCCATTCCGCGGCGGACGTCGCTGGTGCGGGTTGAACACGGAGATTTGAGTTTTCTTTTAACGGGAGATATCGACCCGGCGGACCTCGACGCGGTGGCGGCGCGGGTCGATTCCGGCGTCCTGCGCTCAACGTTTCTTCTGATGCCCTCCCACGGCGAGTCCCTGAGCGAGTCCTTCCTCGACGCCGTCTCGCCCGTCTACGCCGTCATCCAGACCCGCACGCCCTTCCGGCGCCGCGGCGCCACGGAAGCCCGCGGGCCCCTGCAGAAAACATTGGAATCGCTTGAGTCGAGAAATATCCGCGTGTATCAAACCGAATCGCAGGGCGCCATCATCGTCAAAACCGATGGGAAGGGAATCTCGATCAAGCCCTTCGCCTCCTGACATTCTTTCCCGCCGGATCCCGTGGCGATTTTGCGCGGGCGATGCTACCGTTCGGCCCATGAACGTGCTGGGGATCGAGACGTCCTGCGACGAGACTGCCGTGGCCGTTTATGCCGCGCCGCGGCTTCTTTCCAGCGTTGTCGCCTCGCAGACCAATCTGCACGCCAAATTCGGCGGCGTCGTTCCCGAACTTTCGGCGCGCGCGCACATCGAGCGCCTGCCGGCGGTGACGGCGGAGGCGCTGGCCGGCGCCGGCTGTGGATTCGGGGACCTCGGCGCGGTCGCCGTCACCGTCCGCCCGGGACTTCTGTCGGCGCTTCTGTGCGGACTCTCTTATGCGCGGGGGCTGTCGATGTCCCTCGGCGTGCCGCTTGTGCCGGTGGACCATGTGAAGGCGCACGTTGCGGCAGCGTTTTTGCGGGAAGGGAATGACCGGCCGTTGTCCGCCGAGGAGATGCCGGCGCTGGCATTGGTCGCTTCGGGCGGGCACACGCTGCTCATCAAACTGTCCGGCCCCCTATCGTTCGAACTGCTCGGCACGACGCGGGATGACGCGGTGGGGGAAGCCTTCGACAAAGTCGGCCAGCTCCTCGGTCTTCCCTTTCCCGGCGGGCCGGCGGTCGAAAAGGCGGCCGAGGGCGGCGATCCGGAGGCATTCCGGTTTCCGGTCGGAAAAATCCGCGGCGCGCCGCTCGATTTTTCGTTCAGCGGACTCAAAACCTCCGTCCTGTACACGCTTCATAAAATTCCGCCCGCCAAACGCCGCGCGCGACGCGCGGACCTGGCCGCGTCGTTTCAATCCGCGGCGATCCGGGCCCTGACGGGCCGCGCGATTCTGGCGGTCCGTGAGACGGGCATCGCGAAGGTTGTTCTCTGCGGCGGCGTGGCGGCGAACCGTTCCTTGCGCCGCGCGATGGCGGCGGCGCTCTCGGCGGAGGGCGCGGACCTGTTCGTCCCTCCGATGCAATACTGCACGGACAGCGCGGCGCAAATTGCGCTCATGGGATCGGCCCTGCTCGAATCGGGCGCGACAGCCGGACCGGACCTGGACGCGTCGACGACGTCCGAGCTTTTCGAATGATTCTCGAGGGCGCGCTTCTCGGAGGATTGCTCGCCATTTTTCTCTGGATGCCGGACGCCGGGCCGGGACTTCTCAAGCCTCTCGGTCAGGCGGTTCTTTTCGGATTTGTTCTCATCGTGTTGGGGGCAACCGCATCGGGTTCCGACCGGAATGCGGGACTGGGCCGCGGCGCCGCGGCGGCGTGGGGACTCGGCGCGGTTTTTTTGATGCTGGCCGGGCTGTCCGCCATCTTGGGCGTCGATGCGTACGCCGGCGTGGAGACCCTGCTCGGATATTTGGGACTCTTCGTTTTGGCCGGAAGCCTGGCGATGGCCGCGATCCGAGCGTTTGAGCCCCTCTGGTCCGTGATCGCGGCCGGTCTGGCCGCCACGTATGCGTGGGGCCGGCTCGAAGGCATTCCGAGCGCCGCCTTTGCCGGCCTGATGCTGATTTCGATTCCGATTTTTCACAGAAAAGTCCGGGAGGACGCCAATCCCTGGCCTGCCGCCGTGATTTTGTCCGGCGTAACGGCCTGCCTGATCGCCGCCCGCGATCTCGCCGCGCTCGGCCTTTTTCTGGCCTATCTGGCCGTCGAGGTTCTGCGCAGCCGCGAAACGCGAATCTGGTCCGTAGCCATGGTCCTCGCAACCGCCGGCTTGATCATCCATCAACTCGGGCCTTCTTCCCTCTTCGGCGGCGGCGAAACAGGCCGCGCCATCGATGCCATCCGGGGGGGGTGGTCCGCAGCGTTGTCGGAGTTCCGCGATTTTCCCGTGTGGGGCGTCGGCCCAGGAAACTTCGCGCGGCTGGCCGGCCAGTACAGCGCGACGGCGGACGTGCCCCTTTCGGCGCAGGGCGCGCACATGTCGGTCCTGGCCGAGACGGGGATCGCGGGCGCGTGCGCGGCGCTGGCGCTGACGGCGATTTTTCTCCGATGGCTTCTTCAGGCGCGGCCGCGGTATGCCGGCAGTCTCGCGCTCCTCGGATCGTATTCGCTTCTGGGCGACGCCGCGAACCTGCCGGCCCTGGGCCTCATTTTTTTTCTGCTGATCGGCCTTTCCGCTCCGGCCGATTTCACCGCCGGGAAACCTCTCCGGGTTGCTCTCGCCGGCGCGGCGCTCTTCGGATTCGCCGTTTCTCTTGTGTTCCTCACGGCCGGCGTTTATCATCGGAAGGGCATGGAGATCCTTGACCGTCTCCCCGCGGCCCGGGCGGAATTGTATACCGCCGCTCTCTATTTCGAAAAAGCGCGGCGCTTCTGGCCCAGCGCGGAGGAGGACGCCGCCCTAGGACGGGTCTGGATGCGCTTGTCCGAGGACGCCGGCTCGGACCGGGAGGAGTCAGTCCTGCGCGCCGTGAAACATTTCCGGGAGGCGGTCCGAAAAAGTCCGGAGACCCTCGCGCATCGTCTTGCCCTCGGCGGCAGTCTCCTCTCCGCCGGCGACCGCCGGAACGCCGCGGAGGAATTCCGCCAGGCGGCGCGTCTTGATCCGCGCGGGCCGCACGTCGAAACCTATCTTCAGATCCTGGCGACCCGGCCCAATGCCTGACCGCCTGATCTCGCTTCTGTCCGATTCCGGCGGAAGTCCTCTCGAAAAACTGCGCGCGCTTGGCCGGGAGGCCATGGAAAGTCTCAAGGCCGACTATCTGGAAATCCGGGTCGAGGGCATCGGCGAAGTGCGGCTCGGGGAAACCGTCACCGTCGCGGACCGCCGGCCGATCGGTCCCGCGTCGCGGCCGCTGGGCGAATGGGCGGCGAGTTGCCCGAACGGCGGCGATCCTTCGCCCTTCATTCACTGCGCCGAAATTCTACACCGTCTTCAAGCCGGCCACGTCGACGGCCTGACCGGTCTGTACAACCGCCGGCGGCTCGACCTGGAACTGGCCGGCCTGCATCTGGCGGCCGACACCGCGGCGCTGGTGATGCTGGACATTGATCATTTCAAGCGCGTCAACGACGACCACGGCCACGACGCGGGGGACGCGGTCTTGCGCGCGTTCGGCGCGCGTCTCCTGGCGGCGCTTCCTGAAAATACCTTTCTGGCGCGCTACGGCGGCGAGGAGTTTTGTCTGATTCTTCCGGGAGCCGACGAGGCCGCAGGCGCGCGCATCGCGGATGAACTGCGCGGCGCGGGAACCTCGGATCCCGTCAAGTGGGGACCGCAGTGGATCCGATTCACGTCGAGCGCCGGCGTCGCCGCCGGGGATTCCGCCCGCTCCGGGGACCTGCTCCGGCAGGCGGACGAGGCGCTCTATGCCGCGAAGGAGGGCGGCCGGAACATCGTGGTGAAGGCCTCCGATATCCGACGGCGACGCGCGACCGGGTTTCTCAAGCGCCGCTTCCGAAAAATTCTGAACCGTCCGATTTATGATCTGGCCTGGTGCGGCCAGCGCGTGGCGGGCCTGGACCAGGCGGCGTCGCGGATGGTGTATATCGATTATTTCGGCGGAGTCATCCCAATCGGAGAAATTCTCGACGGCGCCCATTCCGTTGCAAGGGCCGGCCGGAGGGTTTTCTGGGCCGGCGGGGGCCAGCCCGGCCTGCGAATCGGCCGCGGCGGCGCGCCCGCGGCGACGAACGGTCCGGCGGGCATTCCGGACCTTCGGCGCGTCCAGGCCGACTTGAAACTTCGACGGCTGTATCTGATCTCGCAGGACGGCGTTTCTCTTCACTGGACCGATTACGCCGCAACCCGGGCCCACGTCGTTTCTCTGCCGGCCGCGCCCGCCTGCGGCATCACGGCGGTTTTGCCGGTGGGACCTCTTCTTCTTGTGCTCGACGCGCTCGGCCGGCGGATCGTCGTGCTGGACCGGGACCGCCTGACGCTCAAAACCGTGTGGCCTCTTCCGGACGAGGCCTACGAGTTGTGTCTCAGCTATCTGCCTGAACTGAAGCTTCTCTTGCTCGGCGGCGCGGAAGGCATGAAATTCCTCTCCTTCGAAGGCGCGGTCGAAGAGCGGTCCGACCAGCCGGTGATCTCCGCGTATGCCCATCCCCTCGTGGGGCTGGCGATTTCCACCCCGGATGAGACGTACCTCGTCCGATGATCCGATGTTTTCTTTTTTTCCTGCTGCTTCTTCCCGCCTCCGGCGCCTTCGGCTGGGGACTCGATGCCCACAAAACCGTGACCGACCGCGCGGTGCGTTTGCTTCCGACGCGTCTTCAAGAATTCTACTGGGAGAACCGGGAGACTCTGCGGGAACTTTCGATCGACGCGGACCGGCGGAAGGATGGCGATCGAAGCGAGGGGCCGAAACACTACATTGATCTGGAGCTTTACCCGGAGGGTCCTCTGCCGGTTCTCCGAAAAGACGCGATCCGGAAGTTCGGAATGGATCACCTGCGCGCGAGTGGGTGGGCCGTGTGGAACACCCAGAAGGTTTACGACGATCTGGTGGCCGCGCTTCGCCGCCGGGATTACGAATCGATTCTCCGTCTGTCCGGGGACCTGTCACACTACGTTTCGGACCTTCACGTGCCGCTCCACACCACCGTAAATTTCAACGGCCAGTTCACGGACGACACCGGTGTCCACGCCCGATTCGAGTCCCGCCTGGTGGAACAGTTCCCGGAACAGCTGGCCTTCAATCCGAAACCGGCCGAGCGCATTCCCGACGTTCCGAAATGGCTGCACCAGATCGCTGAAGCTTCACACCGCCTGTTCAAAGGGGTCCTCGAAGGCGACCGAAAGAACGCGTACGCCGACCGCGCCGACGGCTACAGCATGGCGAGGGCCGTCGCCACGCACGCCCCGATGGCGCGCGGCCGGATGAATGACGCGGCGGCCGCCATATCGTCCGTCTGGTACACCGCATGGATCGACGCCGGCCGGCCGGTTCTTCCGCGGATCGATTTTTCCGGGCTTATCTCAACGCCGAAGTCCATCGAATCCGGCGAAGCGGTCTTCTATGAAGGCCGCTATCTCACCCCCCCGCCGGAGACGTGGCCGGAGGACATCCGCCGGATGCTTCTTCAGATCGAGCACCACCTTCGGACTAAATCATCTGTCCGTCTGGCCGACGTCACTTGGGAAGGCGCGGACCGCCATACGACCCGTTTCCGGATCGATGTGCGGGAGGGCGCCGCCGGCGACGATCTCCAGACGATCCAGACAGAACTTCAGAAACTTCTGAAGACGATGTCCGTTCGCGTGCGTCGGCAGGATAGATGACTTCCAGCGGAGCAGCGTCCTGCAAACCCTCCTGCTGACTGAGTCTGTTCTCAAGGGACTTTTGGATGACGACCTCGTTCTGAGCGCCGTCGAGGACGCGTTCCGGCTGGCCGGTCTTGGCCAGGCGCAGATGCCGCCGAAAAGTTACCTGACCTTTCCCGAGGCGCCGGGCGATCTTCGGACCATGCCGGCCTTTTTGCCGACGCTTGACGCGGCCGGGGTGAAGGTTGTGAATTCGCATCCGAAAAATCCCAAGGGCGGATTCCCGACGGTGATGGCGACGATCGTGCTCAACGATCCGGCCAGCGGATATCCTCTCGCGATCCTCGCCGCGACCCGCCTGACGGCCCTGCGGACCGGCGCGGCCGGCGCGCTGGCCGCCAGGCATCTGGCGCGCCCGAATTCCGAAGTCGCCGGCCTGATCGGCGCCGGGACCCAGGCGGGACATCAGTTGCGGTTTCTAAAACTCGTTCGGACGATCCGGCAGGTCCGGGTCTTCGACATCGACAAGTCCCGCGCGGCCGCATTCTGCGAGCGTGCGGCCTCGGAGGGAATCGACGCCAGGCCGACAGCGACCGCGCGCGAGGCCGCGGACGCCGACATCGTGGTGACCACCACGCCGGGCCGGGGCGCGGTCTGCGAGGCGGGCGCCTTCAAGCCCGGCGCGCACATCAACGCCATCGGCGCCGACGCGCCCGGAAAACAGGAACTGCCCGTGGAGGTGGTGATGCGCGCCAAGGTCATCGTCGACCACCGCGAGCAGGCCGCGCACAGCGGCGAGATCAACCTGGCCATCCAGCGGGGGATGTTCCGGCCGGAAAAAATTTACGCGGAACTCGGAGAAATCGTCGCCGGGAAACTTCCGGGCCGCGCCACCGACAAGGAACTGACGATTTTCGATTCGACGGGCCTCGCCATCCAGGACATCGCCGTCGCCAAACGAATCTACGACCGGGCCCAGGAGCTGGGCGTCGGACAGAAAATAGATTTGCTGGAGATCTAGTGTACTCCGTCAGACATCTCTTTACATTCGCCATCCCCGCGAAAGCGGGGATCCAGGTTCTGGATTCCCGCTTTCGCGGGAATGACGATCCTATGACCAAACACCTCACCACGCGATGACCGACCTTTACGGCATCATCGGCTATCCGCTTCACCATACGCTTTCGCCCGCCATGCAGAACGCCGCGTTCAAGGCGGCGGGGATTGACGCGCATTATGTGGCTCTCAGCGTGGCGCCCAATCGGATCCGGGCGGCGCTGCGCGGCCTGAAGTCATCCGGATTCGCGGGGTTTAATGTCACGGTTCCCTACAAGGAAACCGTTCTCCCCTTTCTCGACCGAATTTCTCCCGAGGCCAGGTCCGTCGGCGCCGTCAATACGATTCTGGCGCGGCGGGGGCGTTGGATCGGGCACAACACGGACGTCCACGGATTTCGGATGCTGATCCGGCGACTCAAGGTTCGTCTCAAGAGCGCGCGCGTCCTCGTCTATGGCGCCGGCGGCGCGGCTCGGGCGGTCGTGTCGGCCCTCATCCGGGACGCGGAGTGCGTGATGATCCAGAATCGCACGGCCCGGAAGGCCCGGACCCTCCGCGATTTTTTTCCAGCCCCGCACCGGCGGAAAATCATCCTGGTCCGACAGCCCGAAGCCGTCAGCGGCCCCGCGCTCGATCTCATCGTCAACGCGACGTCCGTCGGGCTCCGGCCCGCCGACCGCTCGATCGTTCCGGCCGCCGTTCTTCGAAAA
Organism: bacterium; assembly: GCA_016202645.1. Classification (GTDB taxonomy): domain Bacteria; phylum Lindowbacteria; class 2-12-FULL-62-27; order 2-12-FULL-62-27; family 2-12-FULL-62-27; genus JACQOF01. Next base: position 30,243 of record JACQOF010000017.1, read on the forward strand.
TCCCGCGCGGCGGTCGACCTCATCTACAATCCTCCGCTCACGCATTTTCTTCGACTGGCCGCCGCGCAGGGCTGCCGCTCCGCCAACGGATTTGACATGCTTCTGTACCAGGGCGCGCTCGCGTTCGAACTCTGGACCGGCCGCAGCGCGCCTCTGTCGGCGATGCGCCGGGCGCTCAGGAAAACTTTCTGATGCTAATCGCGGCTCTGCTCGGTCTCGGGGTCGGCAGTTTTCTCAACGTCTGCATCCACCGCGTCCCGCAAAATATCAGCGTGGTCATGCCGAGATCGCGGTGTCCCGCCTGCGGGCACGTCCTCAGTCCCGGCGAGTTGATTCCCGTTCTCAGTTTTCTCTGTCTGCTCGGCAAATGCAAATCCTGCAAAGTCCGGATATCCGCGCGCTATCCCATCGTCGAAATCCTCACGGCGGGCGTCTTCCTCTTCTGCCACGCCTTTTTCTGGCGTGCTGGCGACCCGTCGAGCGCCGCGGCCTACGCCGTTTTTTATTCGGCCCTCATTGTCATCACCTTCATCGACATCGACCACTTCCTGATCTTCGACGTCATGACCTATCCCGGCATGCTGATCTTTCTGGCCTGGTCGCTGGCCGGCCATCATCCCCTGCACGGCGGGATGCTCGAGCGCCTCATCGCCTCTTTCCTCGGCCTCCTCGCCGGCGCGGGCGTTCTCTGGGTGATTCAATTTTTCGGCGCGTTATGGTACCGTCAGCAGGGATTGTCAGCGATGGGCCTCGGGGACGTGAAGCTGGCGGCTTTCACCGGCGCCTTTCTCGGACCCCGTTACGAGTTGGCCGCGCTCCTGCTCGGCGTCTTCATCGGCGGCACAATCGCGGTGGCCCTGATGCTGGCGGGTCGGAAAGGCCGGAAGGACTACATGCCCTTCGGCCCGGCCCTGGCGATCGGCGCCGCCATAGCCCCATTTGCGGGCGACTGGTTGTTGGCCATTTACAACTTCTGAAAGATTCGAGGACGACATGGATTCACTGAGACTTCTGACCGCCGGCGAGTCGCACGGCAAGGCGGTCGTCGCAATTTTGGACGGCATGCCCGCGGGCGTTCCCATCGACCTCCGCCGCGTCAACGCGGAACTCCGGAAACGCCAGGGCGGCCACGGCCGCGGCGGCCGGATGAAAATCGAAAAAGACGCCGTGGAAATCCTGTCGGGCATCCGCTTCGGCAGGACCCTCGGCAGTCCCATCGCTTTTGAAATCCGAAATCTCGATTACGTCAACTGGCAGGCCAAGATGGCCGTCGAGGGCGAGCCGCCGAAAGGCTGTGATCCGATCACGCTGGCGCGGCCAGGCCACGCCGACCTCGCCGGCGTTCTGAAATTCGGGCACACCGACATCCGCAACGTCATCGAGCGATCAAGCGCCCGCGAGACCGCCGCGCGTACAGCCGCGGGCGCGCTCTGCAAGGAACTCCTCCGGCCGTTCGGCATTTCATGGCTGTCGCATGTCACGAACCTCGGACCCGTCGCCGCGCCACGCCGGGAGTGGACTGAATCCTCCGCTCCGCCGAAATTTGTCCAAGCCGTCGAAGCGTCGCCCGTCCGGTGCGCGTCAGCCGCCGCCGGCCGGAAAATGGTGGCCTCAATCGATGCGGCGAAAAAACGCGGCGACACAC
>JACQOF010000021.1 GCA_016202645.1 bacterium
AATTCAGCGAGTGCAATCATCTGAAAAAGCGGTTCGAATGGGCCAGCCGCACACGTCGTCGCGCGGCCGCATAGGTCCCGGGGCAAGCGTGCTCGGGCACCCATGTATGCGTTGCATCCTCCTTCTCCTTCCGCCATTCCCGCCCTCTGAGTGGTGCGTTCGCACCCGGCTCCCCGGCGCCCATTTCTGTGAGCCGGTCTTGGTAGCCGTCGGGCAGTCAGGTACCCCCGGAGGCGGTGTGGGCGGAACAGATTGTTGCTAGGAGAACGCAGGGATGCTCGGGATACGGGGTACTCTCCCAACCCAGAGGGGCTCCGCGGGGCCAGAGCGAGCTGGCGCGCCGGCGGCAAGTGCTCGTGTAATAGAGAAAAGCCACTAAAGCCGGGTCCCCAAAGTACAATCGAGCTCATAGCAGGCAAAGCGGCGTCCGGCAGTGGTCATCCTTGACATCGCAGACGCCGACGTCTTGCTCGCGCCAATCACAACTCGGGAGCGCGCAGACCCAGGAGGTGTAAGGATTGAAGATTGAGATGTGCCCCCCCAGACGGGATTCCGCTTGACCCCGGGCAATCACCAGAGGTAGGCTCTCCCCCGTACCCCACCACCGCATCCGCGCAGAACCGGTGTCCCGCGAGGACGCCCACCCCACCACGGTCCCCCGGGCCACCGTGGTTCCTTTGTTCCGGCACCCGCTATATCCATTTTCCTTGGGGGTGAGGTCGCCTCCAGTCGGTCGCTTCCTCGCCGCAGGGAACCGCTGAGGTTCCAGTGCATAGCTTGAGGTTGATCGGCCCCTCGCGGCCTCCTGGTGATCCGGCCCAACTCGGTGTCCCGGGTCACCGTCCGGGGCTGAGCATCTCGCGCCGAGCGAATCCGGCTGTTCGGAAGGTGACGAAAGTGGCAACGCAGTGCGGTACACCCAGCGGCTGGGGGAGGCCAGGAATTGGAACCATGCCCTCGCAGAATAAGGAGGTTAGGCCCTAAATGGTGTCCGGTACCTTTTTTCGTATGGCTGCAATCATAGTCAGACGTCTTGGCGAGACGGCAGGGAGGGGACAGTGCCCGACAAGGTGTATGTCTTCGTTGACAACTCAAATGTTTGGATCGAAGGCAAGAAAATTGCGGGTCGCAGTACCAAGCCCCCCGTTCGGTCGAATTACCAGTACCGGATCGAATATGGGAAGCTTCTGCAACACGTTCTTGACGGGCGCGAGCTTGCCGCCGTGCCGAAGCTGTATGGATCAGAGCCTCCCCCAAACGACTCGGTATGGAAGATTATCAGAGCCAAAGGATTCGACGTGAGGGTGTTCAAACGAAACATCTTCAACAAGGAGAAAGGTGTAGATATGCGGATGGGCCTCGACATAGGCCGGCTCGTATTGACCGAGAAGCCGCCAACGACTATCGTGATGGTCGCCGGTGACGCTGATTTCGTACAGGTGGCCGAGGACGCCCACGCCGCCAGCTGGAAGATTGAAGTGTGGTATTGGTCTAACGCCGCCAGCGATCTCAAGAAGGCGGTTGATCGCTTCGAATCCCTCAATCCTGTTCTTTACCAAGTTGGGTTCGACGAGAGATAGTTGCGCTTGGTCGAAGACGCGTAACAAGTCGCCGGAGCGGACGCGCTAGAGCTCGCCGCTCACCGCGGGCCGGTGATTGTCCTCGCCGTCCCGCTTACGGCTGATCCGCCGCCCCGATGGCCAAACGACGTGGCACCGGGCCAGTATTGAGAGGTGTGCTCGGACATGAGTTCTTGGGCCCAGCGGATCCTTCGCTTGCTCTCGGCGATCCGGGACTTAGCGATGCGTTTTCTCCTGAGAAGGGAAGAGGAGCCACCGGCAGACTGGCGAACGGGCGACCGTGAGAATGTCCAAGAGTCAACTACGCCTCCAACCCGATCGATACCAGGGCGGCAACCCAGCGCGGACGCTGAGGCCTCGGCCTCTGGCACGCAGGGGCCAGCATGCGTGGCCCACCGAATACTCACTGGTGAGCCAGGCGCGAGTGACTTGGCACCCAGGCGGCCACAGGAGGCCGAAGCCGGAGTCGCGGGCCTTTCTGGCGCACTGACCGGATCCGTTCAGGAGCGGAAAGGAACAGGGGAGGCGCCGCTTGAGGGCGGACCTACTGCTAATGGAGGCATAGATCGCCCCGAGGACAGAGACGGAGCATCTGAGCTTGAGGCTACGAAGGGAAGCGGCACCGCTGATACGGAAGACCACCCCATAGACGGCTCCGTCCGGGACATCACAGGCTTTGACCTCGGGGAACCTTCGGATCCTCCTTTCAAAGGAAAGAGGAATCGGGAGCATGGTGAAACTGGCAGGCGCAAGTTGGAACCTGAGAAGCGGGGTGGAAGACCGCGCGGTAGCGAGGAACTAAGTGGCTCTGACTCGCCCACAGACGAAGGAAGGAGTACTGGGGCGAGGCGGAAACCAAAGCCAGAGCTTGTATGCTGGAGGCAGGGGATGAACTGGGTCGTTGGCTTGGAGGTCCCCGAGACCTTGGCTGACGACCAGTGGACTGCTACCCAGCGGTCCTCCTTGAGAGAAGATGAGCAAAGACCCGGGCGTTGGCCCCTCATAGAACCGCTCGGTGCTGTAGACGTAGTGCACGGAGACCTCAGGGAGCCGTTCACGTTTCCTGACGAGCTCTTCCGGATCTTCAAGCTGTTCGGGTCACAGCGCGGCCGGGGCAGTTACATGAAGCGCCTCAGCCGCGGGCGGTTCCTCGTCGTGGCGCCACACGATTGGGAGCCCGCTTCCGAACCTTCGCGTCGCGAGATCCAGGCGCCGGAGTACGTGGTAGGAGCGCGCTGTCGTGCACATCACGTCGAGGTGCCCGATCCCATAGGTGGAGCACCAGTATTCATTACCGCCGCTGGAGAGCGCCAGTCACTGCCCACGACCGAACCGGGATTCGAGCTGGAAGGAGTTCCCCTGGAGAACGCCCATCTTGACGCCGGCCCGCTCTTTGGCCGTGAACCGCCGCGGCTTCGCTGTGTGCGAGACATGGGATATGCAATGGCGGTTGTGGGAGAGGAAGGACCCAGAGGTGGGAGGCGAGCCTGGCGGCACCATGCTCAGGACTTCGAAGAGCTACGTCCCCGCCTTGCCGCTCAGGGGGCTGGTTGGTTCTTCGTGCGGCTCTACGACGACGCTGATGATCTTATCGACAGCCTAGACTTCCGATTCTCGTCGCAACTCCGCGAGATTCAGGTGGGTCCTCACTCACCCATGCCCGCCCCGGACGGACACTGTACCGCGCGTGTACATCTCATGCACGGTCCCGACTGCGAGGTTGCGCCCCTCACCGGGGGTGCGGCGGACGGTCTCTCGGTCACCAGAACCTCTGACGGATGTTCCCTCCAGATCCCGCCATGCCCCCGTTACGATGAGACTTTGTGGATGATCAAGGAGAGGAGCGATGCAGAGGTCGAGATCAGCCTCCGCGTTAACAGAGTGTGGTGGTCGGTTGCGGATGAGGACACAAGCCACGCCACGAACGCATGGGGAGATCGTCCGCTCGATCTGCATGTCAAGGACTTCGCTGCCACATCGCGACGGGTGCTGCGGGTCCGGGTCCCGCACGTTTCCTGGGCGAGGGACGTGCGCGTCGGCATGGATCCGGACCAAAGACTGGGACTTCGTCACGTCCCGGGCCGACCCGGCGAAGTAGAGCTACCCCTGCGGGATCTCGGGCGGTTCTTCGCGACCGCTATAGTGGATGCCCAGCTCAAGCTGTGGGCCTGGCCAGAGGAGGGCGATGCTCTTGCCCGTTGGGAAGCTGTCGTCGCTCGGATTGCCGCGCCGGGCGAGGTGGCCCAAGCTGGGCCTCGTCTCGCGCTGGAAGTCCTGGATCCAGTGCGTGTGATGACCGTGCTTTCTCGCGCGCGGTGCAGGTGCGGGGGTCGTCACAAGAGAATGATCGACCAGCTACGGCAGATCCGTTACCGATCAGGGTGGCAAATCGGACAGTGCGACGGCGCGAAACGGGATGACTTCTTGCGCGAGGCGCTCTGCCTGCTCGCTGCTGTTATGGACGAGCACCCCGCATCGGGGCAGGGTCTGAGGATTCCGTCACGCTGGGCGCGACGCGCCGAACTCGCGCGGGTAAGCTTTCCTGAGACGTTCGAGGCCATGAGGAACGTTGGCGCACTACCCGCCCGCCAACTGAAATACGGAACAGGTCCTGGTGATCCATGATGTCAGATCCTACCGCCCGCACCGGCCCTCTCCAGATGACCCGTGAGATCCACGAACGGTACCACGGGTATCTGAAGACGAGCTTTTACTTTCGCGATCCTGAGCTGCGCCGTTCCTTCGAGAATGCGCTCGATAGGGGTCAGCTCGTCAAGGGCCCATTCCTCGAGTCGACTCCCGTCTATCGGAGGAAGACGCCTACGAAGAAGCTTCTCACGGAGTTGCTGGGGGGAAACGTCGACGTCGGCTTCGCGGCTTCGCTGGACCCGGACCGGATGCTCTACGTTCATCAGGAGCGGGCCATCCGATGCCTCGCCGAGGGCCGAAACGTCGTAGTTGCCACTGGAACGGGGAGTGGCAAGACCGAGGCCTACCTGATTCCAATCCTTCTGGCGCTGTACCGGGAGAGCCTTGCTGGTGAGCGAACGCCGGGTGTGCGGGCGCTGATCCTTTACCCGATGAACGCTCTCGCGAACGATCAGCGGCGCCGCCTCGGCGAGTTGGCGAAGCGCCTTGAGGAAAACGGTAGCCGGTTCTCGTTCACTTTCGGGCGCTACACCGGCGAGACTCCCAAGCACCAGAGGGACCCACGGCGGAACCCACGACAGCATCTCGAGGACCGAAACCCGGGAGAGCTCGTGCTGCGCTCGGAGATGTGGACGCGGCCTCCTGACATCCTGCTCACGAACTACTCGATGCTCGAGTACCTTCTGCTACGTCCGGACGACAGCCCCCTCTTTGACGATGGACGCGGGGCCAGTTGGCGCTTCTGCGTGCTTGACGAGGCACACCTATACCGCGGCACCAAGGGGATGGAGATGGCGATGCTCTTGCGCCGTCTCAAGCAGCGGCTCCGCGACGGTGGCCTGAATAGGAATCTCCAGTGCGTCGCGACGAGCGCCACCCTCGGGAGCGGGGAGGAGAATCGTGCGGGCCTGGCGCGCTTCGCGCAGGACCTCTTGGGGGAGCCGTTCACCGAGGCCGAGGTGATTCTCGAGGAGATCGCGAAAGTGTCCTCGCAGGGATCGGTCCGGCTCTCGGCGGACAACTATGCGGCGATCTCACGGACGATGGACTCAGATCCGTCGGAGGCCGAGACGAAACTTCGGGATCTCGCCTCCCAACAGGCCATTCCACTTTCCAGAGGCTCCAACCTCCAGGAACGGCTGCAGTGTCTCCTCACCGCCGACGTGCGGGTGTCGCGGCTTCGGGAGCTCCTGTCTACTCCGCAGGACGTGCAGGAGGCCGCGAACTCGCTGTTTGGCGAGCTCCCCGACAATGATCGCGTGGAAGCCCTGAAACACTTCCTACACCTCGTGACAAGCACGCAGGATTCGGACTCAGGAACACCCCTACTCTCCCTTCGGTACCATCTGTTCCTGCGGGCTCTCGAAGGGGCGTTTGTGAGTTGTTGGCCGGCGAAGCGGGTGGAGCTCTCCCGCGGACAGAGCGGCGAGACGTCCGGACAGGAAGGCCCTCGCGGCTCGTGGTTTGAGGTCGCCCTGTGCCGGGAATGTGGGCAGCACTACTTCGTGGGACGACGGGATAATGGCTATCTCCGCGAGGCCCTCCGAGACTACGGGAACGACGAGTTCACCGTTTCCTTTTTCCGTCCCATTGATGGTGAAGAAAACGGCAACGAAGCGCGGAACCGGTCTCGGTTGTGTGCGGTTTGCGGCGCCATTTCGCGACCCAGCGAGAGACCAGCCGATCCAGCCTGCGGCCACGACTCTGTAATCGACGTCGTCGAGGAGCCATTGCGCGAGGCGGCGGAAGACCAAGTACGGACGTGCGGAGCGTGCGGGTACCGCGGACCGGATCCCATACGGGAGATCGTGCACGGAAACGACGGGCCGAACGCTGTGGTGGCTACGGCCCTGCATCGATCTTTGCCCAAGGATCGACGGAAGATCCTCGGTTTCGTGGACGGTCGGCAGGAAGCAGCGTTTTTCGCGTGGTACCTCGAAAGAAGCTACGAGTCGATCCTAGGACGCAACCTACTACTCGCGTGCGCGCGTGCTCTTTCCGAAGAGGGCTACAAAGAAGTGTCGCTTGGCACCCTCGCGACACGGCTCATGAAAGAGCTGCGTAAACACGAAGTCATCCCGGCATCAGCCGATGACCTGAAGGCATTGAGAGATGCATGGAAGCTCGTGTTCCGGGAGTTTGTGACAGACGAACCTCGGATCTCGCTGGAGGGGGTTGGCTTGGTCCGCTGGTTTCCAATCCTTCCGAGCGACCTGAGGACTCCGGATTCGCTGTCGAAGCCTCCGTGGTCGCTGGAGGACACGGAGGCGAGAGACCTCTTTCGATGGCTCCTGGACTCGATCCGGACCGACTTCGCCGTAGAGCTGCGCGCCGATCGAGGGGTGAACCTATCCTGGGACGACCTCGGATTGAACGCTTCCCAGTCCAGGGTCGAGATCGGCGGGGGTCGGAACGTCAAGGCCTGGGACGGACCCCGAACGAGGCGAGTCGGGTTCCTCACCCGCGTCCTCGCGACCTGCGAGGGCGCTCCGGCGAGCGCTCAGGAGAAGGTCGAAGCGGCCCAGCAGGTTCTCCGCGAGATGTGGGAGGCGTTCAAGGGGGCCGGTGGCGAGCAGCGCCTCCTCATCCAGGTTGCTGACGCGCGGCGCGCGGACCCTGCCTGGTGGCGGCTTCGCATAGTCGAGTCCGTCGAGCGTCTCTATCGCTGCGAGACCTGCGGCCGTTATCAGACCTTGTCCGTTCGTGCAGTGTGCGCCCGCCACGCGTGTCCGGGAACCCTGTCCCTTGTGTCTGCCGCTGACCAGATCCTCGCGTCCAACCATTACAGGTTCGTGTACCAGCAGGCGCTGCCGGCACGGTTGCGCGCCGAGGAGCACACGGCACAGATCGAGCGCGAGAAGGCGCGAACCTTCCAGGAGGATTTCGAGAAGGGGCGCATCCACTTCCTGAGTTGTTCTACTACCTTCGAACTCGGCGTCGATCTTGGCGACTTGGACGCGATCTTCCTGCGGAACGTACCACCTGAGCCGTTCAACTACGCCCAGAGGGTCGGTCGTGCAGGACGGCGCCCCGCTCGTCCTGGCTTCGCGGTGACCTACTGTCGCCGCAGGCCCCACGACCTTGCGCACTTCCAGGACCCACGAGAACTGCTGGCAGGACGGACCACGCCGCCGGTACTTCGGGTCACGAACGAGAAAATCGTGCTGCGGCACATCGCGGCGGTTGTCCTGTCCGAGTTCTTTCGGGCGCTCGGGAATCGCCAGCGCTTCGAAACCGTGGGAAGCTTTCTGGAAGACATGAGGCGGCCGCACGCCGTGAGCGATGTCACACGTTTCGTCCAAGAGCACCGCAGCGATCTCGAAGCTCGGCTGTGCGGCGTAGTTCCGCCGGAGCTCCATCGCCACCTCGGCCTCCGTGACGGGAATTGGGTACAAGCCATCATGGATGCACAAGGGCGCCTGGCGGGCGCGGAAAGCGAGGTTTCCAGCGACTACGCGAAGGTTGAGGACTTCGAGGAGCAGGCTCGGAACGAAAGACGCTACCAGGACGCCGATTGGGCGCGACGTCGCGCCGAGACGATCAAGGGAGAGGACGTGATCTCGTTCCTCTCCCGCAAGGCTGTGATCCCGAAGTATGGCTTCCCAGTGGATGTGGTCGAACTGGATCTACAGCGCTCGCGGACGAACATAAGCCAGGAGAGCAGCGAGGTCTCTCTGCAGCGGGATTTGTCCATCGCCGTTGCCGAGTTCGCACCGGGGTGCAAGCTCGTCGCCAACAAGAAGCTTTGGACCTCCTACGGCCTGAAGAGGGTTGCCGAGCGGGAGTGGGGCTGGCGCGAGTACCTGAAATGCACTCGTCACGGAACTTTCGTCAGTTGGAAACGCGAGGATTCGGTGCCCCAACAACCCTGCTGCGACCAGGCGCGCCGCAGTGTGTACGTAGATCCGATCTTCGGCTTCGTCGCCGAACGAAAGGCGCCCGAGGATCCGAGCTACCGGCCCGGCCGCGTGTACACCACCCGCCCCTACTTTCTGGGACCTGGCGGGATGGAGCCGGAGACGATCGACATGGCGGGCATCGCGAGCGTGCGGAAGGCATCCCCCGGGAGGCTCGTCGTCCTATGCGAGGGGCGAAAGGGCCAGGGCTTCCTCATTTGTCCGACGTGCGGTGCCGGCATGCAAGAGCAAGCAAGAGGACACAAGACCCCTCTGGGACGCCCCTGCAACGGTACGCCTGAGCGCGTGGCACTCGGCCACGAGTTCGTGACGGATGTGCTCCGGGTTCGCTTGCACCACCGGTCGGGGCTCACCGGTGTGCCCGACGGTCTGCTCTGGTTTGGCTACTCGCTCGCCTATTCGCTGCTCCACGGCGCGCATGTGGTCCTGGAAATCCCACTTCAGGACCTGAGCGTGACCGTCCGCTCCACTGAGGGCGACGAGATCCCAGAGATCATCCTCTACGACGACGTGCCCGGAGGAGCTGGCCTGGTGGCCAGACTCGAGGATCAGGCCATGTTTCGCCTTTGTCTGGAGCGTGCCCGTGACCGGATCGATGGCTCTTGCGGATGCGCCCAGGACGCAAGCTGCTATGGCTGCCTGCGAAGCTACGCGAATCAGTTTGCCCATCCGCGGCTCCGCAGAGGGCCCGTGCACATGTACCTCAACGAGGTCCTCGCTCGGTGGAACGCATGAGGAGCTCTCTTGGTGATCGAGAGGGGTGAGTGCTTCAGGGGGTAGTATGGAGGGGGCGTAGGGCACTTATGAAACATATTTCCGAGGTTCCCGCACGCAGTGGGATCAGAGAAGGGAGCGCTGGCCCGCTCCGAACAAGTGCGAAAATTGTGCTACCGGGTAGTCCCCTTCTACTGGCGATCCGGCCCAACTCGGTGTCCCGGGCCACCGTCCGGGGCTGAGCGTCTCGCGCCGAGCGAATCCGGCTGCTCCCAAGGTGACGAGGGTGGCAACCCAGTACGGTACACCCCGCGGCAGGGGGAGGCCAGGAATTGGAACCATGCCCTCGCAGAATCAAGAGGTTAGCCTGACTTTCGCTACTGGAGGCTGTTTGTCGGCGTAACTCGTTGATATTCCGGTGGGCCCCCTCCAAAGGTCTGCCCTACATTTGCACGGCTCTTCTTGCCGTGATCCGGGGCGGC